>JBJECI010000001.1:0-5870 GCA_051870915.1 Paludibacteraceae bacterium
GGTGCAAAGGTTACCCTCGATTTCAACGTAGGTACCGGTAGCATCCAATAATTGCTAATCGTACTGATTATTTTTGACTGCCCGACGCTTGCGTCGGGCAGTCTTCTTTTAGCGGGAAGCAAAGACAATTTTCATAGAAAAAGCAGAAAAAATTTGTTTGTTTCAAAAAAAAGTCGTAACTTTGCAGCCGATTTTGCCCTATGACTACACAAACCCCACATATCATCGAACTTTCCAAGTTGGAAATCGGCAACCATTCCTTTGATTATGAGTTGGATAGCGCGTATTTCCAAAGCGTGGAGAAAAGTGAGGTACTGAGCGGACATGTGCAGGCAAAAGCGGAGTTGGCTCTCCGAGAGCGCGACTTTGACCTCCGTATCAAGGTCAGTGGCACGGTGCAGGTTACCTGCGACCGTTGTCTTGACCCGATGGACTTGGCGGTGGATGCCGAGGACGATATGGAACTGGACGAAGGCACAGAGACGATAGACTTGGAGTGGCTGGCGTATGAATTGGTAATTGTGAATCTTCCGCTGGTGCATAGTCACCAACCCGGTGGTTGTAATCCGCAAATGGATGCTCTTCTCCAAGACCACCTTTGTACCATGCCGGAGGATGAAGATATCGACGAACCGAAGGACAAGGAATAGGGCTATTCTGCGTGGCTACTAACTTGACGGCGGCAAGTCAAAAGTATAACATTATTCTGTAAAATTATAACACAACTATGGCACATCCTAAAAGAAGACAATCGCACACCAGACAAGCGAAACGTCGTACGCATGACAAACTGACCGTACCCGCATTGGCTATTTGCCCGAACTGTGGTGCACACTACATCTACCACACCGTATGCCCCTCTTGCGGCTACTATCGTGGCAAACTCGCTATTGAGCAGGCAGCAGAAGCGTAAGTGAATGTTGAATTATGAATTATGAATTATGAGGGCATTGGATATTTTATTTCATCGCTGTGCACTCATAATTCATAATTCATAATTCGTAATTGAACACAGTGCGCGTGAGCGTACCCGTAGCCCGCGAGGGTTACTCGTTAAAAACAAGACGAATGAACTATTGAGAATACGATCTCTTAATTCTTAATTCTTCATTCTTAATTAAGGCAAAAAGATTATGTACAACGATCATCAAGATTTCAACGCAGAAGGCGCACGTCGCCCGCGTTTCAATGCAGACAATTCCCATCGTGAAGGGGGCTACAATGCCCGCCGTGAGAACAACGGCTATTCGGGTACTCCTGACGGATTCAACAATCGCCGCGAAGGAGGTCGCCCTCGTCAGCGTTTTAACCGTCCTGCAGACGGGCAGGTGCGCGCAGAGCGCGTAACGCCGCGTCCGCGGTACAATGCCGAGGGGGGTGAGTATCAACCTCGCCCGCGATATAATGCCGAGGGAGGCGAATATCAACCCCGTCCTCGCTACAACAATCGCGGCTACAACGGAAATAACGAAAACTACGAAAACAACAAGAACAACGGTTACAACGGCAACGGCAACGGCGACGGTCAGCAACGCGCCTTCCGTCCGCGTCCGCAGCGCAATGCCGGCGTATATAGCCAGCGCAAGCGCCAGACCTATCAGAAGCAATACGAAGACCCCACGAAGCCTATTCGCTTGAATAAGTACCTCGCCAATGCGGGCATCTGCTCGCGCCGTGAGGCAGATGATTTCATTCAGGCGGGTGTAATCTCGGTGAACGGCGTGGTGGTTGACTCGCTGGGTGCAAAGGTGCTGCCGACCGATAAGGTGCAGTTCCACGACCAGCCCGTGCGCCGCGAGCGTAAGGTGTATATCCTGCTCAACAAGCCGAAGAACACCGTAACGACCACCGACGACCCGCAGGAACGCCACACGGTGATTGACATCGTGCGCAACGCATGCTCTGAGCGTATCTACCCTGTGGGCAGACTCGACCGCAACACCACGGGCGTGCTCCTGCTGACCAACGACGGCGACTTGGCTGCCAAACTGACGCATCCGAAGTTCGGCAAGAAGAAGATTTACGCCGTTACGCTCGACCGCGATTTAGAGGAAGCAGACGAGGCAGTAGTACGCGAGGGTATCGTGCTGGACGATGAGAAGATAGTGCCCGATGCTTTGGAGTTCCCGAAAGAAGACCGCCGCCATATCGGCTTGGAGATTCACTCCGGGCAGAACCGCGTGGTGCGCCGTATCTTCGAGAAGGTGGGCTATAAGGTGATGCAACTCGACCGCGTGTCGTTCGCCGGTCTCACCAAGAAGAATGTTGCCCGCGGCAAATACCGTTTCCTCACACCCAAAGAGGTTTCTATGCTCCAGATGGGTGCATTTGAGTAGGAAAAGCGAACAATAAAAACAATAAAAGCCGCTCCTCATCGGAGCGGCTTTTATTGTTGTGAACCAGCTGGGGCTCGAACCCAGGACCCCATCCTTAAAAGGGATGTGCTCTACCTGCTGAGCTACTGATTCTCCTCTTTTTTCCAAAAGCGAGTGCAAAGGTACGGCTTTTTTTTCATATATGCAAATTTTTCCGCACTTTTTTCTAAAAAACGCATTATTTCATCCTTTTAACAAAAAGAATGCGCAAGCAGAAAGCAAATCATTACTTTCGGGATAGAGAAACTATTATCCGAATATATAGATTTTTGTCGAAACATATCTACATAATAAGGCTTTTTCTTATAAATTTCTCCAAAATTCCAAAATAATTTGCGTATCTCAATTATTTTATGTAATTTTGCCGCCTAATTCGTGTAAAATGGGAGAAAAGGACTTCATATTTCGTAGTTTGGCGAGCGGTAGTAGCGGGAACTGCTACTATCTGGGCACGCGCGAGCAGGGCGTTTTGATAGATGCCGGCATATCTGCCCGCACGATACAGAAGCACCTGCGGGGTATGGGTCTGGACTTCGGCAACATAGCGGGCGTGCTGGTTACGCATGACCACGCGGACCATATCCGCGCGGTGGGCACGCTGGGTGAACGTGTGCGCCTACCGATATACGCGACGCCCCTTGTGCACGAGGGGATAGACCGCAACTACGGCGTGCGGGAGAAGTTGAAGACCTCGCGGAAGTACTTCGAGAAAGGCGCGTGCTGGGAGTTGCCGTTGCTGTGCGCGGCGCACCACGAGGCGCAGGGGACTCCCATCCTGCAAGTGCAGACCTTCGGTATCAGCCACGACTCGACGGAGTGCGTGGGGTATGTGATAGACTTCATGGGGCAACGTTGGATGCTCGCCACCGACTGCGGGACACCGAGCGCGGAGATGGAAGGCTATTTGCAGACGGCGAACCACGTCGTGATAGAAGCGAACCACGATGAGCATATGCTGCTGAACGGTCCCTACCCCACCTACCTGAAAGAGCGGATTCTGTCGCCGAGAGGACACCAGAGCAACGTAACCTGCGGGGAGTTGCTGGCGCGCAACTACCACGAGGGCATGCAGCATATATGGCTGTGCCACTTGTCGCTGGAGAACAACGACCCCGAGGTGGCGTTTCAGACCGTGGCAGACCGCTTGGCGGCGGAGGGGATTCGAGCAGGCGAGGACGTGTATCTGGAAGCGCTGCCGAGGACGCAGCCGAACGAAGTCTGCGTGTTGAAAAGTTAGTAGAAGTCGTTAATTGGTTTGCTGTTTTGCTGACTTACAGTTTGTTCCAAACTGCCCGTCCCGATAGGTCGGGGCGTCCCTAGTAATCAACAACGCTTTCTTAATTCTTAAATTCCTAATTCATAATTATATAACATGGAACGGTTAGTAATTATCCCTACGTACAACGAGAAAGAGAACATCGAAGCGATTATCACGGCAGTGATGAACCTGCCACTGGCGTTTGAAGTGCTGGTGATAGACGACGGGTCTCCCGACGGTACGGCAGACATCGTGAAAGGTCTGATGGCAGGCAAGTTTCAAGGTCGTGTGCACCTTGTGGAGCGTCACGGGAAGTTGGGACTGGGTACAGCCTATATCGCCGGCTTCAAGTGGGCGATAGAGCACAAGGCGGAGTATATCTTCGAGATGGACGCCGACTTCAGCCACAACCCGCAAGACCTGCTCAAACTGTACGACGCCTGCGCTAACGAGGGCGCAGACTTGGCGATTGGCAGCCGTTATGTTACGGGCGTGAACGTGGTGAACTGGCCTATGGGGCGCGTGCTGATGAGTTATTTTGCCAGCAAGTACGTGCGTTTCGTGCTGGGCATGCCCGTGTGCGACACCACCGCCGGCTTCGTCTGCTATCGCCACAAGGTGCTGGAAACCATCGAGTTGGACAAGATACGCTTCAAGGGCTATGCCTTCCAGATAGAGATGAAGTTCACCGCCTACAAGTGCGGCTTCCGTATCAAGGAGGTGCCCATCATCTTCGTGAACCGCGTGCTGGGCACGAGCAAGATGTCGGGCGGTATCTTCTCCGAGGCGTTGCTGGGCGTGATTCGGCTGAAAGTGTCGTCTTGGACGAGGAAGTATCCTAAGAAGACCGTCTGACGACTG
Source organism: Paludibacteraceae bacterium (assembly GCA_051870915.1). GTDB lineage: Bacteria > Bacteroidota > Bacteroidia > Bacteroidales > Paludibacteraceae > Colicola. The sequence goes on from JBJECI010000001.1 coordinate 4,495, forward strand.
TCAGACCGCGCTTCGCGCTGAAAGACAAAAGACCGCTCACTTCGTTCGCTGAAAGACTGATATAGTCTTGCAAGCAAAATCAGTCGGACAACAAAGTGGTCTGTCAGCGAAGCGGTCGGACAGCGAAGCAGTCGGACAACAAAGTGGTCGTTCAGCGAAGCGGTCAGTCAGCGTAGCGGTCAGTCAGCGAAGCGGTCAAACAAAAAGTATTCATCCTTTGAAACATTTTCCTTATATTCTATTGTGCTGTCTGCTGGTGTTGAGCGGTTGCGGGCAGCGGGGCGAGAGTCGCTGCGAGGAGGAGACCCCTTGCGGCGATAGCGTGTTTGTGCGATATGAGTACGGTATCCCTATCGACTCTTTCCGCGTGGACACGGGGTATGTGCGCGAGGGGGAGACCTTAGGCGGGATACTCAAGCGCTGCGGTGCCAACGCGCAGCAACTGGCGGGCGTGCTGACGCTCGACAAGGCGCAGTTCGACGTGCGGCAGATACGGGCGGGCAAGCGCTATCTGGCACTCTATCAGCCCGACAGCCTGCTCCGCTACTGGGTCTATCAGCCCGATATCCGCACCGCGAAGGTGCTGCACCTGACTGACTCGCTGCACGTGGAGCACCACGAGAAGCCGATTACCTTGGTGGAGCGCAGTGCGCAAGCGACGATAGAGAGCAGCCTCTGGAACGCGATGGTAGAGAACGACCTGCCCGTGGACTTGGCGCTGGAACTGAGCGAGATATACGCATGGACGATAGACTTCTTCGGCTTGCAGAAAGGCGACTCGGTGCGGGTGTATTACGAGGAGCAGTTCGTGGACAGCACGCGCATAGGCATAGGCAGTATCTACGCCGCCCATTTCTACCACGGACGGCGTTGGCAGGAGGCGTATTGGTTTGAGAACGAGTCGGTTAGCGGCTACTTCGATGAGCAGGGGAACAGCCTGCGCAAAGCGTTTCTGAAAGCGCCGCTCAACTACAAACGTATCTCCAGCCGCTTCACCTACGCGCGCAAGCACCCTATCTATAAGGTGGTGCGCCCCCATACGGGCGTGGACTATGCGGCGCCGGCGGGCACGCCCGTGGTGTCGATAGGCGACGGCACGGTGATAGAGAAAGGCTACAAAGGCGGCGGCGGACACACGGTGAAGATACGGCACAACAGCACCTACAACACCGCCTACCTCCACCTGAGCAAGTACGCGAAAGACCTGCGTGTCGGCGGGCGCGTGCAGCAGGGCGAGGTGATAGGCTATGTGGGCAGCAGCGGGTCGTCCACAGGTCCGCATCTGGACTTCCGAGTGTGGAAGAACGGGACGCCTATCGACCCGCTGAAGATGGAATCGCCGCCCGTGGAGCCCGTGCCCGCGAAGTACAGAGCGG
>JBJECI010000001.1:5970-23717 GCA_051870915.1 Paludibacteraceae bacterium
CCCATGACAATAGAACAAACCCTTTCATCGTTAGTAATCAAGGCGGTTAAGGCACTCTATGATATTGATGCAGCGCCGCAGCAAGTGCAGTTGCAGAAGACGCGCCCCGAGTTTGAGGGCAACCTCACCGTGGTGGTGTTCCCGTTTGTGAAAGCTGCCCGCAAAGCCCCCGCGCAGGTAGCGGCGGAGTTGGGGCAATGGTTGCAAGACAACGGGCAGATTATCAGTAAGTTCAACGCCGTGCAGGGCTTCCTCAACCTGAGTATCAGCGACGCTTTTTGGTTGGAGCAGTTGCGCGACATGGCAGCCAACGAGCACTACGGCGACAGCACGGAGAAGCGCGGGCTGATGATGGTGGAGTACTCGTCGCCGAACACGAACAAGCCGCTCCACCTCGGGCACGTGCGCAACAACCTGCTGGGCTACTCCATCGCGCAGATTCAGGAGGCGAACGGCTGGCAGGTGGTGAAGACGAATATCGTGAACGACCGCGGTATTCATATCTGCAAGTCGATGCTCGCGTGGCTGAAGTTCGGCAACGGTGAGACGCCCGAATCGAGCGGGAAGAAAGGCGACCACCTGATAGGCGACTACTACGTGCGTTTCGACAAGGAGTACAAGGCGCAGGTAGCGGAACTCGTGGCAGGCGGCATGGACGAGGAGCAGGCGAAGAAAGAGGCGCCGCTCATCAAAGAGGCGCAGGCGATGCTGCTCAAGTGGGAACAAGGCGACGCGGAGGTGCGCGCCCTTTGGGAGAAGATGAACAGTTGGGTCTATGCCGGCTTCGACGAGACATACCGGCAGATGGGCGTGTCGTTCGACAAGATTTACTACGAGAGCAACACCTACCTCGAGGGCAAAAAAGAGGTGGAGCGCGGACTGGCGGAGGGTAAGTTCTACCGCCGCGCGGACAACTCCGTGTGGGCAGACCTGACGGAGAACAGCTTGGACGAGAAACTGCTGCTGCGCTCGGACGGCACCTCCGTCTATATGACGCAGGACATCGGCACCGCCAAACTGCGTTTCCAAGACTACCCGATAGACAAGATGGTCTATGTGGTGGGCAACGAGCAGGAGTACCACTTCAAGGTGCTGAGTATCCTGCTCGACCGACTGGGCTTCCCCTTCGGCAAGGAGTTGGTGCACTTCTCCTACGGCATGGTGGAACTGCCCAACGGCAAGATGAAGAGCCGCGAGGGCACGGTGGTGGACGCCGACGACCTGATGGCGGCGATGATACAAGATGCCCGCGAAATCAGCAAGGACAAGGTGAACACCCTGCCCGACGTAACGCCCGCCGAGGCGGAGGAGATAGCCCGCAAGGTGGGACTGGGAGCACTGAAATACTTCATCCTGAAGGTGGACCCGCGGAAGAACATGCTCTTCAACCCTGCGGAGTCGATTGACTTCAACGGCAACACGGGACCGTTCATCCAGTACACCTACGCGCGTATCCGGTCGGTGCTGCGCAAAGCGGGAACATTGGACAATTTGACAATTGACAATTTGACCATTAGCCTGAACGAGAAGGAGTTGGGGTTGATACAGCGTCTCGGCGAGTTCCCCGCAGTGGTGAAGCAAGCCGGCGACGAGTTCTCCCCCGCGGTCATCTGCAACTACGCCTACGCGCTGGCGTGCGATTTCAACTCGTTCTACCACGACCACTCTATCCTCAACGAGCCCGATGCCGACAAGCGCGCGCTGCGACTCGCACTCTCCGCAGAGGTGGCAAGGGTGATTGCTCGCGCGATGGCACTGCTCGGCATAGAGGTGCCGGAACGGATGTAGGCGTATCATTAACAGATTATCCTATATAGCAAGAGGCTGCCTGACAAATCATTTGGGCAGCCTCTTGTTAGTTAACGTGAAATCAACATAAGATACCCATCTCCTCACCTACCATTCTCCAGCAGTCTCTATCGGTTTCTGATTGGTTCCAGGTCGGTTTCTGATCGGTTTTAATACGAGCCTATATCGATTAAGCGCAACTACTGGAGACACAGGTTTCTCACCAGTGTCCCCGCAGGCGAGATGCCTGCGCACTCGGACGGTTTTCCCCGCCCCCTGCCTCGATGTCCATCGGACATCGCTTCACCCCGCAAAGTTTACCCCACTGCGCGTTGCTTGCGGGGACCCCAATCGCGGGGCGGGGGAGTTTATGGAAACCGCACCTCCTTGATAGCAAGCGAACTCACGTTCATTTACGGATAATTTTGCTTTATTTATTTGCATATTTCGCAAAATTGTAGTATCTTTGCCGCGGCTTTTCAGATATGAAAACTGCGCGTGTACATATTGCCGTGTTCGTGTCGGGCGAGGGGACGACCTTGCAAGCACTGTTGGATAGTCAGGAGGCGAACCATTATCGGGTGTCGCTGGTGGTGGCGAACAGGGAGTGCGGGGCGTTGGCGCGGGCTTCAAAGGCAGGGGTTCCTACCCTATTGAGCCGCGATTGGGAGGAGATAACGGGGCGGCTGCGAGAGGCGGGAATTGAGTTGATTGTGCTGGCAGGGTACTTGGCTATCATCCCCGAGGCGGTGTGCGAGCAGTGGGCAGGCAGGATGATTAACACCCATCCCTCGCTGCTGCCGAAGTTCGGTGGCAAAGGGATGTACGGCAGGCGCGTGCACGAGGCGGTGCTCGCCGCCGGCGAACGCGAGACGGGCTGCACGGTACACTACGTGAGCAGCGCGGTGGACGGCGGAGAGGTGATTGCGCAGGCACGGGTGCCGGTGCTCGCCAACGACACCCCCGATACCCTCGCTGCGCGCGTGCAGGCGACGGAACGGGAATTGCTGCCGAAGGTAGTGGAGCAACTGCTAATTCAGAATTATGAACCTAATTTAATTAAGAATTATGAATTAAGAATTAAGAGAACATAGGAATTGAATTTCAGAGCATGAGCACTCTTAATTCTTAATTCTTAATTCTTAATTCATAATTATCAATGCCCTCATAATTCATAATTCCTAATTCCTAGTTACAAATGTTTTCTTTCCCCATATCACTACTATTAGCCCTCGCGCTGCTGATTATCATCGCGCTGTGCTCGTACTCGTCTTGGAATAGGATGAGTCTCTTTCGTCATCCTCTGACGGCGGCGGTGATGCTGCTTGTGTTTGCGATAGTGAATGGTATAGAGGGGACGTGGGCACTCGGACTGCAACACTCGTGGGCGATGTACAGCATCGTCCTGCTCCTGCTTTTCTCGCTCGGGCTGGCGATAGCGCACAAGTTGCAGAAGACCGCAAGCAAGGCGCTCTGCCTGCCTACCCGCAAAGAGCGCGGGCAACTGTGGCTGGGAAAGTTGCCGTTCTTGCTCCTGCATACGGGTATCTTCCTCGTCTTGTTCGGCGGGTTCTTCGGGGCACCCGACAGAGAAGACGGGCAGGTGCTGCTCGAATACGGTGTGCCCACCCATATCGCCTACCAAAGCAACGGCGAGATGCTGCCGTTGCCGTTTGAGGTGCAGATAGATACGTTCTATATCGATTACTACGCCGACGGGCGCAGCCCCAAGCAGTTCACCACCCGCTTCACGATTAGCGAAATCGGGGAGAAGGCTTCTGCTGCCACGCTGTCCACAGCCGTGAACCATCCTTGCTCCTACCACGGCTACCATTTCTACCAGAGCAACTACGACCCCGTGCGGGGCGAATACAGCGTACTGAAAGTGGTGCGCGACCCGTGGATAGCCGTCGTGTGGATAGGTGTCGCGCTGCTGGCGATAGGCGCATGCTGGCAGATGACGCGGCAATGGAAAGCGCACTGGGGATGGTGGCTGGCAGTCGGCATCGTAACCATCGCTTTCACCGTCATCACCCTCGCCAAAATCAACTTCGGCACCCTCATGCCCGCCCTCCGCAGCGCGTGGTTCATACCCCACATCGGCGTGTACATGATAGCCTACTCGCTGCTCGCCGTAGCATCGGTGTTGGGAATAGTGATACTGATAAAAGACCGTCTAACGACTGTCAGACCGTCCGGCGACTGTCCGACCGCTGACGCTGAACGACAAAAGACCGCTCACTTCGTTCGCTGTCAGACTGATATACAAATACAAAATCAGTCTAACAGCGAAGCGGTCAAACAGCGAAGCAGTCTGTCAGCAAAGCGGTCGGACAGCGAAGCGGTCAAACAGCGAAGCGGTCTAACAGCGAAGCGGTCAAACAGCGAAGCTGTCAAACAGCAAAGCGGTCTAATAATGGGTTTATTGCAGACCTCTTCTTGTTTGCTGCTGATAGGCATGCTCTGCGGGGCGGTATGGGCGAAACAGGCGTGGGGCGACTACTGGACGTGGGATCCGAAGGAGTGCTGGGCGTTGGCGACATGGATGCTCACGCTCATAGGGATGCACCTCAAGACGAAGAGCCATGACCCGAAGGAAAAAAAGACGATGCAAGTGCTGCTCGTGGTCTTCGTGCTGCTGAGTTTCGCCGCCATGCAGATGACATGGTACGGAGTGAACTACCTCCCCTCGGCAGAGGTGAGTCTGCATACCTACGGGAGATAAAACGACCGTCTGACGACTAATAGACCGCGCTCCGCGCTAACAGACAAACGACCGCACTTCGTGCTCCCCGACTGATATAGTATCGCTTGTAAATCAGTCGTTCAGCGAAGCGGTCCCGATAAATCGGGATGCAAGCATCCGTCAGCGAAGCAGTCGTTCAGCGAAGCGGTCGGATAGTGAAACGGTCGGACAACAAAGTGGTCAAAAAATCAACTTCATACAAACTAACAAAACAAAAACATCATGACAACAAAAACAAAGAAAGTGCTGTACATCCTCCTTGCGGTGGTAGTGTTGGCGATTGCCGGCTATGCCATCTACGGACATTGTGCACACAACCGCATCCCCGCGGATGCCGGTCAAGAGGAGCAAGTGATGGCGGTATTGCAGAACAACAACTGCTTCGCCTGCCACGCCGCAGCCCCCGAGTTACCCTTCTACGCTTCGTTCCCCGTTATCGGTCCGATGATGGACGAGCATGTGCTCCACGCACAGCGTTTCACCGACCTGAAGGCGGCTACCGCTGACCTCGCCGCTATCACTGAACCCGAGTTGGCGAAACTGGAGTACAGCGTGCTGACAGGCAGCATGCCTATCCACCAGTATCGCATGATTCACTGGGGCACAGGGCTGAACAACAAAGAGAAAGCAGTGCTGCTGCAATGGATTGCCGATGTTCGCGCTGACCGCTTCAGCAACGGTCTGTCGGTAGCCGAGCATGCCAACGAACCTTTGCAGGCATTGCCCGCCTCGGTGCCCACCTGCCCCGAGAAAGTGGCATTAGGTGAGCGTATGTACAACGACCCGCGTATCTCGCTGGACGGCACCATCTCTTGTGCTTCCTGCCACCTCTTGGAGCAGGGGGGCGCTGACGAAGCCCACGAGCGCACCTCCGAAGGTATCTACGGACAGTTCGGAGGCGTGAATGCACCTACCGTTTACAATGCGTACTTCAACGTGCAGCAGTTCTGGAACGGCCGTGCTGCCGACCTGCAAGAGCAGGCTGCAGGTCCTCCCGTGAACCCCGTGGAGATGGGCGACCAGACGTGGGACGACATCGTAGCACGCCTGCGCCAAGACAAAGCACTTGTCCAAGAGTTCGAACAACTCTTCCCGGGCGAGGGACTCACGCAGAACACCGTAACGCTGGCTATCGCCGAGTATGAGAAGACGCTCCTCACCCCCGACTGCGCTTTCGACCTCTGGCTGAAAGGCGATGCTAACGCGCTAACTGCCGAGGAGCAAAAAGGCTACGAGGCATTCAAAGAGTTGGGTTGCGCCACCTGCCATGTGGGTGTTATCGCCGGAGGGCAGTCGTTTGAGTACCTGTCTATCTACGGAAACTACTTCGCTGACCGCGACACCACGATTGCTTACTGCGCGGATGATGATGGTCTGAAAGGCTTCACGGGCAACGATGCCGACCTCCATAAGTTCAAAGTGCCGATGCTGCGCAATGTAGCCCTCACGCCTCCCTACCTCCACGACGGCTCGCAAGCCACGCTGGAAGACGCTGTGCGCGCAATGGGCAGATACGAACTGAACAAAGAACTCAGCGACACCGATGTAGCCCTCCTCGTTGGCTTCATGAATACCCTCACCGGCAAACACGAGAAATTGCAATAAATAATTTTGAATTATAAATTATGAATTATGAGGGCATTGTATACCACTTTTTCAGAGCATGGGCACTCATAATTCATAATTCATAATTCATAATTCAAAAAACCTTTGTCTCTCACCTTACTCTCTCCTGCTCGCGACATCACTGTCGCCAAAGCCGCTATCCAAGCAGGCGCGGACGCCGTCTATATCGGTGCTCCGCGCTTTGGTGCGCGGCAGGCGGCTGGCAACAGCATGGACGACTTGCAGGCATTGGTGCGGTATGCTCACACCTATGGTGTGCAGGTGCTGGTTACGCTCAACACTCTGCTCCGTGAAGAGGAATACTCCGAGGCGGTGGAGATGGCGTGGAGGCTCTACCGCATAGGCATAGACGCTCTTATCATCCAGGACCTCCGCCTGCTGACTTTCCCCCTCCCGCCTATCCGCTTGCATGCCTCCACCCAGTGCGACAACCGCACCGCCGAGCAGGTGATACGCCTGCAAGACTTGGGCTTTCGGCGCGTGGTGCTGGCGCGCGAGTTGTCCATCAGCGAGATACGCGCTATCCGCGATGCCGTGCTCGCCCACTCCGAGGCACAAGGGCAGCAGCCCATCGAGTTGGAAGCTTTTGTGCACGGCGCACTCTGCGTGTCCTATTCGGGGCGCTGCTACATGAGCGAGGTGCTGACGGGGCGCAGCGCCAACCGCGGTGCCTGCTCGCAGATGTGCCGTATGCAGTATGACCTGCTGGACGCGGATATGCAGGAACTCACGGACGACCAAGACAGACCCATCCACCAGCGTTACCTCCTCTCTTTGCAGGACATGGACCGCTCCGCCCATTTGCAAGAACTCATCGACGCAGGTGTTACCACCTTCAAGATAGAAGGTCGGCTGAAAGACGCGGACTACGTAACCAACATCACCGCCTACTACCGGCAGAAGTTAGACCAAATTACCAATGCCGCTCAAGGAGGTGCGGTCTCAATAAACTCCCCCGCCCCGCTTGCGGGGAGGGGGTGCAGGGGGCGGGGAAAACTGTCCGGGTGCGCAGGCGTCCCCGCCTGCTATCAAGATGGTGCGGCCGGGAGACCGCACCTCCATGAACTCTCCACCCTCCACTACGCCTTCTCCCCTAACCCTGCCAAGACCTTCCACCGCGGCGGTATCGACTATTTCCTCCACGGGCGAACAGCGCACATGGCAAACTGGGAGACACCCAAGTCCACGGGCGAGTATATCGGGCGAGTAGCCGCCATCCGCAACGGCAAGATTCGCCTCTCTCTGCAAGACGGCATCATGCTCCACAACGGCGACGGTCTCTGCTTCGGCGACCAAGGCTTCAGCGTCAATGGTGTAGAAGGCGATTGGATTTTGCCCAACGCGCTCCCGAAGGACCTGCGTGCGGGCGACAAGGTGTTCCGCAACCTTGATACGGCTTTCGTCAAGTCGCTGCGCTGCGAGCGGCGCATACCTGTGGACATCCTCTTCGCTGAGACCGACGACGGCTTCCGCCTGCGGATAGGAGATGCAGAGAAACAGTTTACCTACCCCCACGAGCCTGCCAAGAACCCCGAGCGCGCCTTGCAAACCCTCCGCGAACAACTGAGCAAGTTAGGCGACACACCCTATGCTGTCCGCCAACTCACCCTCAACACCCGTCCCTACTTCCTCCCCATCAGCGTCCTCAACACGTGGCGCAGGGAGGTGATAGAAAATGGAGACACTCAAGGAGGTGCGGTCGGAAGTTTATCCCGTTTGCGGGAGCCGCACCAAAAGGGAATGCCCGGGTGCGCAGGTGAACTCCCCCGCCCCGCTTGCGGGGAGGGGGCAGGGGGCGGGGCTCCTCAGAATGGTGTAACGAAGATACCGCACCTCCTTGATCCGCCTGACACGAAAGCAGGCGAGGACGCCCCGATAAATCGGGATGCAAGCCCCTGCGTACCCGGACATCCCCTAATGACCTGTCGCTACTGCCTGCTCCACGAGATGGGGCACTGCCGAAAGACAGCCCCGCTCCGCAACGAGCCCCGCTATCTGCGCCTACGCAACGGAACCATCCTCCGCCTCCATTTCGACTGCCAACGCTGCGAGATGCTAATACTATTATAAAGTTGTCCGGGTGCGCAGGCGTCCTCGCCTGCCGGATTGCAAGTTTCAAGAATCAAGCATCAGCAGGCGGGGACGCCTGCGCACCCGGACAATTCCTAATTCTTAATTATCCCCTCATGTTCCTCTTAGGTCTAATACTCTACCTCTCCGCGGGCGACCCCATCTCGCCCGCCATCGATTCGGCTCGCGTGGTCTATGCCGCCTCGGGCGAGCGCACCACCATCTACCTTGCCCCGGGCAACTACGAGGAAGCGCTCACTATTGACGTGCCCGGGCTGCGTCTTGTCAATGCCTCGCGCCGCCCCTCTATCGCCCTGCAAAACGGCGGCGTGGACATCGCTCCGCAGGCGGTACGCATCACTTCCTACTACGGGCACGGCTACCAATACGCCTCCATGGGCGACACCTTCAACTACGGCGGCAAACGCACCCGCCGCTGGAATGCCTCCGTACTCGTTACCGCCCCCGATTTCTACGCCGAGGGTATCATCTTCGAGAACTCGTTCAACCAGTACATCTCCGCTGCCGAAGCCGCGGACACCCTTATCGACATCAGTCAAGCCAAGACCGATTGGACGGAGAAAGAACGCCCCAAGCGGCAAATGCCCGTGCGCCCCAAGACCATCGGCTCTACCGAGGTGCAGCAGAAACGTTTTATCGAGCGAGCGGCAGCCATCTCCTTCACCGAGACAGCCACTAACGCCGTGCTCCGCAACTGCCGCTGTGTCGGGCACCAAGACGTGCTCTACGGCGACCAAGGTGCCTCCGTCTATGTGGACGGCGGCATCCTGCAAGGCGGTGTGGACTTTATCTTCGGCGGACTGATGCTCGCTGTCCGCCGCGCCACTATCGTCATCAACGTGAGCGACGAGAAGGGCGACCGCTGCTATATCTCCGCCTCGCGCAACGACCCCGACGGTACCCACGAGACAGCCGATAAATACGGCAATCCCGCGCCCAAGGCAAACCCGCGTGGTATGCTCTTCTACCGCTGCCACATCCGTTTCGCCACTACTGACGAACTGGTGCAACCGGGCAATACCCCCGCCTATCTCGCCCGCCCGTGGCGCTGGTGGGGAGAGACCGTCTGGGCATACACCACGTGGGACGAAGGCTGCCTCGCGCCCGAAGCGTGGCACACAGGGCTCACCAAAGGCACACCATGCCCGTACAGTTACGAATACCGTTCGCAGGACCGCTCCATCGGGCGCCCCGATTGGGTGACCATCCTCCGCTGTCCCCGTCTGCCCGACGGCACACGCATCACGCCTCGAAATTGGCGGTAAAACGCTCCGTTAATTGCCGTTAATGATTCGTTAATGCGGCTCCATATAAAGCCATTAAAAGTTCATTAAATCATTAGACCTCTGTTCCTGCAGAGGTCTTGTGTATTTTTTGACGGTTTTTGTAGGAAAAGGGGCATCAATTTGCGTATTTCAACGGAAAGAGATATCTTTGCAGAGTTAATTTAAACATTTTTGGGCTCCATATAAAGCCATTAAAAGTCCTTTATATTCATCCACTTAATTTCTAACACAACATGAAGAAAACATTGACAATGGTTGCTTTGGCATGCACCACGATGGCGTATGCCGGCACTACGATGGAGACCAAGTTGTACTCCACCAATTTCCAAGACTGGGACGCTATCAGCAGTAGCACGACCCCAACTACCAAGAACTTTACCACCGCGGGGACGAACGAGACCCTCGCTATCACCCTCGCAGAAGTGGATGTGTCGCCTACCGGCACAAACGCCAAGTTTACCAACACGGAGGTGATAACCGCCGGCTATGCGATGGCGGCAAAGACTGCTACACCGTACATTGAGACGAGCGTGCTGAAGAACGTTACCCGAGTGCATTTTGTGCATGCCGCTACCGGCGGCAGTCGCGGATGGGGATTGATGTGTAAAACTGCAGAGGCTACGAAATGGGATACCCTCTCCACTGCCTATTGTGCGCAGGCAGGCACCGCGGTGGACATTGATGTCAAGCGCGAGAATGTGCAACTGCGCTGGTACAATCTGAACGGAGCGCAGAATGCTTATATGACCGAGATGGCTATCTACGGCAATATGGAGCGCGACTTCACCAACTTTGAGATAGACCTGACACAGAATCCCATCGGAGAACTGCCTGCGGACGTTACGCAAATGGGCTATTCGCAGCATGGTTCCAGTTTCAACGGCTCTACCCACGGCTGGTGCTGGGTGGCTTTTAAGTTCGCCGTGGACGGTCCTGTAAAGGTCAGCCTTGGCGGTTGCGGGTATGCCGCAGCCAATAGTGCTTATGTTTGCAGTGCCAAGAAAGACCTGAACGAAGACGGCAAGATAGACGAGGCAGATACTTATGGTTTCATTGATACTCGAGCAGCCGGTTGCTATGACCCTGCAAAAGGCACAGGTATTGCTACTTGGGTATATAACTACGAGGAGGCAGATACACTGATTGTCTATTGTGGTGAGTATTGCCCCTATATCAAAGTGGAGGCATGTGCTTTTGTGCCTGACTACGTGATTACCTATTTCGACCAAGACGACAATGAGTTAGGCAGAGACACCGTGCAACCCGGTGCGGTCTTCAGCCCGAAATATACCGCAGCAGACCTCACCATCGCGGATGGCATGGCGTTCCGCGGCTGGGTAACGGCAGACGGTATCAAGAAAGCAGAAGGCAGTCCTATCGACGGCGATCTGAAGCTCTATGCGAATGTAACCGCTATTGAGACGGCAACAGTAGGGACGCATTACAAATACGACCTATCCAAATCTAACTTCTACATGGAAGACCATGAACTGATTGCCGGCACGGGGAAGTACCACTCCAACCACGGATTTGTATTCCAGAATGGTCAAGAGATGACACTGACAGTATCGCCTAAGGCATACGTAACGGTGGGGCTCTGCACCTATACTAACACTTCCGACCAGATTATCCGCAATGCGGCAGGCGACTCAGTGGCGGTGATGCACGTTATCAAATACGGCGAGGAAGGTGCGACTGCCGATGGTGCACTCTGCTCGTTCTTCGTAGAGAGCACAAAGCAAGACACGCTGCACTTCAACTTCACCACCACTTCGTATATCCACTCCGTGGAGGTGTATAATGTGGCAGCTCCGCTCAACAAGGTAGGGCACACCTACGACATTGCAGCCGGCGATGCGGCTACGCTGATGATGGTATGCAATATCTTAGAAGACGGCGATACGATACTGCTCCACGACGGCGTTTATGACCTCGGCGAGACCGTACTGACCACCATCAGTGCCAGCCGTGTGGTAGTGAAGGGCGAGTCGATGGCGGGCACTATCATCAAGAACGCACCTGATGTAAAGACGGAATCTATCAACAACACCGCGACCATCCTCAATACAGGTAGCGACAACATCTTCGAAAGCCTGACGCTGCAGAACGCATTGGACTACTACAAAGCCGACAACGGGCGCGCTGTTTGCCTGCAAGATAAGGGTACTCACACTGCTTGCTACAGCGTGCGCATGCTCTCGTACCAAGATACCTACTACAGCAACAAACCCGGACAGCAGTGCTGGTTTGAGGACTGCGAGATACACGGTACGGTGGACTTTATCTGCGGTAGCGGTAGCGTGTATTTTTACAACACCTTGCTCTACTGCGAGAAGCGTGCTTCGAGCGGCGGCGGCAGCGACTGTATCACCGCCAACAACAGTCAGACGGCACAGGGCGACAAAGGTTATGTGTTCGACCGCTGTACGATACAATCGGAGTGTCCCGTGGTATCGCTGAGCCGCTCGTGGAACGACCAGCCGCAGGTGGCATACCTGCTCACCACGCTGGATATGAGCAAAGGCGAGTTTAGCCTCAGCGATGGCAGCAAGATTCAACGCTGGACGATAGACGGCATGAACAACTGCGTACCCTACGACTTCTCCGAGTACAACACCATGGACACCGAGGGTAAAGTGATTTCACCTGCGTCGAACAAGGTGCAGTTCTTCGGCAAAGCAGAGAACGAGAAGGAAACCATCATCGGCTACGAGGCTGCCGAAGCAAAGTCCTATACCCATTTCTTCCGCGAAGGTTGGGCACCCGCCCGCAACTACGTGGCATTTCCGTCTCCCTCTACTCAGATTGAGCACGCGATGAGCGACAGCAATACCCCTGCCAAAATCATCCGCAACGGGCAACTGATCATCCTGCAAAACGGCATTGCATACAGCATCTTAGGTACGCAACTCTAAGAGTCCGTAAGAGAAACTTAAGAAGAGATCGTCTAATAGCCCCAATGAAGCACAGCCACCGGGGAGGCAGGCATCTCACCTGCAGGCGTTTTGGAACCAAACGAAAGGTGTTGCATTGATTTTCACCCAAAGCAAACAGTTCATATACAAAAAGAGGCTGTCTAACTCGACTTGTTAGGCAGTCTCTTTCATGTCGCGACATTCCCAAACCATTTAACTTGCTCTTTAGATAATTGTCTTTTTTTCGCATAACTATGCCCCATCTACTCCCCTTATCAATAGCAGATATTATCGTAACATTATCGTAACATAAACGAGTCTGTATCGGGTCTTCAACTTATCAACAACAATTGTCCAAAACACATATACAACATGTCCACCTTCCGCCTATCGCACATACACAAGGCTGTCTAACTTGACTTTTGTTTGGCAGCCTGTTATTTTTGAAGGCAAGAATGCAATTGTATAGGATTTTTGGTCTCATTATTTGCGTATTCCGAAAATTATTTGTATCTTTGCGGCGGTTTTTCACATTTGAAAACACACTTATGAAAGTAATAGGTATCATACCGGCGCGGTACGGTTCGAGCCGTTTCCCGGGTAAGCCGCTGGTGGAGATAGGCGGACGGACGATGATTCACCGCGTCTATGACCAAGCGCGGCAGGCGATAGACACGGTAGTGGTGGCGACCGACGACGAGCGGATATACGACCACGTGGAGTCGTTCGGCGGCAACGTGGTGATGACGCGCTCTGACCACAAGTGCGGCACCGACCGTTGCCTCGAGGCGTATCACCATATCACCACCCCGCCCTTCCGCGAGCAGAACGAGCGTAACACCGTGATTGTCAATATACAAGGCGATGAGCCGTTTGTGCAGCCGGAGCAGATACAGGCGTTGCTGGATTGCTTTCAGGAGGTGGACGGCGCGATAGAGACGGAGATAGCCACGCTGGTGAAGCCTTTCACGGCGGACGACACATGGGAGGACTTGGAGAACCCGAACAGTCCGAAGGTGGTGTTCTCGGAGGAGACGCACGAGGCGCTGCTGTTCTCGCGGAGCGTGATTCCCTACCTGCGGGGCGTGGACAAGAGCGAGTGGCTCGCTCAGGGCAAGCACTTCAAGCACCTCGGGATGTACGCCTATCGGGCAGACGTGCTGGAGCGTATCACGCAACTGCCGCAGAGCCGCGCGGAGGTCGCCGAGAGCCTTGAACAACTGCGCTGGCTCGAGAACGGCTATCGTATCAAGGTGGGCATCACCCATATACAGACCATCGGCATTGACACGCCGGAAGACCTGAAGAAAGTGAACATTTCATGTTAATCATTTCATGTTTGTCATTTCATGTTAGCCATTGCATGTTTTTCATTTCATGTTAAACGCGAAGCGCAAACAGGAACTGACAAACGCGAAGCGAACAACACGGAGTGAATAACAAATAAGACTTAAATACACTATGGCACAGACACCAACTCCCCATATCGGGGCACAATTAGGCGACATCGCCGAGACCGTCATCATGGCGGGCGACCCTCTGCGCGCAAAGCTGATGGCAGAGAAGTTCTTAGACAATCCCGTGCAATTCAATAACGTGCGTGGCATGCTCGGCTTCACGGGCACACACAAAGGCAAGCGTGTGAGCGTGATGGGGCACGGCATGGGCATTCCGTCGATAGGTATCTACTCCTATGAGTTGTATAACTTCTACGGCGTGAAGACCATCATCCGCGTGGGCTCGGCAGGCAGTATCCACCCCGACCTGCATATCGGCGACCTTGCCATCGCTATGGGCGCTTGCACCAACTCCAACTACGCCGCGCAATATGAGTTGCCCGGCACCTTCGCCCCTATCGCGGACTTCGACCTCTGCCGCCGCGCCGCCGAGGCTTGCGAGCACTTCGGTTACCATTATAAGGTGGGCAACGTGTTCTCATCAGACACCTTCTACACCGAGAATCCACACAACGACAAGTGGATTAACATGGGCGTGATGTGCGTGGAGATGGAGGCCCCCGCGCTCTATATGAACGCTGCCCGCAGCGGCAATAAAGCATTGGTTATCTGCACGATAAGCGACAACATCCTGACCGGCGAGGTTACCACGGCGGAAGAGCGTCAGAACAACTTCACCCACATGATGGATGTGGCGTTCAGCCTAATTTAAGAATATGAACAAAGAGCAAGGAACAAGGAACAAAGACATAACAATATCGCCTCTGAAATATCAGAGTCGACTCTATTTTTTCTTGGTTCTTTGTTCCTTGCTCTTTGTTCCTGCCGTGCATGTTTATTCGAGTGAGATACCTGCTGACAGCCTTGCGGCGCAGAAACGGGTTGTCTTCACGGGTTGCTCGGGCGGGATGATGCTGCATGTGGGCTATCTGTTCGCGCCGGACGCGGGCTCGCTGTTCGGAAACACGGCGTTCAACAGCATGGCGGATATGCCGCGCGGAGGCGTTACCTTCGGCATCGGAGGAGCGGCGAAGGTGCATTTCCTTGACCGTATTCACTTGGGGGGCGAGGGATTTGTGAGCACCATGCCGCTGATGGGCAACAACTCGCAGATACGCACCGGCTGGGGCGGCTTGGTGCTCGACTACTACTGGACACGCGACCGTTTTCGCCCGTTTTTGGGTTTCACCCTCGGGGGCGGTAGCATGCGGCGGATGTACGAAGGTGAAGAGGAGGATGGACGGAGTATGGTGCGGTCTATAGACCGCACCTCCATGAGTACCCGCGACCAAGTCGGGGCGTCCCCGGAAAGCAACCTAACCTACAACGCCTATTTTCGCAAGACGCCCTTCTTCTTCATCGGACCGTATGTCGGCTTTGAATATGCTTTGACGAAGCGCGTGGCATTGGTCTGCCGATTGGATTACGTGGTGCCCTTTGGAAGAAACCTAACCAACGAATACGCCTATATGGCACCCTCCGGACCCCGACTCTATGTCGGATTTATGTTTGGGCATGCGAGGAAAAGATGACAATTAACAATTAACAATTAACAATTAACAATTAACATGCCTTGCTCTGATTATTCTGATTAATCAGAATAATCCGATTATTCAGATTATTCAGAACAACAAGCAACACGGAGCGAAGCGTAGTTTCTTACACGAAGTTCCTTACACGAAGTTCCTTACACGAAGTTCCTTACATGAAGTTTCTTACACGAAGTTCCTTACACGAAGTTATTTACACGAAGTTTTATGGATAAAAACACTTGGATTGGCTTTTTATTGATAGCCGTGATTATTGTGGCGTTCTCATTTATCGGGCGCCCGTCGAAAGAGGAGTTGGCAGAGCGCCAACGTATTCAAGACAGCATTGCCGTTGCGCAGCAGCAGGAGCGCGAGATGCAGTTCATCTCCGACCAAATCAATGCACAACTCTATGCAGACTCTGTTGCTAAGATACAGTCGGAGAAAGACTCCGCGACCCTCTCGCAAGAGTTGGAGGCGAAGGTGCAAGCCACCTACGGTGCTTTCGCGCCCGCTGCCAAAGGTACCAATAGCCAAACCGTGATGGAGAACAGCAAGGTGCGCCTCTACGTGGACAGCAAAGGCGGACGCATTGCGCGCGCGGAGTTGAAAGACTACAAAGCCTACGGCGACACGCTGAATGACCTCTGCCTCTTCCGCGCGGACGAGAGTAAGTTATCCTACACGCTCATCACCGCCAACAACCGTATTCTGCAAACCTCCAACCTCTTCTTTGAGCCGAATTGGTTGAACGACAGTACGCTCGCCATGCGCCTGCACACCAACGATGCAGAGGCGTTTATCGACTTTGTCTATACCGTGCCGGCAGACGAGTATATGATTGGATTCCAGATTGTTCCCCACAACATGCAAGGCGTGTTGGCGCAGAATGTCAACTCGCTGGAGATGCACTGGGAGCAGTTGATTCCCCAGCAGGAGCGCGGGCGTAAGTTCGAAGAGCGCTACTCGCAGTTGCAGTACATGCTCGCCGACGGCAGCATGGAGACTCTCTCCGAAGCCAAACATGACTCGCAGAAAGAGAGCACCAAAGTGCGCTGGATAGGCTACAAAGACCAGTTCTTCTCCACCGTGATGATTGCCGACGATGCCTTCACGAGCACCGTCCTCGAGTCCACACCGCAGGGCAAGCACAGCGGCTACCTGAAAGAGTACAAGACCTCGACCTCCGTGGCGTTCGACATCACGGGGCAGAAGACAACCGACTTCAGCATCTACCTCGGTCCGAACCACTATAACACGCTGAAAGCCTACGACAAAGGCGTGGAGAAAGCCGACCGCCTGCACCTCAAAGAGTTGGTGCCGCTGGGCTGGAAAGTGGTGTCGTGGATAAACATGATTCTCGTGATTCCGATGTTCGATTTGTTCACCTCTTGGGGCTTGCATATCGGATTGGTGATTGTACTTATGACGCTGGTTATCAAGTTGATAATCCTGCCGTTTGTGTTCGCTTCGTATAAGTCGAGCGCGAAGATGCGCGTGCTCAAACCGCAGATAGATGCTATCAATGAGAAGTACCCGCCGGAGAAGATGCAGGAGCGTCAGCAGGCGACCATGGCACTCTATCAGAAAGCGGGCGTGAGCCCGATGTCGGGCTGTCTGCCGATGCTGTTCCAGTTCCCCGTGGTGATGGCGATGTTCTGGTTCTTCCCCACGGCGATTGAGTTGCGCGGCAAGTCGCTCTGGTGGGCAGACGACCTCTCTACCTACGATGCAGTGCTCTCATGGGGCTTCAACATCCCGCTCATTGGCGACCACCTGTCAATTTTCTGCTTGATGTTCACCCTCGTGAACGTTGCCTACACCTATATCACCATGCAGACGCAGAACACCGACCCGAGCATGAAGTTCATGAAATGGATGATGTACCTGATGCCGCTCATCTTCTTCTTCACCTTCAACGACTACGCTGCCGGCTTGAGTTACTACTACTGCGTCAGCCTCCTGATGACCATCCTGCAAACCTACATCTTCCGCTGGGCGATAGACGACAAGAAAGTGCTCGCGCAGATGGAGAAGAACGCCAAGAAACGCGAAGGCAAGAAAAAATCCGGCTTCATGGAGCGTTTGGAGAAGATGCAACGCGAGCAGGTGCGCATGGCACGCGAGAATGCCAAAGCACAACAGAAGAGAATGCGGTAAAAAAAAGACTGTGCTGTGCGCTGTCCGACCGCTGCGCTGAAAGACCGTTGCACTGAAAGATAAAGGAAAAAAGACCAATTACCATAGTCTATGAGTTCTCAGAGACGAAGGTATCGTCAGTTCCCCCGCCACCCTCTTAGAGGGGGGGG
>JBJECI010000002.1:0-4734 GCA_051870915.1 Paludibacteraceae bacterium
AAAGACCAACTAACTTTATTTGATTAATGTGCGAAAAGTTAACGCACCAATACTATTGTCAAATTGTTAAATAAAAATCTGCCCGCAAAGTTACTGCTTTTTTTTTATATATGCAAATTTTTTCTGTTTGTGAGCCAAAAAACTGCACCACACCCACTCTCCACCCCTCGCTCTTTCCCCTCCCCGACACCTTTTCTCCACCCCTTGTTCATCATTCCTCCCCGCCCCCTTTCAATCCCGTTTCAGCCCCTCCCAATCCCTCCGAAATTCCAAGCAGACAATCTTAGGTGATTCTTAGGTGATTCTTAGGTGATTCTTAGGTGATTATTGGGTGATTCATGATAGATAAAGCGAACAACTCAAAAAGGCGGTGTCGGTATAGGCGAGGATTTCCGAACCGTTGGGGATGGACGGAATACACATGATACGGACGTTCTCGGGCGAGGTGTTGAGGTAGGAAACGCCGTATTGCGCACGACCATAATGGTCGAAAGCGTATGTGCCTGTCGTGCCGTTGGGGGTACGATAGAGCACCGTGTAATGGAGCGAATAGGAGGTGTAACCTCCGGGCGAGCCGAAACCTGCGAAAGCAACAAATGTCCGGGTACGCAGGCGTCCTCGCCTGCTAAAATGGAGGTGCGGTCTCTATGCCGCACCATAGTAAGGAAGTGTCCGGCATGCGCCAGCGACCTCTCGGGGCTGTTCGGTTACACCTCGACCGGTCGGGGCTACAAAATCGCAAATTGACCATACGGCAGGCGGTCGTGCACGTTCCCGACTTGTCGGGGTGAAGTAGTTGGTGATGAAATTGGAGTTGGCGAGGTCTTCGGCTGTCATAATTGGCTGCCTTTTGCAGTAGATGACGGCAAATACTCGGTTGATGATTTCTGACTCAGTGGAGAACTTAAAGACAAACCGCTGCAAGCCGTCTTTCTCTGCCATGAATGTTTCGAGAAACGAACCGATGTCGTAGATGGTTAGGAAGCCGTTGTAAACGGTGTATTCAGATTGGAAAATCTGCGTCTAACCATTGCCATCGTCTGAAACGGCTTGCGATGACAAACGGACTGCGTCCGTTAAGGTCGCCGCGTTTCCTCCTCCCTCCAAAGCAGTCAAACTGCTTTGGAGACCACGATAGTTGGAGGCTTGGTGGGTGATGGAGAGATAGACGGTGTTGGTGGTAGCCCCTATTTCGATTTTCTATAACTGGCTGGTGTAGCAGGTATCGGAGATGTCGGTGAAAAGGAAAAGTGCCATATCTTTGCTAATTTGCGGCAAAGATACGGCACTACTTGGGATTGGGAAAAGACAGGGTTAGAACAAATAGAGCAGTAGTGTTAATTCGAGTTATGCCGTTTGGCGAAGTTAATCACAAGATCACTATAGCCATCTTGAAGATTTTGTTTGTAAAAATTCTATTTGGTTTTACTTTTGCAAGGTTGTTTGAATTTATGGGAGGATTATAGGGCTGCTAAATGCCGGCTCCCGCTTATTTCACTTCCACTGCCTTAATCCCGTCGCGTTCGAGCAGGGCGTTGATGGTCGGCTCGCCGCCGCGGAACTTGCGGTAGAGGTCGGCTGCAGGCTCGGTGCCCCCGCGCTCAAGGATATGCTTGCGGAAGAGAGCCGCCGACTTCTTGTCGAAGATAGTGCCGCTCTTTTGCTGCGCCGCCTTGAAGACGGAGAAGGCGTCAGCGTCCAGCAGTTCCGACCACTTATACGAGTAGTAACCTGCGGCGTACCCGCCGGAGAAGATATGCGTGAAGGCAGTCTCCATCTGCGTGCCGGGCACGTCGGGCAGTACCTGAACAGGGCGCATAGCGTCGTTGCCGAACTTGATAACCGCCTCGGCGGTGGTGAGGTCGGCAGGCACGGTGAACGGTGCGCTGAGCGTGTGCCATGCCATGTCGAGGTAGCCGAACGAGAGTTGGCGTACACAAGCATAGGCAGCATGGTAGGTCTGCGCGCGCTTAATCTTGTCTATCAACTCCTGCGGCATCGGCTCGCCCGTCTTGTAGTGCTTGGCAAAGGTGTCAAGGAACTCTTTCTCGCCGAGGAAGTTCTCGTTGAACTGCGAGGGCAGTTCCACGAAGTCGCGCGGCACGTTGGTGCCCGAGAGCGCGCTGTATTGGCAGCGGGTGAGCATGCCGTGGAGCGCATGCCCGAACTCGTGGAGGAAGGTCTCCACCTCATCGTAGGTGAAGAGCGCAGGCTTGTCAGCGGTCGGACGCGTGAAGTTCATAACGTTCACGATATGCGGACGATGGTCTTTCTTTCCCTCCATCCATTGCCCTTGGAAGTCGTTCATCCACGCGCCGCCGCGCTTGCCGTCACGCGGGTGGAAATCAGCATAATAGACCGCAAGGAACTTGCCCTTCTCGTCGAACACTTCATAGGCGGTTACCTCAGGGTTATACACCTGAATAGCTTTGTTCTCTTTGAAGGTCAGCCCGTAGAGGCGTTTCGCCAAGCCGAACACACCCTGCTTCACCGCCTCCAACTCAAAGTACGGACGGATATCATCGTCCGACACGCTGTATTTCTCTATCTTGAGTTTCTTCGAGTAGTACGACCAATCCCATGGCTGCAAGGTAGCGTAGAACCCGTTGGCGGTAGCGAACTGCTGCAACTCCTCCACCTCCTGCTTGGCGGCAGGCATATAACTCTCGCGTAGTTGGTCAAGCAGTTTGTACACCTGCTCAGGCGTCTCCGCCATGGTCTTGTGGAGCGACTTCTCAGCGTAGGTCTGCTTGCCGAAGAGGTTTGCCAGCGCAAGGCGGGTATTGACGATATCGATGATAATCTGTGTGTTATCGAACTCTCCGCCGATGCAACGGCTGTTGTAGGCGGTATAGAGTTCACGACGGATATCACGGTTGTCAAGGTCTTCCATCACGGGACGGTAGGTCGTGGGCTTCAGGTCGAGCAACCAGCCTTCCAGCCCTTTCCTCTCTGCGTTGGCACGCAGCAACGCCTTGGTGTCCTCGTTCAGTCCGCTGAGGTCTTCCTCGCGGGTGAGGAGCATCGTCCATGCGTTGGTGGCTTTCAGCACATTCTGCCCGTAGGTGAGCGTCAGTTGGCTCAGGCGCGCCGTCAGTTCGCGGTAGGTCTGCTTGTCCTCCGGCGAGAGGTTAGCACCGTTGTTGGCAAACGATTCGTAGATGTCTTCCAGCAGTTTCTGTTGCTCTTTGTTGAGTTTCAGTTGGCTGCGCTGGTCGTACAACGCCTTGATACGCAGGAACAAACCTTCGTTCAGGCGGATGGTGGACGAGTAGTCTGACAACTTCGGCGAGAGTTCCATCTCTATCTGTTGCAACTGTTCGTTGGTCTCGCTGGAGGTCAGGTTGTAGAAACAACCTGCCACGATGGTCAGCATCTCTCCCGATTTCTCATACGCCTCGATGGTGTTTTGGAACGTGGGCGCAGCGGGGTTATTGACGATGGCATCGATGTCCGCCAAACCTTGCTTCATCGCCTCCTCGAAAGCAGGCATGTAGTGCTCGGCTTTGATTTCGTTGAAAGGATAGGTCCCGTGCGGGGTCTTCCACTCCTTATAGTGGAAGAACGGGTTGTCGGTAGCCGCACCGGCAACCAGCGTAGTAGCAGCAAGTGCCATAGTGATAAGCAGTTTTTTCATATTCGTTTCGTTTTCTTTTTTATTTTATAACTTCTAGAATTTCTAGGACTTCTAGAATTTCTAGTTTTTCTAGTCCTTCTATTTCCCTCGTAGCAGATTGATATCTCCGGACAATTGATAAACACCTATTATCGACTCGTCTGCCTTGTCTTTCGCCCGCTTGTAGGCGGCTTTGGTGCGATACTCCGCATTGGCTGCCGCGTCGGTGCCGAGTGCACGAATCACGTAGAAATACGCCCCTTCGGCGGCAGGATGATTGTTGATAGTGCCGTCCCAGCCCTTGGCGGGGTCGGTGGACTCATAGACGAGTTTTCCCCAGCGGTTATAGACCCAGATATGATACTCTTTGATGGAGCGGTAGAGCACGCGAAACTCATCGTTCTTACCGTCTCCGTTGGGGGTGAACACATTGGGCACAAGGAGCATGGACTCGCTCACGCTGATACTTATCTCCGTGCTGTCGCGTTGACAGTCTTCGGGATTGTCACCGCAAGGGCAGTGGTTATTGCTCACATAGGACACCGCGCGATAGTTGCCGGGCTCGGTGAAGGTGTAGCGTGTCTGCTCGTCGGTGCGCGAGACTATCAGTCGAGTGGCTTTGTAGATACGCCACTCGTAGTATTCTACCGTGGGCGTGGGGTTGGCTTTGAAGAGGATGTCCAGCGGTGCGGAACCCGTGAGCACGGAAGCATCCGTCGGGCGCTCCACCTCGTTGCACAACTCGCCCGCCGTACCGCGCACGGTAGTAACGGACGTCGGCATGCTGCGCACGGCAACAGGGGTATCTATATGGGCTATCGCCGAATCTTGAGGCAAGCCCAACTGCTCCGCAAGAGGTTCGTAGGTCAGCACGATATCCGTCGCTTTGCAGATAGCCGGCAGGCTGTAAGTGCCGAGTCGCAGCGGTTGCTCGTCCATGATGGCAACGGAGTCTTCCCATTGCAGGCTGCCGCTGTTCCATGCAAGGTCGGTGTAGGTGATTTGGCACTCGCGCGTAAGGGTGCGCGTCTGTCCGGTGGGGGTGATATACTGAATCTCAGGCAATGTGCCTTCCACACGCAGTTCCGTAGCGGTGCAGGAGGGAGTAACCGTGAGCA
>JBJECI010000003.1:0-4473 GCA_051870915.1 Paludibacteraceae bacterium
GACCAACTAACTTTATTTGATTAATGTGCGAAAAGTTAACGCACCAGTACTAATTTACGATTTACAATTTACGATTTGCGTTGGGTAAAAAACGGTTGCAAAAGTACTGCTTTTTTGTGAGATTTGCAAACATACTGCTGATTTTCGTGCAAAATAATTTTTATGGTGAAACGATATTCTCCATTTGCCATACCGTGCAGGAATGGCATTTTTTCAAGGTAAAAAGCGGCTATCTATTGTATATATCAAAAAATCTTTGTAACTTTGCGCGGTTTTTGACTAACAACCATTAGCAGGCGGGGATGCCTGCGGATATTTGACAATTTGACAATTTACAATTTGACATTACCGCAGGCGGGGACGCCTGCGTACCCAGTCACTGACCACTGACTACTGACCACTAACCACTAATTATGAACCTTGCACTCATAGGATACGGCAAGATGGGACATATCATCGAGCAGGTGGCGCGCCGCCGCGGGCACGAGATAGTCTGCATCATCGACCGAGACAATACCGCTGATTTT
Source organism: Paludibacteraceae bacterium (assembly GCA_051870915.1). Lineage (GTDB taxonomy): Bacteria > Bacteroidota > Bacteroidia > Bacteroidales > Paludibacteraceae > Colicola. The sequence goes on from JBJECI010000003.1 coordinate 528, forward strand.
CTTTCTCCCGCTTTTTCGCAAGCCGATGTGGCGATTGAGTTCTCCACGCCTGCTACCGCCGAGGCGAATATCCGCGCCGCGTGGCAGGCGGGTGTACCCGTGGTGTGTGGCACCACGGGCTGGGACGTGAACCGCCTGCGAGACGAACTGCATGATGCCGCCGAGTGCTGCCAAACAGACAAGCGTGCACTCTTGTGGTCGTCGAACTTCAGCGTGGGGGTGAACATCTTTTTTGCCCTCAACAAGCGGCTGGCAGGCTTGCTGGCTGACTATCCCGACTATCAGCCGTCCATCACCGAGACCCACCATATCCACAAACTCGATGCCCCCTCCGGCACCGCCAAGACGCTGGCGGAGGACATTGAGCGTTTCAAGTTGCAGGTTGCTGGCGTCAAGTCGCAAGTCCCCATTGAGTCCATCCGCGAAGGCGAGGTGCCGGGCATACATACCGTAACGTGGGACTCACCCGTGGACACCATCTCTATCACCCATAGTGCTAAATCCCGCGAGGGCTTTGCCCTCGGTGCCGTCCTCGCCGCCGAATGGCTAAAAGGCAAAACCGGCTGGCACACCATGGAGGAAGTACTTGATTTGGCAATTTGACAATTTACAATTTGACAAATATGAATAGATGGATAGAATATAGTATTGAATATGCCAACCAACGTTCTTATTTGGATGATTTGTTTCGGGTTTACCCTACTATTCCGGAAGGTATTCGCGATATAGATGCTGAGAAATGGAAAGCAATAGAGGCGGCTTTCACAGCGAAAGATAACGTGAAGTTGATACAAAATCTACTGACGCTGGATTTGTTTCCTATAAAAGATAGTTATGTTGCTTATCTGAAACGAGATAAAACGGCTATCGCCCGTAATCCGGCTACTATCAATCGCCTCTGCGGTCGTCTATATGAGTTGGGGCTTGATAAATTGTACGAACGCTGTAGCGAACCCAAAGAGACCAATCGGCAAATCGGTCCGATGTTTAAGGATTGGGTACGCAGCAAAGCATTAGGAATTGCTCCTGTGGGTATTGAGGAATTTATCAACTCTTCCGAGAATGCGATTCTTGATGCAAGCGATAAGGTGATGAGCGATTTTGCTAAAGAACAACTGAACTATCATCACGATAAGGGGTTGGATTTAGTAGCACGATTTAATGGTAAATATGTGATTGGAGAAGCCAAATTCTTAACCGACTTCGGAGGACATCAAAACGCTCAATACAATGATGCAATAGCAACCATCGAGACAAAGAATGTAAATGCCGTAAAGGTTGCAATTTTAGATGGCGTGTTATACATAAAAGGAAAGAATAAGATGCATGATGATTTGCTGCATCGCCATGGGCAAAGCAATATTATGAGTGCATTGGTTTTACGCGAGTTCTTGTACCAACTATAATGGATAATCTGCTGATACATAGCGAAAACCTAAAAGGGCTGCGTTACTTGTTAGAGCACGGGTATCGTGGAAAGGTTGATTTGGTGTATATCGACCCTCCGTTTGCTACAGGCGGCAGTTTCACTATCACCAACGGTAGGGCATCTACCATAAGCAACTCACGGAAAGGGGATGTGGCATATACGGATGTTTTGAAAGGAACAGATTTCGTCTCTTTCTTGCATGAACGATTGGTGCTTTTAAGGGAACTACTATCGGAGCAAGGCTCTATCTATCTTCACATAGACTATAAGATAGGACATTACGTTAAAGTAATGATGGATGAAGTCTTTGGCATAGAGAATTTCCGCAATGATATTACTCGTATCAAATGTAATCCAAAGAACTTTGAACGCATAGGATATGGTAATATCAAAGATATGATATTGTTTTACACAAAGTCTGTATCTCCTATTTGGAATGAGCCACGTGAAAAGTACACGGAAGATGATTTGCGTACATTGTTCCCAAAAATAGACAAACAGGGCAGAAGATATACGACAGTGCCTATTCATGCCCCCGGTGAAACGGAAAGCGGCACTTCTAACTTACCTTTCAAGGGCATACTCCCACCTCAGGGACGCCATTGGCGAACGGATGTAGAGACATTGGAGAAATGGGATAAAGAGGGACTGATTGAGTGGTCATCTAACGGGAATCCGAGAAAGATTATCTATGCAGACGAACGGGAAGGCAAACGGGTACAAGATATTTGGGAGTATAAGGACCCACAGTATCCAAACTATCCGACAGAGAAGAATGCAGATTTGCTAAACTTGATAGTACGTACATCTTCTAATCCCGATAGTATTGTATTAGATTGTTTCTGCGGGTCAGGAACCACGCTGAAGTCCGCCCACCTATTGGGAAGGAAATGGATAGGCATCGACCAATCTGCGCTTGCTATCAAGGCAACTACTGAGAAACTAAACGCTATTCAACAAACTCTATTTGATACCGCGCCTTCATATACAATGCTCGATTTAATTCAGATAGAGTGTGAATATAGGAAGAAAGAAATTGTATAATCAACCACTAACCACTATGACTTTCAAGCAAAGAATACAATCCGTTACCACCAAGGGCTGGGTAGCGTGCGGCGTGTGGAGCGCTGTCTATATCGCATTCATCATTTGGGTAGCCTGCGGCGACCCGCGTCAGGGGCACGGCGATTGGGCAAGCCTCGCTTGGCTCGCGCTGCTACCGGTTATCATGGATATGTTCACCACCAAGTACATCCCTTGGAACTGGTGGCATAAGTACAAACCCGTCAGCAAAGAAGAAGCCGCAGAGGGCAAGACCAATCCCCATGCGAACAGCACCATCTACACCCTCATGTCGTGGGTGGACGCTATCCTCTTCGCGCTCGTTGCAGTGTATTTCATCAACCAATACATCTTCCAGAACTACCAGATTCCGTCCAGTTCGTTGGAGAAGAGTCTGCGCGTGGGCGATTTCCTCTGCGTGAGCAAGATGAGTTACGGTGCACGCGTGCCCAACACACCGCTCTCCATGCCCCTTGTGCAGCATACTTTCCCTAATTGGCTCGGCGGCGGCAAGAGTTACATCGAACGCCCGCAGTGGGGCTACAAACGCCTTGCCGGCTGGGACACGCCCGAGAAAGGAGACATCGTGGTCTTCAACTTCCCTGCGGGCGACACCGTCTGCTCCAAGATGCAGAATCCTGACATTTACAGTCTTCGCCATTACTACGGCGAGCGCACCGTGGAGCAACGAAAAGACGTCTTTGGCGACATCGTAACGCGCCCTGTGGATAGGCGGGAGAACTACGTGAAGCGCTGTGTGGGCACACCGGGCGACTCGCTGCAAATCATTGATAACGTGATATATGTAAACGGCGTAGCCGAACCTGAGCGTGAGGGCGTGCAGTTGAACTACTACGTGCAGACCGATGGACATATCCTGAGCAACAGTTACTTGGAGAAGATAGGTATCTCGAAAGACGACCGCAAGATGCCGGAGCCGGGCGTGTACCACTTCCCGCTGACGCAGGCAATGAAAGCCGAGTTGGAGAAGAACCCCCATGTGCTCGCCATCTTGCTTGAACCCGAGCAGCAGGGAGGAGATGTCTATCCGCTGGGGCATAACACATGGACACGCGATAACTACGGACCTATCTACATTCCCCGCCGCGGCGATACCATCACCATCACCGAGGAGAACTACTGGCTCTACAAGCGCATCGCCGATGCCTACGAGCACAAGCCGATGGCGATAGGTGAGCCTTACACCTTCGACATGGACTACTACTGGATGATGGGCGACAACCGCCACAACTCCGCCGACAGCCGCTATTGGGGCTTCGTCCCCGAAGACCATATCGTGGGGCGTCCGCTCTTCGTTTGGCTCAGCATAGAGAAGGATAAACCGTGGTTCAAGGGGCATATCCGCTGGAACAGAATAGGCATGAACGCACGGAGATGATAACCCTGCCCACTGCATATTTAGCCCCCGAGGAATGGTATCGCCTTTGGTGCAAA
>JBJECI010000003.1:4573-23071 GCA_051870915.1 Paludibacteraceae bacterium
AACCCTGCCCACTGCATATTTAGCCCCCGAGGAATGGTATCGCCTTTGGTGCAAATACTGTCCGGGTACGCAGGCGAACTCCCCCGCCCCGCTTGCGGGGAGGGGGCTGGGGGCGGGGAGATGTCCGGGTACGCAGGTGGTACATACCGACTTGTCGTGTGCGTCCTCGCCTGCTGAATGGGAAGCTGATATTGGTTGCCAAATAGAGGTGATGGAGAGTTTCCCCAAGCAGACTTACCGCAACCGTTGCACCATTACTACTCCCGATGGACCGCTCACGCTCACCGTGCCGGTGAAGCACAGCGAACGAAAACAACTCACGCGGGATGTGGAAATCAGTTACCAAAAGCATTGGCAGCACCAGCATTGGATAGCCCTCGTGAGTGCCTACAAACGCACACCCTATTTTGACTACTACATGGACTACTTCCGACCTTTCTACGAGAAAGAAACGAAGTTCCTCCTCGACCTCAACGAGGGTCTGCACGAAGTGATACAAACCCTGATGGAGAATCGGCAACCACAAGCAACCAATCTAAGAAGCTCCCCCGCACCGCTTCGTTTATCCCGACAAGTCGGGACGGGGAGGGGGGCAGGGGGCGGGGAAAAAGAAGATAGTAAGAGTATCATAAGTATCACACTTCCTCACACCACCGACTGGCAGGCGCAAGACCTCGAAACCTGCTTTGGTAACGGCATGAGTATATTAGACAAACTGATGGAATACGGTCCCGAGACGATAATGAAGATTTGATACTGCAACCATGAAAAGCACGAAATGACGGACAACACAACATTAAGTGCTTTTAATGATATGAAAACAATTGATTGGAAACATCTGACTTTCTCGTACACAGAGTGTTCGAAGATGGTGCGCTGCTCGTTCAGAAACGGACAGTGGGGCGAGGTAACGGTTACCTCCGATTTCTACATCTCTATCCATGCGGCGGCTACTGCCTTGCAGTATGCGCAGCAAGCCTTCGAGGGGCTGAAAGCCTTCCGCGGCGTGGACGGCAAAGTGCGTATCTTCCGCCCTGTGGAGAACGCACGCCGTTTGCAAGATTCAGCGCGCTCCATGTACATGCCGCCCTTGTCGGAGGAGAAATTCATCGAGGCGGTAACCCTCTGCGTGGAAGCCAATCAAGACTATATCCCGCCTTACGGCACAGGGGCTACGCTCTACCTGCGTCCAATCATGATTGGCACCACGCCCAAGGTGGGCGTTGCGCCTGCGCAAGAGTTTGAGTTCATGTGCTTGGCAACTCCCATTGGTCCTTATTTCCCTGCCGGCTTCGGCACTACGCCTTTCATCATCAACCGCCGTGTGGACCGCGCGGCTCCCTTTGGCACGGGACAATACAAGGTGGGAGGTAACTACGCCGCCTCTTTCCGCGCCACCGAACCTGCCCACGAGCAGGGATTGGGCGTGCTCTTCCTCGACTCGAAAGAGCATAAGTACATTGACGAGTGCGGCGGAGCCAACTTCTTCGGGGTGCGCAACGGCGTGTATGTTACGCCTAAGAGCGACAGCATTTTGCCCAGTATCACCAACCGCAGCCTGATGACCCTCTGCGCGGACCTGCATATTCCTCACGAGGCGCGACAGATACCTGTGGAGGAACTGCGCCTCATGCAAGAGGCAGCCTCCTGCGGCACGGGTGCCGCTATCTCGCCTATCTCGCGTATCATCGACCCCGACATGAGCAAGATATACGACTTCGGTATCACTCCCGGTCCCGTCTGCTGCCAACTCTACCATGCCCTACAAGACATACAGTTCGGCAGGGCAGAGGACACCCACGGCTGGAACCTGCTACTCGAGAACTGCTAATCGTAATTCGTAATTCGTAATTCGTAAATCGTAATTCGTAAATAATAAATACTTTATCTTATGTTCGAGAATCAACCAAAAGGCTTGTTTGCATTGGCGTTAGCCAACACAGGCGAACGTTTCGGCTACTACACGATGTTGGCCGTTTTTGCGCTCTTCCTGCGCGCTAACTTTGGACTGGACGCTACCGCAGCCGGTCAGATTTATGCCGGATTTCTGGCATTAGTGTATTTCCTGCCGCTTGTGGGCGGTATCCTTGCCGACAAGATTGGTTACGGTAAGTGCGTTACCATCGGTATTGCCGTGATGTTCTTGGGCTATGTGCTGCTGGCGCTCCCTCTGGGCGGCGTGGACAACGGAAGTATCGTGCTGCCGATGGTGGTGATGTTTGCTGCGCTGGTGCTGATTAGCGTGGGCACGGGTCTCTTCAAAGGCAACCTGCAAGTGATGGTGGGTAACCTCTACGACGACCCGAAGTACGCCGACCGTCGCGACTCCGCTTTCTCGCTTTTCTATATGGCAATCAATATCGGTGCGATGTTCGCGCCTACCGCTGCCGTGAAGATTATGGAGTGGGCACAGACGAGCCTCGGCGTGAGCGTGAACGACTCCTACCACTTTGCGTTTATGGTAGCATGTGCGTCGCTCATCCTCTCCATCATTATCTACTACGCTTGCCGTCCGTGGTTCAAGCATGTGGAGAACTCCGCTAAGCAGGCGGCTGCCACGGGTGCGAAAGTGGAGGAACTCACGCCCGAGCAGACCAAGAAACGTATCGTAGCGCTCTGCCTTGTCTTCGCGGTGGTTATCTTCTTCTGGATGGCATTCCACCAGAATGGACTCACCCTCACCTATTTCGCCAACGAGTTTGTCAGCCCGACCTCTACGGGCTTGCAGGTGATGGCATTCGACATCATCAACCTTGTGATGATTGCCATCATGGTCTATGCGCTCTTTGGGGTGTTCGACAAGAAAGCGTCTGCTAAGAGCAAAGGCATTTGGGGTGGCGTGCTCGTGGCGGCTGTGGCTGTGCTCGTCTATAAGTATTTCAACCGTCCCGAAGAAGTGGCTGTGTCCGCTCCTATCTTCCAGCAGTTCAACCCCTTCTATGTAGTTGCCCTCACGCCTATCTCGATGGCTATCTTCGGCGCACTGGCGAACCGCGGCAAAGAGCCGTCTGCACCGCGCAAGATTGCCTACGGTATGGTGGTTGCCGCGGCTGCGTATGCTATCATGGCGATTGGCTCCATCGGACTCAACAGCCCCGATGTGCAGGCTACGCTGGGCATTGCCGACAAGACCTTCTGCGATGCCAACCTCTTGATTGGCACCTACCTCGTACTGACCTTTGCCGAGTTGCTGCTCAGCCCGATGGGTATCTCTTTCGTTACCAAGGTAGCACCTCCGAAATACAAAGGTATGATGATGGGCGGCTGGTTTGTTGCTACTGCGGTCGGCAACTATCTGGTCAGCATTGGCGGTAACCTGTGGGGTAGCATGCCGCTGTGGGCAGTATGGAGCGTGTTCATCGCAGTCTGCCTCATTGCCGCTATCTTCATGTTCTCCATGATGCGCAAACTGGAAGACGCTACGAAATAATCCGAACAATAGGAAACAAGAATCATGTCAGATTTTATTCAATCCTTAACCGATTATACCGCCTCTCTGGAGCAGCGTTTGTCTGCTCTGGAGAGTGCGTTGTCTGTGCTGCAGACGCAGTGGGCTGTGGCGCAGACCAAAGAGAGAGAGCAAGAGGCGGTCATCGCTTCGCAGGAGGCTCGTATCGCCTCGCTGGAGTCGAAGATTAGCGTGCTGCAAGACTGCGTCAGTGCCCAAGAGGAGCGTATCGCAATGTTGGAGAAAGCCATGGAAGATTCCGAGTGGGTAGAAGAAGACCCCGAAGAACTCCCGGAAGAAGCCCCTGAAGAAGCAATAGAGCCCAAAGAACCCATAGAAACTATAGAGCCTATAGCAACTATAGAAACTATAGAGCCTATAGAAACTGTAGCCCCTATAGAAACTATAGAAACTATAGAAACTATAGCCCCTACCCCCTCTATTGAACCTACCGCCTCCCCCGAGCCGGAGCCCGTAGCAGAGTCCGTAGCAGAGCCCGAGCTGGAGCCCGTAGCAGAGCCCGTAGCCACTCCCGAAGTGCCCAAGGCAAACCTCTACGGTAAACCTGTGGACGACATCAAGCAGGCGATAGCCTTGGGCGACCGTTTCCTCTTCCAGCGCGAACTCTTCCGCCAGAATGTGGAACTGATGCAACGCACGTTTGCGGATATCAACACGCTCCACTCTTTCGATGAAGCCATTGCTTACCTCGACAAGCGTTTCGATTGGGACAAAGAGTCGAACACCTACGCTCTCTTCCTGACCGCGCTGCATAGACGATTCTCTTAATTTGAAAATGTGTAAATTTGAAAATTTGAAAATGATTAGTACCGAATGGTATTTTCAAATTTACAAATTTTCAAATTTACAAATTCTATCTTATGCTCTATATTGTTCCTACGCCGGTTGGCAACTTGGAGGACATCACCTTGCGTGCGCTGCGCGTGCTGAAAGAGGTGAGCCTCATCTTGGCGGAAGACACACGCACGTCTTCCGTCCTGCTGAAGCACTACGACATCCACACGCCCCTGCGCTCGCACCATAAGTTCAACGAGCACGAGACCTGCGGCGCGTTTGCCGACATGGCGGCGACGCAAGACATCGCCCTCATCTCCGATGCGGGCACGCCTTGTATCTCCGACCCGGGGTTCATGCTGGCGCGGGCATGCGTGGAGCGCGGCGTGGAGGTGCAGTGCCTGCCGGGTGCCACGGCGTTCGTGCCAGCCCTCGTGGACAGCGGGTTGCCCAACGACCGTTTCTATTTCGAGGGCTTCCTGCCGCAGAAGAAAGGTCGGCTCACGCGCTTGCAGACGTTGGCGGAGCAGGAGCACACGATGATTATCTACGAGTCGCCTTTCCGTTTGGTGAAGACGCTCGAGCAGTTGGCGGAGCACCTCGGCGCAGACCGTCGTGCGAGCGTCAGCCGCGAGATAAGCAAACTGCACGAGGACACGCAGCGCGGCACCCTCGCAGAACTCGCCGCGCATTTCAAACAGACCCCTCCCAAAGGAGAAATAGTCCTAATCGTAGCAGGCAAGCAGGATTAAGGACCGCTCACTATGTTCGCTAAAAGATGAAGGATAAAAGACTTATTACCCTCGTCTATGTAGTCATCACGTGTCCGTAATTTTGAATCTATAAACTATTTGGTCTTTTATCCTTTTTCCTGCATCCTTTATCCAATATGAGCAATAGTTCTATGAAAATCTTGGCGAAGGAGACCGCTATCTACGGGCTTTCGTCTATCATCGGCAAGTTCCTCAACTGGCTGCTGGTGCCGCTCTACACCTATGTCTTGGCGCAGCAGTCCGACTATGGAATTGTAACGAACCTCTACGCATGGACGGCGTTGCTGCTGGTCATCCTTACCTACGGCATGGAGACGGGCTTCTTCCGCTTTGCGAACAAAGAGGGTGCGCACCCGAACACGGTCTATGTTACGGCGATGGTGTCGCTCTTCACCACTTCGTTGCTCTTTGCCGTGCTCTGCTGCGTCTTCCGCCATCCCATCGCCGACGCGTTGGGCTACCCCGACCATAGCGAGTTCATCGCGTTGCTGAGTGTCGTAGTGGCGATGGACGCTTTCGCCTGCATTCCCTTTGCGTACTTGCGCTACAAGCGCCGCCCGTTGCAGTTTGCGGCGCTCAAACTACTGTTCGTGTTCCTGAATATCCTGCTCAACCTCTTCTTCTTGGTGCTGTGTCCGAAGATACAAGACGCGGCGTGGGTAGCACCGTGGTACAATCCCGACTACGGCGTGGGCTATGTGTTTGTGGCGAACATCTTGGCGACGGGCATTCAGACGCTGTGCCTGCTGCCGTATATCTTGGAGCCGATGAGAAGACCCTCTAAATTAAGTTTAATGGTGCGGCCTGGAGACCGCACCTCCTTTACCGTCCGCGACACGGTCGGGACGTCCCCAGTGGAGCCAATGGTGCGGCCTGGAGACCGCACCTCCATGAAAGCCGGTGTGCCTCTCTTCTCGTTTTCGTTGCTGAAAGACATGCTCCGCTACTCGTTGCCGCTGCTGGTGCTGGGCGTGTGCGGAATCATGAACCAGACGCTCGACCGTATCCTCTTCCCCTTCCTCTACACTGCTGCCGACGCGCAGGCGCAACTCGGTATCTACGGCGCGTGCTTCAAGGTGGCGATGGTGATGATGATGTTCACGCAGGCGTTTCGCTATGCCTACGAGCCGTTTGTGTTTGCAAAACACAAGGACAAGCAGTCGGTGGAGGCGTATGCCGATGCGATGAAATACTACATTCTCTTCTCGTACCTCATCCTGCTCGGGATGGTCTTCTACCTCGACCTGCTCAAATACATCATTGCTCCGACCTACTGGGAGGGGCTGAAGATAGTGCCTGTGGTGCTGTGGGCGTACATCTTCCAAGGGGTGTATTTCAACCTCAGTTTCTGGTACAAACTGACCGACAAGACGCAGTACGGGGCATATTTTTCGCTCATCGGGGTGGTGATAACCTTTGTCTTGCAGGTCATCTTCGTGCCGCGCGTGGGCTATATGGCGTCGGCGGCGAGCAGCGCGGTGTGCTACTTCATCATCATGTGGCTGTCGTATCTCGTGGGGCGCAAGTACCTCACTATTCCGTATGATTTTAAGAAAATAGGTGCATATACTTTGATTACCCTGCTCCTGCTCGGGCTGTTTGCGCTTGTGGCACACTTTTTGCCTACATGCCCTTGGGCAAAAATGGGGATAGGCGCCGTGCTACTCCTTATATATATCGGGGCAGCGTGGAAAATCGACCTCCGAAGTTTGTTGGGGAAATAGACCCTCCCCGTCCGGAAAATAATTGTAAAATAGTAAATTGTCAAATTGTCAAATAGAATATGTTTAGTGGAATTGTAGAAACTATGGCTCAGGTCGTGAAGATAGAGACCGAGCAGACCAACAAGCACTTCACGCTCCGCAATCCGTATTCGGAGCCGCTCAGTATTGACCAGTCGATTGCGCACAACGGCGTGTGCCTCACGGTGGTGAAGATAGAGGGCGACCTCTACACCGTTACGGCAATGCAGGAGACGCTCAACCGTTCCAACCTCGGGGTGCTGAAAGAGGGCGATTGGGTGAACGTGGAGCGCTCGATGTTGCTCAACGAGCGGCTGGACGGGCATATCGTGCAAGGGCATGTGGACCAACCGGCACGCTGTATTGAGGTCAGGGAGACGGACGGCAGTTGGTACTACCGCTTCGAGTACGATTCCCGCAAAGAGATGATTCAGCGCGGCTATTTCTGCGTGGATAAGGGCTCTGTATGTATCAACGGCGTGAGCCTGACCGTTTGCGAGCCCGATGTGCAGGGCGACAAAGGCTATGTGTCGGTGTGCATCATCCCCTACACCCACGAGTACACCAACTTCAAGTACATCGAAGTGGGGACTGTTGTCAACCTCGAGTTCGACATCCTCGGCAAGTACATCGCCCGCATGCAGCAACTATTGTAATCTATAGCAACTATAGCGACTATAGCAACTATAAAAAAAATTCTACACCAATGGAAAAGTTATCTTGTCCTTTTGTTCCTAATTTCCTCCTCGGGATGGCAGGGCGAATCCAGTATCTGAAACTCAAATCCGTCTCTCGCAATCCTCGCAAGGCGAGCGAGCAGACGCTGCGTGCCATCTTGACCTATGCCAAAGACACCGAGTACGGGCGCGAGCATGGTTTCGCCGACATCCTCCAAGCCAAGACCGACACCGAACTCTACGCGCGCTATCAGCAGGCGGTGAAGCCCAACGACTACGAAGACCTGCGCCCCTACGTGGAGAAACACAAGCACGGCGCGGAGAGTATCCTCTTCCCGGGCAAGCCCGTGATGTACGCTACCACCTCGGGCACGACCTCCGAACCCAAGTGGATTCCTATCACCACGGAGTATCTGAACAACGTGTATGGCAAGATGACCAAGGTGTGGCTCTTCAACTTCATCAAGAACCGCCCGAAGGTCTATGCGGGAAAGATTGTGTCCATCGTGGGCAAGGTGAAGGAAGGCGAAGCGCCCGACGGCACTTTCTACGGCTCCGTGTCGGGCGTTACGCAACGCGACTGCCCGAAGTTCGTCAAGAAACTCTACGCCTCGCCTGCGTCGGTCTTCTCGATTGAAGACTACACGGCGCGCTACTACACCCTCATGCGTATGGGCATTGAGCGCAATGTAACCCTGATTGTTACCGCCAACCCGTCCACCATCGTGGAGATGCAGAACAACGTCAACGAGTTCTACGACGACTACTGCAATGATATTGAGCACGGTACACTCAATGCGTCGCTCAATATCCCGCAGTGGATTCGCGATGACATCCGGCCCTATCTCAAGCCCAACCTCGAGCGCGCTGCTGAACTGCGTGCGCTCAAAGCCAAATACGGCACCGTGCTGCCGAAGCACTATTGGCGCGACTTGCAGATTCTCAACACGTGGAAATGCGGCAATACCAAAGTCTATCTCGATAAGTTCGCCGACTCCTTCCCCGAAGGGATGTTGCACCAAGAGTTCGGCTATTTCTCATCGGAGTGCCGCTTCGGACTGGTGCTGGACGACACCAACAACACCGTCCTCTTCCCCCATTTCCACTACTACGAGTTCATCGCCGAGGAGGACTTAGACAATCCTAATCCCCGTTTCCTCCAACTGCACGAGTTGCAGAAAGGCAAACGCTACTGCCCCTTCGTAACGACCATGGCGGGGCTCTATCGCTACAACATGAACGACCTTGTGGAGGTGGGCGATTTCTTCGAGCAGACGCCGACGGTGCACATGATTCAGAAGGTCAATGGTATCGTTACCATCACGGGCGAGAAACTCCATGAACGTCAGTTCATTGCGGCTGTCCGCGAGGCGGAGCAACGCACCGGACTGAAGACGCAGTTCTTCATCGGCTTTGCCAACCTCGAGAAGTCCAACTACGACTTTATGTACGAGTTCGCCCCGGGTGCGCCTTTCAAGGAGGTGCGGTCTCCAGGCCGCACCGCAATCACAGAACAGGGTACGCAGGTGGTACATACCGACTTGTCGTGTGCGTCCTCGCCTGCTGAAGAATGTCCGGGTACGCCCCGACTGGTCGGGGCTAATAATAACGACCTTCCCACTCAGGAGCAGGCGGAGGCATTCACCCGCGTAGTGGACGAGGTGCTGAAGGAGATGAACATCGAGTATAAGGCAAAGCGCGACTCGTTCCGCCTGAAAGACCCCGACACGAAGCGCATGGTGCCGCAGTCGTTTGAGCAGTTTAAGGCGCGTTGTATCGCCGAGGGTGCCCGTGACGGGCAATTCAAACTCCAACTCCTCATGCAGGACGACAACCGCCACAACAAGTTCCTCGACCTCGTGGTGAAATAACAGGTTCTATAGATATGTGATACCCCGCACTGCCGCCCCATTGAGCCGCTGTGCGGGGTATTTGTATGCCTACATAACGTGAAGACCGACATTCCGACAAAGCGGAACAAATTAAGCGAATTGTTTCAGCACTCAAAGACTAATTTGGTTTTCCCGATAGGTCGGGACGAGTTTGGTAATGAATTAATGAAGAATTACACGAAAGTTATAGGTAATGATATACGAGTTGACCCTAATTATTTGTCAGATGAAAGCCCCGAAGGGGCGAAATAGATTAAGGTAATGATATACGAGTTGACCCTAATTATTTGTCAGATGAAAGCCCCGAAGGGGCGAAATAGATTAGCGTAGGGTGAAACCCTACGTAAAAGGGAATCATCCGCAATGCAAGCCCTGTAAGGGCGACATAACTCAATATTGAATTGCTGGGTCAACATGTATATCATTGCCAAATTATATGTTAAAGGAAAAGAATATTTGAATAATTTTTGGAAATTTTTGTTGAACTAAAGAAAGTTCATGGTCGTTTTGCGTATAGATATCTTATTTTAAGTTTATGCCATTTATCCCAAAAATGCCGAACGAAATGCCCCAAAAATACCGAACGATTTGCCCCAAAAGTACCGAACAAAACACCCCAAAAATGACGAACAAAACACCCCAAAAATGCCGAACGAAATAAAGAAATGTGCTGATTTATTTGGAGATATAAAAAAAAAGCAGTACCTTTGCAGACGATTACAAAAAGGAGGTGAATATGCAGTACAAAAAACGTACCGGCGATGAGCAGTTGCGAGAGCGTCTGAACGCTTTCGGTGCAGTGTTGATAGAGGGTCCGAAGTGGTGTGGTAAGACCACCACTGCGGAGCAGATGGCGAAGAGCGTCATCAAGTTGCAAGACCCCGACAGGCGCGAGGAGTATCTGCAGACGGCGCGCACCAAACCTTCCTTGCTTTTGGCGGGCGACAACCCGCGCCTGATTGATGAGTGGCAAGACGCTCCGCAGATATGGGATGCCGTGCGTACTGCCGTGGATGTGCGGGCACAAGAGGGACTGTTTATTCTCACGGGGTCGAATACGGTGGATAAGAAGCAGATTCTGCACTCGGGCACGGGGCGTATCTCGCGCATGCAGATGTTGCCGATGAGCCTGTGGGAGTCGGGGGAGTCGTCGGGTGCGATTAGTCTGCGCAGGCTCTTTGCCGACCCAGCGTACGACATCGACGGTTGCCGCTCCGACATGGAGGTGGAAGACCTGATTTTCGCGGCATGCCGCGGCGGCTGGCCTGCTACCTTACGCATGCGAGATGATAAGTCAAAACTGATGGTGGCGAAAGACTATGTGGCTACGCTCTGCAAGGAGGATATGTGGCGCGTGGATGGTGTGCAGCGGGACGAGAAACTAACGCACATGATTCTGCGTTCGTATGCACGCAACATCTCCACCTTGGCAAAGAAATCCTCTTTGCTGGCGGATGTTACTGCCTCTGAGAATGTAGCCTGCTCAATGGATACGTTCAGCAACTATCTTTCGGTGCTGGAGCGTTTGTTCGTGGTGCAGGATATGGACGCTTGGTGCCCTGCCATACGCAGCAAGACGACTATCCGCAGTGCGGTCAAACGCTGCTTCTGCGACCCGTCTATTGCCGTAGCAGCGTTGCAACTGACTCCGCAGGCACTATATACACAGTTGAAGACTTTTGGTTTCCTCTTTGAGCAGATGTGTATTCGCGACCTGAGAGCCTACACCCCCGATATCGATACGCATATCTCCTATTACCACGACCGATACGGATTGGAAGCAGATATAGTCCTACACATGGCGGACGGACAGTATGCGCTGATAGAGTGTAAATTAGGCAGCAGGGATATAGACGATGGAGCAGCCCACCTGCTGCAACTCCAATCGCTTATTCGGAAACACAACGAGACGGAGCCGCAGGTGCCGATAGCCGAGCCTGCCTTGCTCATCGTGCTCACCGGCGGACAGATGGCTTACACTCGTCCCGATGGTGTCAAGGTAATCCCCTTAGCCACCCTACGCCAATAGCCCCTATAGCAACTATAGCAACTATAGCCTCTATAGCCTCTATAGCAACTATAGCAACTATAGCAACTATAGCCCCCCCAAAAAAAAGCCCCGAAGGGGCGACATAAATTAGCGTAGGGTGCAACCCTACGAACACGGGTGTCTTCCCCCCCCCATAACACGACGAAGGGCGGCATGATGCCGCCCTTCGTCGTATATATACCGCCTCTCTTACAACTCGTTGCCGGTAGCGGTGTAGGCTTTGCCGTCGCGGAGGATGTAGAGGTTACCGTCGATGAGCACTTTGCGGAGGCGCTTGCCTGCGGCGTCGGTCTGCTCGCAGCCGGTGCTGACCTCGTGGCGGGGCTGTATCTCCAGCGCGAAGCGCCCCTCATACGTGCCTGTGGTAAGGGCGGTCTGATAGTCGCCCAACGCGAGGTTATGCACCGTGCCGCTCTCGAAGTCGGCGAACGAGACGTTCATGCCCTCGGTGCCGTCAGGCAGGGAGAAAGTGTAGAGCCCGTCTTGGTCTGCCACTACGCCCAGCGGGATGCTGATGGTCTGCGCCTCCTCTTGCAGCGGCTGCACGTTGGCGGCGCACTGGATGAGGTTCGTCCCCACGAGCGAGTAGAGGTTCGCACCGCTGTTGAGTATCTTCGTCATGTCGTAGTTGAGGTCAAAGTCGGTGGTTACGTTGCCTTCCTGCAGGCGGACGTAGGTGTGGTCGAGTTGCTTCTCCCCGCGGTTGAGCGTCAGGCGGAGGGTGTACTGCTCGGGAGCCGTACCCTCTTCCTCACCCTCAGCAGCCGGCGCATAACGGCGCGCCTGCAGCGCCTGCTGAGCAGGTGCCCCGGGATACTCTTCGCCCTCAAAAATCGTGTCTTTCCAGTTGATAGTGCCTGCCCACTGCACAAGATAGGAGTACATACTTTGGAAAGACAATTTATCTGCTACGCTTGCCTCGAACGTACCGTCAGAGGTGTTGGCTTTATAGTAGAAACCTACCATGAATTCCCATGTTCCCACCTGTACTGCTTTCTTAGGGTTGCCAAACTCATCAAAATTCGCCCAAGTAGGCACACCGATAATGTTCCAGTTGGAGTCGTAAATCCAGCAATCATCTTTAGTAATCGTACATTTATGTTCCGGCACCGTAACGGTCTGCACCGTACCGTCTATATCCATCGGTTCCGTATTCGCCGACGGGAAATAGAAGCGGACGCTGCTGTTGCCATGGGTGAACTGCTCACTCAGCAACTTGTTCGGCAATACTACCAATACGTACCCCAATCCTTTCTTCAGCACTACATTCGTGGGGTCTCTATAGAATTTCCAACGCGTAGGAGAATCAATATATTGCCCCTCTGCTGCGCGTGCCTCGCCATCGTAGTATTGCACCATATAGTGTTTGCCGTAGGTGCCATTTCCGAATACGTCTGACAGATTGACGTCAAACGGGAAGGATATCCAGTAGTTAGCACGCGCTTTTGCCGTATAGTTGGTATTTTCCAAATAGGCTTTTGTCAGTTCCACCACGCCGTATGCCGTCTGTACTGACTTGAGGTTGGCGTTGTTGAACGTGATTTGCGTAGCAGAGCAGGTGTCTCTGCGGATAAGCATGATGTCCGACTCTATCTCTTGCTCGCCGCTTATCTCCCCTTCCGGCATCCATGCGCATATCAGGTGGTTGGTCTTGAAGTCATAGATAACGCGAATCAGGTAGGGTTCGCTGGAGTCAATACCCTTGATGAGTATCTCTGTGTTGTCTTCCGCAAAATCGCCTGTTTGTCCTTTCAGGTATTGGGTGTAGCCGTGGTAGGCGGCTTCTATCTTCACGCGGGTGTTTATCCTGGCATGTACCTCTTTTGCATATACCCAGTTCTGCTGGTCGCTCAAGTTAAGCGATGCACCCTCGGTGATTTGAGAGTTGCTAC
The DNA here is from genome assembly GCA_051870915.1 of Paludibacteraceae bacterium. GTDB lineage: Bacteria > Bacteroidota > Bacteroidia > Bacteroidales > Paludibacteraceae > Colicola. The sequence continues at coordinate 17,843 of JBJECI010000003.1, forward strand.
TGATGAGTCTCACCGCAGCATCACCATTCGTTATATAAGCGCGGTCGGTGGTGTTGTCGTAGTGTTGCCACATGAAACGCACGTTGGCATTCTCATTCAGTTTACCTTCCTCGCTGACATAACCATGGGCTGCCTCGTAGTCGGTGCGAATAAGTGTGTCAGTGATGCAATAACTGTAATCGTTTGCTACAACGAACTTGAGGTTAGTGCCTTGGGTAGTCCACTTGCAACAATAGTGGCTGAACGACTCTTTGTTGTCGGCATAGTTGGAGTACCAGAAACGCTGCTTGATACTATCCCGAGCGGCGGTCTTGCTCCAGTTGCTGTCGAAAGCATCCGTCAGGATGTAGTATGAACCGGTATAGGAGTGTATCAACTCCGTGGGAAGGCTTACCGCTGCGCCATCCACCTGCTTCAGCACAAAGTTATATACACCGTTGGCAGCAAACTGCGTCTTCACATCTACCGTCCCCACTACCGTCCAAGTGCTTGAGCCGGCGTTGCGTTGTTGCAACTGCACCTCGCAGGTGTTGCCGTTCGCTGTGGTGTCGTACTTGTTGGTATTCCATGTGCGTATATTCGGGCGCACGTGCATACTGATAGTGTCGTACAGCGGAGCATCTTCCGTACCGCCTGCACGCTGCTTGATGATATGCGACGGATGGTATTTCACGGTCGTGCTACCGCTCTTCTCCACATACACAAGGCGGTATTCATTCTCGGGGTAAATCACATCCATTAACACTTTGCCATCGCTCAAATGGATAGTAAAGGTATAAGTCCCCGTGATGGTAGGATTCAAAGTAACCTCGCTAACAGGAGAGGTTTCCCCAAAATACATCTCATGATTTTTGGTGGTTTGTGCTATTACATCTCCTGCATTATTACCGCGACTATAGCAACTGCCGTTATCGTTCTTTATAAAGAACTTATACGTAGTGCCCTCCGTGAGAACTGTATCAAAGGAGAAATCATAGCCTCCGATAGCAGATGTTGTGAAATAATTATACTTATAATCAGTTTCATTTGTATGGATGGCAATCATATATCCGGCATCCTTGCTATTGGGTTTCATCCAAATACCTTCGTAGAAATAGTCGGCGCGTTTATCATAATCATTCTTATTTAAGTTTACCCAATGCGCACCTTCCCACTTGTTAGGAATGTACATAGACAATTTCTCACTGTGGTCTTGCCTGTACACGACATTGTTGTAATCGTAGAAATTATCGTAATCGTATTGGTTCTTCTCTGTAAAAGCTACATAACTAAATGGTGTGGCATTCGTAAGTTGGTAAACATAAACCCCATTGCCTATATGCGTCATTTGTGCTTTCTCCATAGCACCTTTTGGTCCCACACCTTTCTTGTGGGCATCGTCGTTGGTTTGGTTGTCATTCCCGTTGTAGCCATCATCAAAAGGTCTATTTGTAAATGTGTAAACATGCACCTCGTTCCAATTATGGTTGTTTTTGAAATAGATGGAACGCACCTCTGCAAACTTCACATACACATTACAATTGCTTTCCGTTACGGGGGAAAGGGTGTAGGTGGTGTTGGTGCCGGCAGCATCTATCTTGGTCGTGCCCGCGGCATCGGAGTACCAGCCCTCTACGGTATAACCTGCCACAGGGGCGGCTGTGAATGTAACATAACTAACGGCAGTACCCGATGTGATGGTGCTGTTGCCGGACTTGGCAGTGAGTGCACCACCTGTGTTCCCCACTACGCCGAAAGATACCGTAACAGGGTCGGTGAGCACCGGCAACGAAGTGCTCGCACACAAGATATAGTTGTCATTCGGGTTGTTTTTCGTATTCGGGAAATAGAGGATTACATACCAATCAGAAGCCACGGCTTCTACTACCGCATTATGATGTTCCGTATCATGTGTCAAATCAATATTTGCCCCGTAGAAACCATTATTGATATTTAATCCGCCATAGTAGGGTTTATTATCATCGCTTTCATTCACCTCACGCACCTTAAACTTTGTATCGGCTTCGTCTGATGTAAGTTGAATAAACGCATAGACCCCGGACGTGTGTGTGGTCAGTTGCTTTCCGGTGCCAGTATTCCACCCTGTCCTATCGCTCATATACCAATACTTCTTCTCTTGTCGTTTGAACTTGACATAGACGCTTGTGGCTGCGGTGAGTGTGAGGGTGTAGGTGGTGTTGGTGCCGGCAGCCTCTATCTTGCTATTGCCCGCGGCATCGGAGTACCAGCCCGCTACCTCATAGTTCTCGGTAGGCTCAGCGGTCAGCGTAACCGTAGCCACCTCATCGCCGGAAGAGATGCTCATGCCGCCGGACTTGGCAGTCAGGTTTCCATTCTCCCCAATCACCCCGAAGGTAAGAGGATACTTCACCGTGTTGGGCAGTTCCGTCATGGCTGCCACCTGATACTTATTCTCCGTGTTCGGGGCTACATTAGGATAGTAGAGCACTACATAGTAAGAGCCGGAGTACGTAGATTCTTGACCACTGAGTTTGCCTATAAATATATTTTTCCATTTCTCTCCATCTACTACTAAACCAATGTTACCTGCTAAACTTCCAGCAATGTTGTCATCATTGGCAATCAAATGGTCATCAACTTTCCAATTGGTATAACCAATCTTAAACTTATTACCGCTACTGCTGTTCTCCACATAAATGTACGCGTAGGTGGCGGTATTAGTCATCTTCCATTTATCCACCAATCCATTCCCCTCTGTTTCCGGCCATGTGTTGCCATCACTATTTCTGGCATTGTTTTCATCAAAATACCAAAATTCTTTAGCAGAGTAGTCCTCCGTCCACTGCGCGTAGAGGGTGATGTTGGCGGTAGGTGTGTAGGTCGCGTCTGCTGCACCCACGAAGGTGCCTTCGGAAACCGCTGTGTACCAGCCATTAAATGTATATCCCGTGCGATCATTGGGGGTTGGTAAGGTTACGCTCTGCCCCTGCTCACAAGTAGCATTTCCTACCGACCCGCTACCACCATTGTAGTCGTATGTGACAAGGAACCCACCGGGGAGGGTATAGGACGCTGCCACCAGATAGCTATTGCTCGGGTTGGTGGTAGTATTCGGATAGTAGAGAATTACAAAATAGTCCGAGGTGGTGGCTGGCATCTTGATATTGTTGTTGCTGGTTCCATCGGAACTTAGACCAATACCGCCTGCCAAGGTGCCTGTGGCAATCTTGTCGGCGTTGGCAATCAAACACGTATTGTCATTCTTCGGGTTGCAACTGAAAATCTTGAAAAAGTTGTCATCGCTATTTCGAGCAGGCACGGACACATACGCATAGTCTCCCGCGTCTATGAGTTTCCACTTGCTGTCTATAGTATTGTCCCATCCTGTATTCTTTGAGTCGAAATACCAATAGGAATTGTCGGAGTATTTTGTAAACTTAGCAGTTACTGTACCCGTTGCGGTGGCGGTTACGGTAGTGGAGAGGGAGGTCGCAGAGGCTACCTTTATGCTTCCTGTTGAAGTAGTCCACTCGCTAAAACCATATCCTTTGTTCGGGGTGGCGGTGATGGTTGCGCTTGTCTCTGGACCTACGCTGACGCTTGTGGGCGATACGCTACCACCCTCACCTGCAGTGATGGTTACGGAGTATTTGTTTTCCGTCCACTTGGCGTAGAGGTCAAGGTCAGCGGTTACGGCTGTGGTGAAAACGTATGCGTTACCGGTGCATTCAGGAGTAGTGTACCAATCAACGAAGGTGTAGCCCTCTGCGGTGGGAGCAGTGGGTGCAGTCGCCGTTTCGCCGTCTATTATAGTTTGTGAGGTAGGTGCCTCGCCATGACCATTGGCATGGAAAGTTACGGTATGGGTAGTTACAGTTTGCTTATAGTACGCATAGATAGTGGCTTCTCCGCCCACGAGATACTTGTAGGTGTCATCCGTCTTGGTTGGTCCGGCATTGGTGATACCCCAACCAACAAATTCATATCCATCATTGGTAGCAGATGCCGTAAAGGTGATAGTGGAAGAGATAACACCCGAGGCGTAGGTATCCGATGCGGTGTAAACTCCCCCTACTTCAAATGTTTTTTCTCCACTATAAACGGATTTTTTATCATTATTGAAGAGGTAACGTGTCGCTTTAATGGTGCCGGGATATGTAGTACCGCTATACTCGGAATATGTACTTCCTCCATCCTTAGAAAGCATTATTTTGACATTCTGCTTTGTTTGGGAAGCGGCAATATATTCCATATTGGCACCATCATCAACACAACGGGGAGTAAACGTGTGGGAGCCACCATCCATGCTCTTAGTGTAGGTATTGGTGTTGGTAACATTACCTATACGATTGAGAGGAGATTCGTTTGCACTATTCCATCCATTGGCTTGTATGAATAAGAACGCTTTATAATCATCCCAACTATCTTTGGTGAAATAATATAGATTGGTATTTTCTATGGCAGTTAAATTGAAAGATTCAGAATACGTCTCATGACCTAATAAAGCTGCCACTTGGGTATAGTTCGCATACGTATTATTGAAGTAAATGTAGGGGGTATTACTGATGCTCTTCGCTTCTACAAAACTTGGAGCACCTGTAGAACAACTAAGATCAGTGAGTTGACTTGCAGGGCTCTTATCATTCCACGGCTGAACCTTCTTAATGACGTTAGCGTTGTCATTACCGAAATTTCCCAAATAAGTAATATATGTGTGCGTTTGCGATGCGTCCGATATACGCAGGTCATTGCCGTTATCGTTAGAACTATCGTTATATCTGATTTTATAGCCAAAGCTGTTATTATCATCTACTATTTTGTAGTAATACCAATTGGACTCTGTAAATCCTTCGCACTGAGTCATTTCCTTTGCTGCATCCCAATTATTATTTAGACTTTCACTACTTACATCCCAAAAATAGATGCGTGGTACGCCTGTATAAACATTACCATTACTATCTACATTCCTTACATAAATTGTAAATGTTGTTTCCTCTCCCCACGCAGCGTGGCTTACTCCGAGTAGTAGGAGGATGGTTACGAAAATGGATTTGAAGATATTGTTTTTCATAGGTTGTATGTTGTTTTTTGTAGTTACATTGTTATTCGGTGGTTGTCCGGGTGCTGTCCGGGTGCTGTCCGGGTGCTGTCCGGGTGCGCAGGCGTCCCCGCCTGCTGTTTTTTTTCTCGGGGGGCAGGATGTGTATTGATGAGTGTTTTTCTTTTTGGCAGCGGTGGCTGTCCGGGTGCGTCCCGACAAGTCGGGGC
>JBJECI010000004.1:0-9607 GCA_051870915.1 Paludibacteraceae bacterium
ACCCCAAGGTAGGCATGTCGATTACCAAAGACCTGAGCCGCTACAAGATATACATGGCTGACACAGGGCTATTCGTTACGCTATGTTTCTGGGACAAAGCCTACACCGAGAATGTGATTTACGACAAACTGCTGAGCGATAAGTCGGATGCTAACTTAGGCTATATCTACGAGAACCTCATCGCGCAGATGCTGGCAGCCGCCGGCAACGAACTCTTCTACCACACATGGGCAAAGGACGAGAAGCACAACTACGAGATAGATTTTCTGCTCTCCCGCGGGAATAAGATTTGCCCGATAGAGGTCAAGTCCTCCGGCTATAAGACGCACAAGTCCTTGGATGAGTTCTGCCAAAAATTCTCGAAATATATCGGGCAACGCTACTTGGCATACACCAAAGACCTGCGCAAAGACGGCGAGACCCTGCTGCTACCTATCTACATGGTCGGACTAATTTGAATCGGATACGTCCCGACTATGTCGCGGACGGTAAATTTGATACTTGAAACTTGATACTTGAAACATTATTATGAAACGCCTATTGTTTATCACCATGAGTCTATTATCTTTTTTCGGACTGAGAGCAGCCGATTTTCAGTCGGTGGATGTGAAAGAGTTTGCCAAAGTGCTGCAACAGGAAAATACGTTCTTGCTGGACGTGCGCACGGAGAAGGAGTTTGCAGAGGGACACTTGAAAGGAAGCGTCTGCATCGATGTAACGCAGGCGGACTTCTTGGCGAAAGCGGAGAAACAACTGCCCAAAGACAAGACTATTGCCCTCTATTGCCGCAGCGGCAGACGCAGCAAGAAAGCCGCCGAACTGCTCGCCAACGCGGGGTACAAGGTAGTAGAACTCAGTAGCGGCTTCCTCGGCTGGCAGAGCAGCGGTATGCCCGTGGAGTGATTTGACAATTTACCATTTGACTATTTTGTATTTGATAGGCATTAACAATTAACCTACCACTGCATCTCACATTAAGCTATCGCACAGATACATCAATGGAATGCAGATTATACGTGTTTTGGACAATCATTCCCAATCGCTTACAGACACGTTACAGACTCGTTACAGACTCGTCTATGTTACGATAAAAACCTTCACCAAAAAGGGAGAAGATTGAAAGTTTATATACGAAAAACGGACAATTCAATATGACCTACGAAGAATATATCGCCCAAGAAAATCTCGCCTGCGAAGAAGAACTTTCAGACGAGCAGTGTTTCCTCACTAATCAACCGGAAGGTCAGTTCGTAAGAGGGCACTGATGCGCACAAAGATGTCAGTTTTTTAGAAAAAGTTACAAAAAATAGAGAAAGTTTTGCACATATAGTTTTTTTTTTGTAACTTTGCAGCCGAATTTGTGCGCAATGAAAATAATCGGTTTCATAGGTGTAAATAGTGGGATTGAGATGGTGCTCAAAGGCGACTCTTGTATGCTGAATAACCGCAAGCCTTTTTTTATGCCCGAGCAAACAAGCATGATTCGTATGACGCCATGTATGGTTCTTCGGATAAGCCGATTGGGAAAACATATTGCTCCAAAGTTCGCGTGCCGCTACTACGATGCCGTTGCCAACGGAGCAGATTTTGCGGATGAGATATTGCTGGAGCACGCGCGCAAAACAGGCGGTTCTTGGACAAGAGCGATTGCTTTTGACTACTCGCTTGCGGTGGGGGAGATGATGAGTAAAGAGGAGGGAATAGATGCAAGTGCTGAGTTTCGAGTTGCAGGTTTCAAGTTGCAAGAAGAGCAGACACCGCAGATAGGAAGTCTGGTTATTTCCCCTGAGGATGCGATAGCCCGCGCCAGTGAGGTGATGACCATACGACAAGGAGACCTAATTTTTATCCATCATACGACCGGCAGTCGTATCGTGCAACAAGAAGAAGTGATAGAGGCAAAGGGGTTGTATTGCAAAGTGAAGTGAGGGGATTTACGAATTACGATTTACGATTTTTCTGTAGATTGCAAGTTCTAAAAAATGATATGAAGAGACAAATAATTATATTATTATACATATTCGCATGGTTGTTAGCGATGCCTGCGGGTGCTATTGTGCATACTTACACCGAGCAGTCTGTGTTGAGCAGCGGCAATTGGGTGAAGATACAGGTGAAAGAGTCAGGTGTCTATAAGATGACCTACGAAGACTTGCAGGCAGCAGGGCTGAGTGATCCCGCTAATGTGCGTATATACGGCTATGGTGGTGCGATGCTTACACAGAATTTCAACAAAAGCCGTATCGATGACCTGCCTGCAGTGGGGTTCTATATGAACAAGGGTGCGGACGGCGTGTTTAACGCAGGCGACTATATTCTCTTCTATGGTCAAGGAACGACCTCATGGGCATACAACGGCGTACAGTTCGTACATACGCGCAACACCTATTCCGACTACGGGTACTATTTCTTAAGCGACGATGCGGGCGAGCAACGACTGCTGCCTACCGCCGGGGCATTGGCGGCAGAAGATGCAGTCAGCATCACTACTTTTCCGAACTACCAGGTGCATGAGTTGGATTCTATCAACTTGCTTGATCCGGGCGGAATGGACGGCGGAGGTCGAGAGTTCTACGGCGAGATGTTCACTCCAACTAATCCCACACGTTCATTCACTTTCTCTACTCTGAACATCGTTACTTCCGAGGCAGTGTTGTGCAACATCGCAGCGGCGGCTTTCTCTGTTCGGAAATCCCAATTTACCTTTACGCTCAATGGTACGAGCAACAGCGTAAAGACCGATTCTGTGCCGACCAGCGATTTCTATACAAAAGCGCAGTTGGCAAGTAGCAACACCACCTACCCTGCCGCCGCTGACGAACAGGTAGTTCGTATCTCGTTCTCCAATCCTGCTTCCGGCGCAAAAGGTTACCTCAATTATATCGAACTGACGGCGACCTGCCAACTCCGTATGACAGGCAATCAGATGCCTTTCCGCACATCGGCGAACAACGGCATGGACGTTCCTATGCTGTTCACATTAAGCAATGCCAATGCCAACACCGAGGTATGGAACATCACAGACAAAGCGAATATCTATCGTATGCCCACTACTATTAGCGGGACGACACTCACTTTCATTGGCAACAACAAGTCTGGTATTCAGGAGTATATCGCCGTGAATACCAATAGCAGTAACTGGCTGACTCCCACCGTAGTAGGAAGCGTGGTCAATCAGAATGTGCATGCGCTGCAAAATATTGACTATGTGATTATCTGCCCCGAGCAGTTTGTTACTCAAGCCACCCAACTGGCACAAGCGCACGAGGAGATAGACGGCGTAACTTGGGCGGTTGTAACTGACCAGCAAGCGTTTAATGAGTTCTCATCGGGAACTCCTGATGCTACCGCTTTCCGATGGGTGATGAAGATGCTCTATGACCGCGCGAACAATAGTAGCAGCATTCAAAAACCGCGTTGGCTCCTGCTTATGGGGGACGGCACCTACGACAACCGCAAACTGCGCAGCAATAGCGGACAGAACACGCTACTCACCTACCAAGCCAAGAACTCCACTGTAGAGACCAAGGCATACGCCACCGATGACTATTTCGGTTTTCTTGACAATAGCGAGGGCGAGAGCGACACCTACGGGCGGATGGACATCGGTGTAGGACGACTACCGGTGAACACCGTGGAGCAGGCGCAGCAAGTGGTGGACAAGACCATACGCTATATGCGCAATGAAGACCTGAGCAAGTGGAAAGGGCAACTTATCTTCCTTGCCGATGACGGAGATAACGGTTTGCATACCCGCGTGGCTGAAGAGGGATCTGAACGCGTGCGTAAGAAAAACCCCGATTTCATTGTCAATAAGATATACCTTGACTCTTACCCTCAGGAAATCAACGCTTCGGGCGAGAGTTATCCGCTGGCAAAGAACAAATTGGATAACCTCTTGCAGAACGGTGCGTTGTTCCTCAACTACTCCGGACACGGAAGTTACACCGGTATCACCAACGAGGGTATGATGGACATGAAGAGTATCCAGAAAATGACTAATCGAAACCTTGCTTTCTGGATGTTCGCCACCTGCTCATTTGCGCATTTTGATTCCGGCAAGTCTTCTGCTGCCGAAGAGGCTGTGCTTAACCCGAATGGTGGGGCGATAGGCGTGCTCTCGGCGGGGCGCACTGTGTATGCGACCCAAAACACCTATATCAACCGCAACTTTTGCGATACTCTCTTTGGGCACAAGGATGTGTATTCCTATAATATGACCGTGGGTGAGGCATGTGCAATAGCCAAGAACATGACGGGCAACGATGAGAACAAGATGCCTTACGTGCTGCTGGGTGACCCTGCCATACGGTTGCTCTATCCCACTGATTATCAGGTTAAAACTCTTACTAAAGTAGATACGCTTCGTGCGCTGGATGTGCAACACATGGAAGGGTATATCTCGGAGAGCACAGGTGATACGGCATCGTGGTTCAACGGAATGGTTGATATCACCATCTACGACAAAATGCAGACCATCACCACGCGCGACAACGATGCCTCGGAAGGTAACAAGCAACTCCTTACCTACAACGACTACCCCAACACCATCTTCTCCGGCAGTGCAAAAGTAACCAACGGACGCTTTGCGTACACCTTTATGACCCCGAAAGATATCCGTTATAACTACGGCAACGGACGTATTCTATATTACGCTCGTGATGAGGAGAATAGAGCAGAAGGCGTAGGACACTTTGAGGACTTCGTGGTAGGCGGCACGGGCTCAATCTTCACAGAAGACACTATAGGACCTGAACTCAGACTCTATCTAAACACCCCCGCTTTCGTGGACGGAGGTACGACCTACGAGACACCGCGCTTCTTTGCGGAGATAGAGGATGAACACGGTATCAACACTGCCGGTGCCGGTATCGGGCACGACCTCCTGCTCATCGTGGACAACGACGCGAAGCAGAACTACGTCCTCAACGAGTTCTTCACCTCCGAGGACGGCAGTTACCAGCGAGGAATGGTATCCTACATGCTTTCTGAACTGGAAGACGGTGCACATAGCCTCACCTTCCGCGCATGGGATTTGCTGAACAACAGTTCTACCGCTTCGCTCAACTTCATTGTCTCGAAGGGGGCTGACCCGAATATCTATTCCGTTGTCTCCTACCCCAACCCTGTGCAGGCTACGGGTGTGCTCAACCTCACCGTCAACTACGACCAACCCGACCGCGTGATGGAGACGGAGATACGTATCTTCGACATGTCCGGCAGATTAGTTTGGGAGCAGAAGCAATCGAACCCCGACAATGTGCAACTGAACATGAGCGAGATAGGGCTCTACCCGAGCATATACCTATATAATATACGCATGAAGACCGCCGACAGCGGCTACGCTACTGCTACGGGAAAGATTGTGGTGACGGAATAGTGGAGAGTGGAGAGTTTAGTGTTGAAAGTTTAGAGTTGAGTGTTTAGTGTTGAGAGTTAATGCCAACGCATGTTAATTGTTAATTGTTAATTGTTAATTATAAATTGTTAATTGATACGCCCGCCTATGAAGCATATCTAAGGTTATTCAAAAAGATTGTAAACTTGTAAATTGTCAAATTGCTAAATAACATATATGAAAAAGATTCTTTTATCCGTTGTCGCAGCCGCATTGTTTGCTACAAACTTGTGGGCTATCGACGAGACAATGAACCCCCTTATCACCTCTATGCCTTCGCTCAGTATCGCACCCGATGCGCGTTCGGCAGGTATGGGTGATATAGGTGTGGCAACCGACGCCGACCTCAACTCGCAGTACTGGAACCCCGCGAAGTTTGCTTTCATGCAGAGCGCAGGCGGTATCACGGCGAACTACACCCCTTGGTTGCGCAAGTTGGGTGTTACCGACATTGACCTCGCGCACTTGGAAGGTTACTACAACTTCGGCGACCGCGCCGGGGGTATCGGTGCTTCGTTTACCTATTTCTCTATGGGCGATGTGCAACTCACAGGTGCCTACAACGAGGACTACGGGACCTGCCGCCCCAACGAGTGGGCACTCGACCTCTCCTACTATCGTAAGTTGCATGAGTATGTGAGTATGGCTGTCGCACTGCGCTTTATGTACTCCGACCTCAACAACGGCATGAACATGTCGGGTACGGGTTATGACAACAACATGCACGCTGCATGGACGATGGCGGCAGATATTGCACTCTACTACCACCAGCCTATCCAACTCCCGATGGGAACGAGTTATTTCTCCTTGGGCTTGAACCTGAGCAACCTCGGCGGCAAGATGACCTACGATGAGGTAACGCGCAACTTTATCCCCGCTACCCTACGTATCGGTGCGAACTACGAGTTACCTTTCGACAAGTACAACAGCCTGACTTTCAGCCTGCAAGCAGACAAGATGATGGTGCCTTCGCGCAAATCGAAATTCACAGAAGGCTTTAACCCCAAGGATGAGACCACATGGCAGATGTCGCAAGACGCTTACTCCGAACTGTCATCTGTGAAAGGTATCTTCCAATCGTTTGCCGATGCGCCGCGCGGAGCGAAAGAGGAGTTTCAGGAAGTACGTTGGGGGGCAGGTCTGGAATACTCCTACAACAAGCAGTTCTTCGCACGCTTTGGTTATAGTTACGAGAATTTCTACAAAGGTAACCGCAACTACCTGACCGTGGGTGCCGGCTTCCACCTCTCGATTTTCTCACTGGACGTAGCCTACTGCATCGGCTTGGCGGCGTCCAACCCGCTTGACCAGACCATGCGCTTCACCGTGGGCTTCGACCTCGCAGGCATCAAAGACCTCGTGAACAACAAGCGATAGATATGCGAATAGGATTCGGATATGATGTGCACCAATTCACCCCCGACCGCAAATTGTGGTTGGGGGGAATTGTAGTACCCTCGGAGCGCGGACTGCTCGGTCACTCCGATGCCGATGTGCTTATTCATGCGCTCTGCGATGCCATCCTCGGTGCTGCCAACATGCGCGACATAGGTTATCATTTCCCTGACACCAAAGGCAATGAATACGAGGGTATTGACTCGAAGATACTCCTCCGCCGCGTGATGGAGATAGTGCGCGAGAAAGGGTACGAGTTCGGCAACTGCGACTGCACCATCTGCGCACAATCGCCGAAACTCAATCCACATATCCCCGCCATGCAAGCCTGCTTGGCAGAGGTGATGGGCATAGAGACGGATGCAGTCAGCATCAAAGCCACCACCACCGAGCACCTCGGCTTCGTAGGCAGAGAAGAGGGTATCGCCGCCTACGCGGTAGTGCTCTTGGTGTAGAACACCATGGAGGTGCGGTCTCTAGGCCGCACCCAAAGAGAATATGAAAAAACGACTATTGTTCATACTACTAACATTCTTCCCCGTTTGCGTCTTTGCACAGCAGTCTTTCATCGAGCAGATAATTGCCGATGTGCAAGCCGTGGGCGGAAGTCCCGAGGTGGAGATAGAAGAAGGGGCATACGCCAAGGTGCGGTTGGCTGATAGTTGCTATCTCGAGACTTACCACTATGGCGATAGTATCTTGCTCGTGCAAACGGTATGCGCTCCGCTGTGCTCCTCTTTCGCACGGATGTACGATAGCCATTGGACACTACTCCACCCTGTTCCCGCCCCCGCTGCCTACACCCTACCCCAAGCCTTCATCAACGAAAACGGCACCATCCGCTGGCAAGAAAACTACAAAGAAGAGAAATGATGGAACTTCCTATCTACTTAATCGGTTATATGGGTGCCGGAAAGACCACGGCGGGCAAGTTGCTGGCGGATAAGTTGGGTTGGTATTTCGTGGATTTGGACAACGCTTTCCACGAGATACACGGCTATTCCACTGCCGACTATATCCGACAATTCGGTATGGAAGACTTTCGCCACAAGGAGAAGTACGTGGTGGAGGACTTGGCGGAGTTGCCCTACGAGCATGTGATTTACGCCACCGGCGGCGGCTATCCCTGCTGGGAAGACAACATGGAGTGCCTCAAAGAGTTGGGCACCAGTATCTACCTCCGCTGGCAGCCCGAGCACCTCGCCAAACGGCTGATGCTCACCGACTTATCCCTTCGCCCCGTCTTGCAGGGGCATACCGAGGAAGAACTGCTTGCGTTCATCACGTCGCACTTGGAAGCCCGCGAGCCTTACTATCTGCAAGCAGACTACGTGGTAGATGCCCCCGTGGGCGACACTATCGCCGAGGAAGACGATGAGCACTTGGCGCAACTGCTTTACGAATTGATTATGGGTAAATAACACGAACTCGAAATAAGATACATATACATCGCACCGATGATGGTTCTTTTATTTCAACAAAAATTTCCAAAAATTATTCAAATATTTTTCTTTTCTATAACATGTAATTGTCGTACAATTATTCATTAATTCATTACCAAGAACCAAATTAGTCTTTGATTTTTGAATTACTACGCTTATATCAACTCCACGTTAAATAGACTGATTGTAGTTTTCGTAGTTTACGTTTTTACGTAGTTTACGAAAACAACATAAATAACGAAAACGACGCAAACAACGTTCACACACCTATGACTATCAACGAGATACAAGACGAGATTATTGAAGAGTTCAGCAGTTTTGACGACTGGATGGATCGCTATTCGCTGCTGATTGATTACGGCAACGGGTTGGAGCCGTTTCCCGAAGAAGCCCGTACGGAGCAGAACTTGATAGACGGCTGCCAGTCGAAAGTATGGTTCACTGCCCGCGTGGAAGACGGCAAGATTATCTACCAAGGCGACTCGGATGCTATCTTAGTAAAAGGCATCGTGGCGCTACTCATCCACGTGCTAAGCGGGCATACGGCGAAAGAGATAGTGGATGCTGACCTCTATTTTATTGACCGTATCAGCCTGCGCGAACACCTCTCCCCCACCCGCAGCAACGGTCTCGTTGCCATGCTCAAGCAGATGCGCGAGTATGCCATGGCGTTCCAAGCCATGGGAAAGTAAGTGGTTTCCTGTGCAGTTCATAGTTGGAGACTGTCTAACAAGTAGTCAAGTTAGACAGTCTCTTTTTTGTATTTGAATGGCTATGGCTTACAAAGGGCAAAAATCAATGCTAAAACCGTTCGTTTTGTTAGAAAAAACGTCCGCAGGCGAGACATGCCCGACTCATCGGGATGTGCACCTGCGTCCCTATTTACTATACTCCATGGGACTTGTTAGACATTCTCTTTTGTTTAATAGTTTTTTATTATTCCGCGAAGTGGTGGTAGGCACGGAGGAAGTGGCGCAGTTCGGAGAGCAGTTGCTGGGTCTCTTGCAGGATGTTGAGGTAGAGCAATGCGGTCTGCTGGGGGAGGGCGGCACTGCCGGTCGTCAGGCGGTCGAGGTGCTTCTTGCGCAGGGCGGAGAGACGGAGTTTGAACGCCTCGATGTCTTGCAAGAGGGCCTCATAAGAGGGGAACATTGGGGACGCGGGCGGTACTTGTTCTTTTTGTGGGTGCGGCTCCCGAACACGGGATAAACTTCCGATTGCACCTCCATTGTCTTGGTGCGGCCTGGAGACCGCACCTCCTTGAGGCACCCCGCCCCCTGCCCCCCGCCCCGCTTGCGGGGAGGGGGAGTTGTTGGAGACCGCACCGCTATTTTCTTGGTGCGGCCTGGAGACCGCACCTCCATTTAATGCA
>JBJECI010000004.1:9707-22914 GCA_051870915.1 Paludibacteraceae bacterium
GACCGCACCGCTATTTTCTTGGTGCGGCCTGGAGACCGCACCTCCATTTAATGCACCTTCTTGGGAGATATACTCCATGGCTTGGTCGTAGTAGCCTGTGGTCTCTTGGGCGATGAGGTGGAGTTCCTGTCGGAGGTCTTCGGGTAGGGGGCTGAAGCCGCTGTCGAGGTGCTCGCAGCAGGGCACGGCGATACGTTTCATGCCGTAGAGCATCTGCTCACCGGCGTTGGAGCCGAGGTGGAACCACGTGTTCTTCTCCAGCGCGAGGCTGACGGGGAGCCGGCGCATTGCCATGAGTTCGCGGGAGCGGTTGCGGCGCTTCCACTGCTGCATGTCCTCCAAGTCTTTGCATACGTGGCGCAGTGCGCGCAGGTCCTCGGTCTCCATGGCGCAGCAGGTGTCCCAGTAGCGTGTGCGCGTCTGCTGCAACAGTTGGGTGGACGCCTTGGTATGGTGCGCTTGCAACGCCTCCCAGACCTCGGCAGGCGCGAGTTTGTCGAGGTTGTCGAGGGGCATGGACTTGTCCTGCATTGCCTCGGCTTTCGCCTTGCGGCGGGCTTTGACGTTGGTAACGATGAGGACAGTGGAGACCACAAGGATGAGTATGAGCATGAGTGCGATACCTCCGCTGTGGCAGAGCAGGCAGACGAGCATGGCGGCGAGGAAAGCGACTGCGGCGGTGAGGAACCAGCCGCCGATGACGGAGAGCACGCCCGTGATACGATAGACAGCGGATTCGCGCGTCCATGCGCGGTCGGCGAGGGAGGTACCCATGGCGACGATGAAGGTAACGTAGGTGGTGGAGAGGGGCAGTTTGAGCGAGGTGCCCATGATGATAAGCAACCCGGCGAGTACGAGGTTGACCGAGGCGCGGATGAGGTCGAACGCCGCGCCGTCTGCCATGATGGCTTCGTCTTTGTTGAAGCGGCTGTCTATCCATCGGCGCACCTTAGGCGGGAGGATGACCTGCAAGGCGGCGTTGATGCGGTTCGCGCCGCGGACGAGGCTCTTCGCCACACGGCTGCCTCCGAACATCTCCTCGCCCTCCGCCTGCCGCGAGAGGTTGACGGAGGTCTGCACCACGTTCTGCGCCTTCTTGGAGCAGAGGAGCGCCGTTACCATGATGGCACCCGCGCCGATGAGGAAGAGCGGCGAGGTGCTCGCAGGGGCGTTGAGGGCAGTCATCATATGCTCGGACGCGCCCTCGCCGCTCGCCACGAAGTCTTGGTAGGACGAGAGGGCAGCCAACGGAACACCCACGAAGTTGACCAAGTCGTTGCTCGCGAACGCCAGCGCCAGCGCGAAGGTGCCGAATAGGATGATGATTTTGAACACATTGACTCTCAACCAATAGAGCAACTGCATGAGCAGCGTGCAGCCGGCGAAGATAGCGAGCATGAGGAGTGCCGTGTTGTCGGCTATCCATTGGTTCGCCTCGGCGGGCATGTAGGGACTCTTCGCCATGGTCTTGACGAGCACGAAATAAAGGATGGCAGTGATGCTGAGTCCGCCGAAGAGCCCAATGAACCATTTCAGGCGCGGGGTGTAGTTGAAGGTGAAGATGAGTCGGGTGAGCCACTGAACGACAGTGCCGACGACGAAGGCGATACCCACGGAGAGGAAGATACCGAGGATGACCTGCAAGGCTTTCTCGGTGTTGAGCAGGTCGGAGAACGCCAACGTGGGGTCGTTGGAGACCTTGATACACGCGAGGCAGAAGGTGCCCCCGAGCAACTCGAAGACGAGCGAGACGGTGGTGCTGGTGGGCATGCCCAGCGAGTTGAACACATCGAGGAGGATGACATCGGTGAGCATGACCGCCATGAAGATACACATGATTTCCTCGAAGGAGAACTGCTCGGGGCGGAAGATACCGTGGCGGGCGATGTCCATCATGCCGTTGCTGACGGCGGCACCGACGAAGACACCGACAGCCGCCACGAGGATGATACGCCGAAGCGTGGTTACGCGGCTGCCCACCGCGGAGTTGAGGAAGTTGACCGCGTCGTTGGATACCCCCACCCACAGGTCCACAATCGCCAGCGAGAAGAGGAAGATAATCATCAAGAGATAGAAGACTGACATAACGAGATTTACGATTTACGAATTACGATTTACGAATTACGATTTACGAATTACGATTTACGAATTACGAATTATATAAAAATACGTGTTTTGGACAATTTGTTTTGATAGGGGATTTTCACGGTTTCGGTTCGGTATAGACAGCTTTATGTTACGATAATGTTACGATAATGTTATGATATAAATAGGCTTAAATCTGCTACCTCTTTGGATTGCGTTTTTTAGAAAAATAGACAATTCTAAAGGGAGTGTAAGCGATTGCGCAACATGATTCTTGGTGCAAAAGTAGGGTAAAGATATGAAATAAGTGTTAGGAAAATGTTAAGTTTTTATTAAGAACTATGTTTTTGAATCTCACCCACAAGAATCTTAAGTATCCACATATACTGAAGAAAATAAAAAAATGAGAAACATATAGACTATGTTATGTTTCTCATAAAAAAGAAGAAGCCCATACTGATAGGCTTCCCTCTTAATATAAATTCTACGTTGGAACTTTCTTTTACTTTCGCACGGCTGCCAGTATCGGCTCTATGCTCGGCGTAGCACCCACCGCCTGCAAGAGCCAATGGTCGGGGGTCAAGCGACCTTGTTGGTAGATACGGGTGTATTCCGCTGCCCATGCCTGCGGCGTGGGGCACTCGCGCAGGTGCTGCTCCAGTTGAAACTGCACGATGTTGCCTATCGGATAGTTAGGCAGGTACATCGGCACATCCACCATGTGAGAATAGATAGCCAGCAAGACACAGTCATGCTCACCCAGCACAGGCTCGTAATACTGATTCCAGACCTCTTTGGCTATGCTTAATGTCGCCTCACGCAGAGCCGCTGCGTCTGCCTCGGGATGAGCATAGAGCCACTGCCACATCTGCATATCCACAAGGCTCACGCCCATAATCTCGTACATCGACCAGAAGATGTCCAAGTCAATTTGGTGCGGCATGAAGACCGCACCTCCTTGATGGCAGTCGTTCCCCGCCCCCTGCCCCCTCCCCGCAAGCGGGGCGGGGGAGTTATAGGAGACCGCACCTCCTTGAAATGCTGCTAATAAGTCTAAGTCGCGGGCTTGGAAAAGGAAAGCCGAAGCCTCGGTGAACGCCGTGTTGGGCACGCCGGCGAGGGTGTAGTGATCGATGTCATACAGGTCGAGCACCTGCTCCACGTTGTGTCCGAACTCATGCACGGCGATGTTGTAGCCCTTGTAGTCCAGACCACCCTGCCCTATTCGTGTGCGCAGACGCGCCGGCTCCTTCCGTCCGAGTGCGGGCCACGCATGCCCCGAGCCGCGCGCCGGCTCTACCACGATATGGCTGCATATCTCCTCCGCCTTCGCGGGCGCAAAGCCCAACGCCTGCAACATCCGCGGCATATCGCGATGGAACGCCTCTGCGTCGGGATAGCGGCGGCGGGTCTGCGCCGTCAGCGCGTCTTGGTCTAAGGTTGCGCGGGTCTTGAAGCCATCGTACCATATATCATACGGTCGCAAGTCGCGTCCTAACCGTTGCGCAATCAGTTTGCCCACCTCAGCCACCTCGGGGGCGGAGATGAGGCTGCGGAAGAGCGAATCCACCTGCTCCAGCGGCATCTCTATGCTCTCCTCGAAGTTGCGGATAATAGCAGTGGGTGCTTGCGGGCAGTAGGCATCCGTCTGCTGATAGGCATGGAAATGCCCCAAGATACGCTCGTAGCGCGTGTCGGGCTCGCGGGCAGGCTGCGCACAGGTGTTGGAATAGGGCTTCCAGTCGCAAGGATGGTTGATGACCGCCTGCGGGATAGACTGCTCTACGATGCGTTGCATCACCTTGAAAATCATCTCCTGCCGCTCGCGCGAAAGGGTGTCGTTTTCCGCCGACGAGACGCCCGCGTCCCCAGTACTTCGAACATAGTTGGCTTTCAGTTCGTCGCGCAAGTTCCAGTGGGAAAGCAGCACCACGTCCTCGTCCCATAGGCGCCTGCCGTCCTCCGTGAGCAGGCTGCCCATATAGATATTGTAGTCGGCAATGTAGTTCTCCGCGTCGGCGTATGCCTGCGCCACTTCCTGCTCCACACGAGCAGGTACGCGGGTGGTGAACATATCACCCATGCGAGCCGCTGCCCACTCGAAGCGCGACCAACCGCCACCGAGCGCGTTCTTCTCCGCCAGCGTGTAGTGGGGGAAGTTGAGGATAGTGAGAAACGCCATTTTGTTGGCGAACATGTCGTCGCAGAAATGCGCCATAGGGCTGTAAGCACTCATTATCCAATCGGGCTCGCCCGGGGTAGCGGCGTTGGTCAGTTGGGTGGGTTTGAGCAACTCCACCGAGAGCATATCCGCCGCCTCGTAGCAGCGCTCCCATATACGCGACAACTGCGCTAATAGTTCAGCGCGCTGCGCATCGTCTGCCACTACCTGCGCCACGGCAAACGCCTTGAACTCCTCCGCCGTGCCGTCCTGCGCCTGCCACAGCGCCGCCGCCTGCGCCACGCCGCGCGCCACCCGCGCGCTGTCCGCCTCGGGCTTCGCCGTCAGCACTGCCGATACGGTCTCTTGAACGACCTGCTCGGAGAGCACCGCCTCGCCGGTCTTCACACAACTTGATAGTAACACCATAGAAAAGAAAATGCCTAATACCTTTTTCATAAGACTAATCAATTTGACAATCTGACAATTTACGATTTGACAAATATTTTTTATTTGACAATTTTACAATTTACAATTTGACAATTGACCATGCGGCGCATAATTGTAAAATAGTAAATTGTCCAATTGTCAAATATTAATACGCTTCTTCGGCGTTAGGAAAACTGCCATCTTTCACTGCCTCAATATAGTTGCCCACTGCCGTGCTCACTTCGCCTGCCAATTCGGCAAAATGGCGCAGGAACTTCGGTTTGAAGCCCGTGTTCAGCCCCAGCATATCGTGCAACACCAGCACTTGCCCGCTCGTGGCGTTGCCTGCGCCGATACCTATGGTGGGGCAACTGACCGCCTCGGTTACCTTTGCTGCCAGCGCAGCGGGGATTTTCTCCAACACGATGGCAAAGCAGCCTGCCTCGTCCAGCAGTTGCGCGTCGCGCAGCAGTTTCTCCGCCTCTTTCTCCTCTTTCGCCCGCAAGCCGTAGCCGCCAAACTGGTTCACGCTCTGCGGGGTCAGCCCGAGATGCCCCATCACGGGCACACCCGCCTGCACCAAGTGGCGCACCAATGGCACTATCTCCTCGCCGCCTTCCATCTTCACGGCGTCTGCCCCACTCTCTTTCATCATGCGGATGGCATTGCGCACCCCATCCTCTGTACTCACTTGGTAACTGCCGAACGGCATATCTGCCACCACGAGGCAGTGCTTCGCACCGCGCACCACGCCTCGCGTCAGGAATATCATCTCATCGAGCGTGATGGGCAATGTGTATTGGTTGCCGCAAACCACGTTGCTGGCGCTGTCGCCCACGAGAATCATATCCAGCCCCGTCTCGTCCAGCAGGCGCGTGAGGGTGAAGTCATAACTGGTCAACATGGTGATTTTCTCACCTGCGGCTTTCATCTGACGAATCTTTGCGGTCGTCATCCGCGAGTTTTGTACATGTACTGACATGGTCTTATTTATCTATTTGACAATTTGACTATTGACAATTTGACAATTTGCCCCGATTGGTCGGGGCTTACCCGGATAAATTACGAATTATGGGGCAAAGGTACTGCTTTTTTCTCGAATAAGCAAAAGAAATTTGCTCAATTCACTAAAAAGCAGTATCTTTGCGGGGAAAAAGTGGGTTACGACGGAGCATGCCTAAACAGTTTGTTCCAAACTGCCCGCAGGCGAGACGCCTGCGTCCCCAGTAGCCTGCGCCCTCATAATTCTTAATTATCTATGCGTTCAAACTCGCTTATATATTTATTGCTCTCTGTCAGCCTATTGGGGCTGTTTGTGTTGGACCTCTGCGGGGGCACTATATGGCTGAACCCGTTGTCGCTGTTCGGCGGGGAAGGAGATGTATTAGCCCCGATTGATCGGGACGCACCCGGACTTGCTCGCCGCATATTGTTTGACCTGCGCCTGCCGAAAGCACTCACGGCACTGCTGGCAGGCATCGGGCTGTCTGTATCGGGACTGCTCATGCAGACGCTCTTCCGCAACCCGCTGGCGGGACCTTACACGCTGGGCGTGTCGTCGGGTGCGAGTCTCGGCGTGGCGTTGCTGACCATGTGCGGCTTCTCGCTCACCGCGCTGCACGCCGCGTTCTCCACCTTCACCGCCGCCATCCTCGGCTCGGCGCTGGTCTTGCTGCTCGTGATGGCGGTGTCGCACAGGGTGCGAAGCAATGTCTCGCTGCTCATCGTCGGCATGATGTTCGGCTCTATCGCCGGCGCGTTGGTCAACCTGATACAGAACTTCGCCAACCCCGACTCGCTCAAACTGTTCATCGTCTGGACGCTTGGCTCGCTGAGCAATGTCGGTTGGCAGCAGTTGCCGCTCCTTGCGGCGGTGGTGCTCGCGGGCATGCTCATCTGCCTATTCCTGATGAAGCCCCTCAACGGCATGGCGCTGGGTGAGGAGTACGCGCGGGGCTTGGGCATTCGCGTGGAGCGTGTGCGGCTGTGGATAGTGGTAGCAACAGGACTGCTCGCCGGCGGGATTACCGCCTACTGCGGACCGATTGCGTTCATCGGCGTGGCGGTGCCGCATATCGCCCGCGGTATCTTCCACACATCGAACCATCGTCTCACTCTGCCCGCCACTGCCCTCATCGGGGCGAACATCCTGCTGCTCTGCGACCTCGTCTGCTCCGTCTTCACCTACCCGCTACCCATCTCCACCGTCAGTGCCCTCTTCGGCGCACCTATCATCATCTATATCATACTTACTCACAAAACATAATTTTTGGAAAGCGAAGATACCATTTGCGTATGTTGAGATTTTTTCGTAACTTTGCGCGCTTTTTCGAAAAAAACAACAATGAAACTACTTACCAAACATACCTTTTCCCCCCTTATATTCCTTTTGTTTCTTCTCCTGCCCGCCAAGGTCTCGGCGGTGGATACGCAGGTGCTTGCCGACTCGCTGCAAGCGCGTTATGTACCGTTCTCGGCGGTGTGGTCGCCGCAGGTGAAAGTGAAGCAGGTGCGCGTGAACGGCAGCAACGTTACCGTGCGCACGAACGGCGTATTGGGCGGCGTGGTATTTACGTCTTCGGAGTTAACAGAGATGCGTAAGCAGGTGAGCCTGTGGGTGTTAGGACATCCGCGCGGGAAAGTAAGCATCTACTCGAATAAATACGAACTATCCGAACTCATCCCCGACCGTTTGCAGAAACGCAAGAGCAAGTACCCGCACTATGAGTGGGCAGGACCCGCCCCGTCCAACCTGACCAAAGGTGCGCTTTCCGACAAGAGTATTGCACTCTGGGCAAGCCACGGGACGTATTACAACAAGGCGCGCGAGGGTTGGATATGGCAGCGCGCCACGCTCTGGAACACCGTCGAAGACCTCTACTCCACGGAATACGCGCGACTGGTGGTAACCATGCTGGAGAACGCGGGTGCCACCGTGGTGCAACCCCGCGGGCGCGTGGATGACCCGCAGGCATGGGAAACAGGCGCAAGCGGGCTGCCCCGCTGGACGGAAGGCGCACGCTACTGGCTGGAGCATATCGGGTTTGCAGACACTGTCTGGAACAAATACGAGGGCGAGGACGACTACAAAGCCGACCTGCAATGCCGCGGGCTATGGCTCAACTACCTGACGGGCGGCAGCCGCTGCAACCCCGCCGCGGAGGGCATGGGTATGCCCGTAGATGTCTGCCTTGCGCTGCATACCGACGGCTACGACGCCGGCAACGACACCACCATCATCGGCACGCTGGCTATCTACACCGACCACGATGAAGACGGCAACAAAGTCTTCCCCAACGGCATCTCGCGGCAGGTCAACCGCGACCTTGCCGACTATGTGCAGACCCAACTCGTGGAGGACATCCGCCAAACGATGGCCCCCGAATGGACACGGCGGCAGTTGCACAACGCCAGTTACTGCGAAGCGCGCTACCCGCTGGTGCCCTCCCTGCTCCTTGAGATACTGAGCCACAAGAACATGGCGGATATGCGCTACGGGCTCGACCCGCGTTTCCGCTTCGTAGCCGCGCGAGCAATCTACAAAGGTTTGCTGCGTTACCTCTGCGGCGCAAATGCCGTGGTGCAGCCGCTACCCGTGCATGATGTAGCGATAGACTACGTCGATGGTGCATGGTTACTGACATGGCAACCCACGATGGACACGCTGGAAGCAAGCGCCATGCCGACACGATACGAGGTGTATCGTCGGCAGGGAGAGGAATGCGACTGGCAGGCAGTAGCGAGTGTGAAAAGCCCGCAAGTAAGGATGGAAGCCGCGCGGGGAGTGAAGACCGACTACTATGTGGTGGCGATGAACGACGGCGGGCAAAGCATGCCGAGCGCGGTGGTGAGCGCGTATCTATCTACTTCCCTCAATTCTTTGGGTCGGCTCCCGACCTGTCGGGATAATACTTCCGACCGACCCTCCATGGTGTCTCCCGCCCTTATCGTGGATGCGTTTGATGAGGTGTATGGTCCCGATTGGTTTGCCGACAGCCTGCGGGCGGGTATCGTCCCGGGCTCCTTTGCCGTGGAAGACCGCTATAGCGTGGCGTACATCGGCGAGCAGTGGAACTTCGACCGCCAGTCGCCGTGGCAGGACGATGACAACTGCGGTTGGGGCATGTGCTATCGCGACTATCAAGGCACCCTCACCATAGGCAACACCCGCGACTACGCCGCGCAACACGGGCAGGTGCTTGCGGCAAACGATATGTCGTTTGTCTCGCGTAGCAGCAGGACGCTCCCCGAAGACCTCTCCTTGTATAGTATGGTAGATGTCATCACAGGCAAGAACCGCCGCCCCTTGGCAGACAGCACCATCGCCGCTTTAGGCGCGTATGTAGAGGATGGCGGGCGGCTGCTGGTGAGCGGCAGTTACCTCAGTAACTCCTTCGCCAAAGTCGGGCACTACCGCGTGCAAGCCCCCCGCGCCACCCGCAGCGGCATCATACGCTGGGAGCAAACCGACACCCTCTCTGCGCAAACTTCCCCAACCGACACCCTCCCCCGCTCTTTCCTAACACCCCAAAGGCAGACCTTCCATCTTGAGACGCGTCCCAACGAACGGCAACTATTCGCCGAAGCCCCCGAAGGACTTTGCCCCGCGGACATGGAGGCAACGCGCCTCGGGCTGTATGAGGATATGCGCGTGGGCATAGGGGTAGCGCGAGAGTCCGCCCTCGGCGGCAAAGCCATCATCCTCGGCTTCCCCATAGAAGCAGTACAAGAATGGGAACCCCTGCTACAACAGATAATCCAACAACTGAACTATAAACAATGAAAAAGAAAAACCTACCCCTGCTCAAAGACATAGAGATAACCGGCATCGCCGCGGAGGGAAAAGCCCTGACGCGCGTGGATGACATGGTGGTGTTCGTGCCCTACTGCGTGCCCGGCGACGTGGTGGACTTGCAGGTAACCAAGAAGAAACACTCCTTCATGGAGGCGCGCGTGGAGCGCATCGTGAAGCCTTCGGAGGAGCGCTGCGAGCCGGTGTGCAAGCACTATGGCGTATGCGGCGGCTGCAAATGGCAGATACTGCCCTACCCCGCCCAACTGCGCTACAAGCAGCAGCAGGTGGCAGACAACCTCACCCGTATCGGAAAGGTCGCACTGCCGGAGATAAGCCCCATCTTGGGCAGCCAACATATCTACGGCTACCGCAACAAACTGGAGTTCACCTTTGCCGACCGCAAGTGGCTCTCGTGGGATGAGATACACGCGGCCGGCGGGCTGGAAAACATTGACAACAGTTACGGTCTGGGCTTTCATATCACCAACTGCTTCGACAAGGTGCTGGACATCGAGGAGTGCCACCTCATGCCGGACATCAACAACCGTATCCGCAACGGCATTCGGCAGTTCGCCCGCGAGCACGGCATGACGTTCTACAACGAGCATACCCACCAAGGGCAGTTGCGCACCCTTATCCTCCGCGCCAACCACAAGGGCGAAATCATGCTCATCCTCTCCTTCGGCGAGGCGTTGGACGACAACGGCTTAGCCCTGCTCGAGTGGCTCCACCGCGAGTTCCCCGAGATAGTCAGCCTGCAATACGTGGTCAACACCAAGTACAACGATACCATCGGCGACCTCGATGTGCAGGTCTTTTTCGGCGCAGACCATATCATGGAGGAGATGGAGGGCTTGCTGTTCAAGGTCGGACCCAAATCGTTCTACCAGACCAACACCGAGCAGGCATACGAACTCTACAAGGTGGCGCGCGACTTCGCCGAACTGACAGGCGAGGAACGCGTGTTCGACCTCTACACCGGCACGGGCACCATCGCCAACTTCGTAGCCAAACAAGCCAAGCAGGTGATAGGCATAGAGTATGTGCCCGAGGCGATAGAAGATGCAAAAGTAAATGCGAAGTTAAACAACCTCAACAATACACTCTTCTTCGCAGGCGATATGAAAGACATCCTCAACGAGGACTTCATCGCGCAGTACGGTCGCCCCGACGTGATTATCACCGACCCGCCGCGCGCCGGCATGCACGAGGACGTGGTGAAGACCATCCTCTTTGCCGAGCCGAAGCGCATCGTCTATGTGAGTTGCAACCCCGCCACGCAGGCACGCGACCTCGCGTTGCTGGACGAGAAATACCAAGTAACCAAAGTGCAACCCGTGGACATGTTCCCCCATACGCAACATGTGGAGAACGTGGTGCAATTGCAATTAAGAATGAACAATTAACAATTAACATGCGTTGTGTGTCTGCCTTTCGGGGTATGAAAGTCCCCCTTTAAGTGGGATTTAGAGGGTCTTTTCCATGCGTCATCCATCTCAAATAGCACTACTTTTCGCTCTCCTGATAGGCACAAGCCTATGGGCGGGCGAGGTGGCACCTCCGAGCAAAGAGGTCGCCCACGCTGCGTTCAGCGACAAACGCCTGCACCCGCAGTGGAAGGCAGAACAAGGCGAGCGGAAAGACACCCTGCTGATGCACGAGCAGGCAGCGAAAGACAGCGTTGCCACCGCGAAGGAAGAGGCGTTTGTCCCGGGCGTGGTGATAGATGTAGATAAGAAGATAATCCGTCCGCGTGTGCTGGGATTGTCCGCCGGCTACACCCTGCAAGAAATCCTCGAACTGATGCCCGAACTATTAGACCGCGGCAACGAGGATATGCTTTCGAGATACACCCTGCAAGTGGACGACATCAGCGTGGGGCAGAGCAAGGATGTGGTGCTGACAAGCCTGCGAGCGGAGGAGATTGACTTCATCGAAATCATGCAGTCGCCCACCGTCAGCGTGCAGCAGAACGGCGAAGGAGGGGTCATCAACGTTCACCTCAAACCGATAGAAAAGGACTTCCATGGCTCGGCGATGGCGGATGTATATACCAACTTCCACAACACGGTGGACCTGTCCCCTTCCGTCTATTTCACCTACGGTGGCGAGAAATGGCAGATGCGTGCGAACCTCGTGATGGAGTACTATCGTCCGACCGCGTTTCAGCAACTGGAGACGCGCGTGCACAGCATGGAGATAGCCGACGCGCGCGACACCACCACGTGGGTGCAGGATACCGTGGTAACCCAATACCTGCAACAGACCGCCAAGGTGCAGTTCGACTACATGCCCACGCACCAAGACCTGCTCACCGTCAGCGTATGGGAGAGCATGCAGTGGGAGACGGCGCGTTACCGTTCGCTCGCCACCACCTTCCGCCCCTACGAGACCGCGGACATGCCCCTGCTATGGCAACAGACAGAGTTGCGTTCGGGGCAGAAAGTGGTCGCCAACCGCACCAACGTAACCGCGATGGTGAAGTACAAGCGGCAGTACCTATTCGGCGGGGAACTGCAAGCCGACGTGGTGTACAACTACGGCTATCGGAAAGACGAGTCGGAGAAGCACTACACCGCCGCGGACGGGATGGCGCTGGGGCAACAGCAGGCAGGAAACACCGACAGCCCGCAGGAGGTGCAGGTGAACATACAGTCGAAGCACGCCATCGCGCCGGAGCGGCTGGGCATATACGACTCGGAGATGTGGCTCACGGCGGGCGTGAACGGCAGTTACATGTTCCGCAACAGCCACCTGCTGCAGCATGCGGAGGGGCAGACCACCCACTACTACCATCAGGATTTGGGTTTGCGCAAACAGCAGGTGTACCTATCGCCCCTGCTCCAATGGGACTATCGAATCGGCTCGGTGAAGTTGCAGGCGGGTGTGCGCTACCAGATGCTCAGCCGCACGCTGAACACCAACAGTCAGCCCGCTTGGACAGGGACGGAGCACGACTGGACGGGGAGCGTCAACGCCTCGTGGGCAATCACACGCAAGCACACCCTGCAACTGAACATCGCGCGCAACATCCTCCGCCCCGAGGACGAGCAACTCTTCCCCTACCCCTACTACCTGCCCGCCTCGCAGGAGGTGGTCGTGGGCAACGACTCGCTGCACGCCGCCTATTTCCACAACGTGGGCGTGAACTACCTCTTCCGCTATCCGTTTGCCAACGAGCAGGACGGCAGGCTGGTGCTGCACGTGGGAGTGGACTACATACGCGCGGACGGACTGATAAAGAAAATCGGAAAGATATACGACGACTACTATGGTTCGCTTCCCTATAAGACCTATGATAATCAGGAGAGTAGCAACGTGGTGAGTCTGAGCGGTTCGCTCTTCCTGCGCTATCGAATCTTCTCCATGTCGGTGGCTGCCAATGCGTATGTGAACAGCAAGGCGAAGAACGACCACTACTGGTACTACAACCTGTCGCTATCGCCCTGTGTCGCCTTCAAAAAACAGTGGCTGCTGTCGGGTAAGATGATGTA
Organism: Paludibacteraceae bacterium; assembly: GCA_051870915.1. Taxonomy (GTDB): domain Bacteria; phylum Bacteroidota; class Bacteroidia; order Bacteroidales; family Paludibacteraceae; genus Colicola. The sequence continues at coordinate 22,672 of JBJECI010000004.1, forward strand.
CAACAGCAAGATAGAGACAACCAACAGTTATATCGGCGACTGCTTCTACGTGCAACTGCGCCTGAGCAAACAGATAGGCAAATGGACTATCCACGCGGGCATAAGCGACATCTTCGACATGAAGGCGGTGGACAGAAGCACCCATATCAACGAGACCTACGAGATGGAGCACGGCATGATGGTAGGCAGCCGCAAGCAACAGGAAATCACCGAACGCACTTACGACCTATACAAACGCTTGGC
>JBJECI010000005.1:0-77760 GCA_051870915.1 Paludibacteraceae bacterium
GTGCTGCCAACGTGATTGCCCTCAACTCGGGCATGGCGGCGATTTCCGCTACACTCTTTGCCCTCGCGGGGCAGGGGAAGAACATCGTTTGCTCGCGGCACCTCTTCGGCAACACCTACCAACTCATCGCCGACATGCTGCCGCGCTTCGGCGTGGAGGCACATATCTGCGACCTGACCCAGCCCGCGGAGGTGGAGCAGGCGGTGGATGAGCAGACGGCGTGTGTGTTCGTGGAGATTATCACCAACCCGCAGTTGGAGGTGGCAGACCTAAGGATGTTGGCAGAGGTATGCCACCGGAAGGGGACCTGCCTTGTGGCAGACACGACGATGATTCCCTTCACGCAGTTCTCCGCCCACGCGCTCGGCGTGGACATTGAGGTGGTGTCGTCCACCAAATACCTCTCCGGCGGGGCGACGTCGCTCGGCGGGTTAGTGATAGACTACGGGACGGCGGGGGACTTCGGCAAGCGCGTGAAGACGGACATGCTCTATTGCCTCGGGGCGTACATGACACCCCACGCGGCGTATATGCAGACGCTCGGGTTAGAGACGCTGGATGTGCGCTATCAGCGGCAGTCGGCATCGGCACTGACCGTAGCGCAACGCCTACACGACGAGGCGCAGGGGGTGAAAGTGAACTACATAGGGCTTGCTGACAACCCGTATCATGACCTTGCGGCGGCGCAGTTCGGGCAGACGGCGGGCGCGATGATGACCATCGAGTTGGAGAGTCAAGAGGCATGCTTCCAATTTATCAACCGGCTGCAACTCATCAAACGCGCGACCAACCTCTTCGACAACCGCTCGCTCGCCATCCACCCCGCCAGCACCATCTTCGGACCCTTCACGCCCGAGCGCAGGCGCGAGATGGACGTGCGCGATACCGTGATTCGACTCTCCATCGGACTCGAAGACCCCGAGGACATCCTTGCCGATATCCTCCAAGCAGCAAAAAAATAGCCCCCTAAAAAATATAGAATCCCTAGAAAATCTAGAATTTCTAGAAAATCTAGAACACCTAGAATTTCTAAAAAAATCAACCTTATGCAATCCCCCTTTGATACCCTCATAGACCGGCGCGGTAGCGGGGCGTTGAAGACCGACGCGCTGCGGGAACGGTTTCCGATGTACCGCGACGAGAACGGCAAAGACGACCTGCTGCCGATGTGGGTTGCCGACATGGACTTCGCTACGCCCGACTTCATCCTTGATGCCATCCGCCAACGCTTGGAGCACCCCGTCTTGGGCTACACCATCGAGCCCGAGGACTACCGCTCCGCCATCATCGACTGGGTTCGCTCGCACCATGGCTGGGAGATACAGCCCGAGTGGATTTCGTATATCCCGGGCGTGGTCAAGGGAATAGGCACTGTGCTCAACCTCTTCACCAACCCCGGCGACAGCGTGGCAATCATGGAGCCCGTCTATCATATCTTCCGGCAAGTTATCGAAGGCAACGGGAGAAAAGTAGCCCAGGACCCACCCCTTCCCTCCCTACAAAGGGAGGGAGTAAGATTAGTATCTACAGACGATGGTAATTCACTAACTCTCCCCCTTTGTAGGGGGAGCAGGAGGGGGTCATGGGAGGCTTGTGATTCGTCCGTCTTTCTCCTCTCCAACCCGCATAACCCGATTGGGATATGTTGGTCGCGGGAGTGGTTGCAGGCGTTGGCGCATTACTGCTACGAGCACCATATCCTCGTCATCAGCGATGAGATACACGCCGACCTCGCGCTCTTCGGGCATAAGCATATCCCCTTCGCCAGCGTGTCGGAAGAGGCGGCGATGAACAGTATCACCTTCATGGCGCCCACCAAGACCTTCAATATGGCGGGTATCATCAGCGCGTACAGCGTCATCCCCAACCCCGCCATCCGCGAACGATACTACTCATGGCTCGACACCAACGAACTGAGCGAGCCGAATATCTTTGCACCCATTGCCACTATCGCTGCCTATCGCAAAGGCGAGGCGTGGCGGCAGCAACTGATACACTACATCGAGCAGAACATACTCTTCGCCGAGCAGTTCTTGGCGGAACACCTGCCACAGGTGAAAGTTGTCCGCCCCGAGGCATCGTTCCTCGTGTGGCTCGACTGCAGGGCATTAGGCTTGTCGCATGAGGCGCTGGTGGATATGTTTGTCAACCGCGCGCGCCTTGCGCTCAACGACGGCGAGATGTTCGGACACGGCGGCGAAGGTTTCATGCGCATGAACGTAGGCTGCCCGCGGGCAGTGCTGCAAGAGGCATTGGAGCGGCTGCGAGACGCTATATAAAGTTAATATCGCTGAAATTCATCCTTTTGAAAAACAATCGGCAGCACTGCTTTTAGAGTAGTGCTGCCGATTTCATTATCGTTGATTAGGTGGATAACCATTATGTTCTCTTGCGGAAACGACGCAGTAAGCGTTTAAGCACAGATAGTAGTAACGCTCCCTTGCTCAGTTTCGAGGTGAAAACAGAAACAGGTGTGAAGAAAGAAGTAACGGACGAGAAAGTTTGCCCAAGCCTGCGGAAGCGGTTCAACACATGATTGATGTTACGCTGTATGCCTGCGGCATCTCGCTGCAAGTCAGCCTGCTGACGGTCGGCGCGCTGCTGCAAGGTTTGTCTTGCGGCGGCGATATCATCCAAGGAGCGGATTTTACTGAAATCAGGCATGGGGCACCTCCTTTCCATTTGCCTCATTGGTCGAAGTAGCAACGTGGCTAAATAAAATACCACTCAATGCGGCTACCATCGGGTTGACGAACCATTGCTTGCGGAATATAACAGCCAGTATCAGTTGCAATAGGAAAACGCTGCCTATGATGAGGAAGGATGCCCATAGCGGCAACCACTGCGCCAAGACAAAAGCCAACGTTATCGCGCCTAAGCCCATCACGGCAAACAGCAAGAGGATAACGACCAAAGCAAAGAGTATGAGTCCGATAATCTTGCTCAGTTTCTCCAGCAGCCCGAGGCGCAAGAGATCATACTGCGTGTTCAGATACGCTCGCGTATCGGCAAGCATTTTTTGATATTGTTCGTCGGCAAGCATGTTGATTTGACAATTTGACAATTTACTATTTGACCAACCGCGGGCGAGGCGCCCGCGTCCCCAGTGTTTTTTTTAGCAGGCGGGGACGCCTGCGCACCCGGGCAGCATTATGGTGCGGCATGGAGACCGCACCTCCATGAGTGCCCCGCCCCCTAACCCCCTCCCCGCAAGCGGGGCGGGGGAGTTTAGCTGCGTCCCCAGTGGTTTTTATTTGGGTGCGGCCTGGAGACCGCACCTCCTTTTCAGCAGGCGGGGGAGTTTAGCTGCGCATGCCGAACGTAATTACTCTTTGTCGGCGAGGGCTTCGTCCACGGCGGCTTCGAGTTCTTCATCGGTGAAGTAGTCGTGGAGGCGTGCTTTCACTTTGGCGACGAAAGCGTCCCACTCGTTGTGGTCAAGGTACAAGCCCTTCTCTTTGGCAAGGGCGATAATCTGCGCGCGAGTCTCCGCGCCACTCTTCGGGGCTGTCAACAGAGCGACTGCTGCGCCAACCAATGCACCTCCGGCAAAGGCAGCGAATAATTTTGCTAAGTCTTTCATAGGGGTTGAGAGTTTAGAGTTTAGAGTTTTGGGACCCTCCCTGCCTCCCTTAAAGGGAGGAGTTTGTGGGGAGGGATACTTAAACTATTACAAATATCGTACCACAAAGCAAATTTGCGCCATATAACCTATTTATTTAGCAAAAAAGACAGCCGTTGTGGCTGTCTTTTTTGTTACTTACGAATACCGAGTTGCTTAATGATAGCACGGTAACGCTCGATGTCCTTCTCTTTGAGGTAATCGAGCAAGCGACGACGCTTACCTACCAGCGTGGTCAGCGCACGCTCTGTACCGAAGTCCTTGCGGTTGTTCTTCAAGTGCTCGGTGAGGTGGTTGATACGATAGGTGAAGAGTGCGATTTGGCTCTCAGCGGAGCCGGTGTTCTTTGCGTCGTTGCCGTACTGTGCGAACAACTCTGCTTTCTTTTCAGAAGTCAAATACATGACAATAAATAAAGTTGATAAGTTAAACAATCACAACAAAGCAACACACAAGAAATTTACGATTTACGAATTACGAATTACGATTTTTCTTGGTAGAAACTTCGTTGCATTTATGCTTTCGCGGGGAAAGCGGGTGCAAAGGTACGCAAATTATTTGAATTATGCAAATAATTCGGTATTATTTTTTAATTTGGAAGGGGAAAGAGCCGATTAAGTTGCCGTCGGCGAAGAAATCGGCATTGTAGTAGCCCGTTTCGGGTGCTTCGTTGAGCGCCCAATAGATGGTACCTGAGAACTCTTCGCCGGCGTATTCGAAGTCTTGCGCCATGGTGTAGCCAATCTCGCTGTTTTCAAAGGGGAAGAGTTTGGCAGGGTCTTCTCCGAGGAGGTTGCCGTTGGGGTCGATAAGCCGGACATAGAGGGTCTTCATGCCGGGGTCGCAGGTGATGTTTTTGGCGATGGTATAGTCGAACTGCCACTTGCGTATCTGACTGATAATGCGCGTCTTACGGTCATTTTTGTTGAGCGTGATGAGCGTGCAGTTGTTGAGTTCGAGCATAGAAGCACGCAGGACGGTCTCGGTGAGTTGGGTGTTGGTTTGCGTGAGTTGCTCGTTGTGTTGCGCAAGTTGTCGGTTGTTTTGCCTATATTGCTGATTTTCAGCAGTGAGTCGTTGGTTGGTGGCATTGAGTGAGTCGATTTGTCGCACGTATTCGACCATGACGGCGCGGACGGTGGCGAGTTCTTTCTTGAGTTCTGCGATGCGTCGAGCGTTGGTGGCTTTTGTGATGCGCAACTCCTCCAAGAGGTCTTGTACGCGCTGTTGTTCGCGGGAGAGGAGGTCTTGGAGGGAGTCGTTCTGGATACTCATGTTTTGGTAGCCGTCAAACTGTATAGCGAGGTCTTCGTACTCCTCTTGGAGTTCGGATTTTTCGTACTCCATGAGTTCCACCACTTCGTTCATTTCTTGGCGCTGACGGAAATTAAAATAGATGAGCGCGATGATTCCCAAAACGAGAAAAATGATAATTGGTATAACTACTTTTTTATTCATATACTTTGCCTTTTCTTTTCTTGGGTGCAAAGGTACTGCTTTTTTTTGAGATATACAAATAGAGTGGATAGTTTTTCGGTCTTGGCACGTATATTTTATGTTTCTTTGTGTGTAATAACCATTTATCACGGAACTCGAAATGAGTTTCCTTAAACCTTCTTTCCTACCAAAACAATCACCCAAGAATCACCCAAGAATCACCTAAGAATCACCTAAGAATCACCTAAGTTTGTCGGCTTGTTGATATTGATTATACTTGCATCAAGATTATGCTCTCTGTGCCCTCCTCGCAAGCGGGGTGGGGGGAGTTTGCCAGCGATGTAGGTATTCCTTTATAATCTATACTTTATAAGTGATGGTTACCTTTGCATGCAGATTGCATTTACTGATTGGCAGCATATTTTTGCATTTTAGCACACAAATTGGTTTTTCCGCTTGCATATTCGGTTTTTTTTTCGTACCTTTGCACGATATTTTGCATAAGTGCGCACGAACGAAAAGATACATATTGTTTTTTGGCTCTTCCTGTTTCTCTTATTGCCCGTCGGGCTGTGGGGACAAGAAGTGGAGCCCCTGCCTCCCTCCTCTGAGGGAGGTGTGGTGCGGCTCCCGACAGGTCGGGATAACACTTCCGACCGCACCTCCATTGCCGCGGGCGAGACGTACCCGACCAGTCGGGATGTTCCACCCGCGTCCCCAGAGACATCTGTGGTGCGGCCTGGAGACCGCACCTCCATTACCGCGGGCGAGACGCCCGCGTCCCCAGGGGCGCCGATGGATAGTTTTCTGACCGAGTTACCACTTTCCCCGCCCCCAGCCCCCTCCCCGCAAGCGGGGCGGGGGAGTTCACCTGCGCACCCGGCAGCGGGAGGACTGGATGCACCCGTGGAGTATGTGGCGAAGGACTCAATAGTGCTCCTCGGGACGGGTATCGCGTTTCTGCACGGAGAGGCGGATGTGAAGTACCAGCAGTTGCAACTGACCTCGGAGTATATGCGCGTGCACATGGATTCGAACATGGTGTATGCCAAGGGAGTGCTGGACACCGTGGAGGGCGAGTGGATAGGCAAGCCCGTGTTCAAAGACCACAACGACACCTACGAGTCGGACGAGATAACCTACAACCTTAAGACGCAGAAAGGCTATATCCGTCAGGTAGTTACGGAGCAGGGAGAAGGCTACGTGATAGCCGACCGCACGAAGAAGATGGAGGGCAACACGATGATGATGGCAGGCGGTATGTACACCACCTGCGACCAGCATGAGCACCCGCATTTCTACCTCAAGATGACCAAGGCGAAGGTGATGCCGGGCGAGTATATCGCCACGGGACCCGCCTACATGGTGGTGGGCGATGTGCCGCTGCCGCTGGCGGTGCCTTTCGGTTTCTTCCCGTTCACCAAACAGTACTCCAGCGGACTTATCATGCCGAACTTCGGCGATGACAGCAGCCGCGGACTATACCTGAGCGGGTTGGGCTACTATTTCGCCATCAACGACTACGTGGATTTGCAAGTTACGGGCGATATCTACACGCGCGGCACGTGGGCAGTCCGCGCGCAGTCGAAATATGTCTGGCGCTACAAGTTCAGCGGTAACGTGAGCATCAACTACCGCAACGACGTTACGGGCGAGAAAGACATGCCCAACTACTCGCAGGCGCGCAACTTCAGCATCCAATGGACGCACACGCAAGACGCGAAAGCCAACCCCTATTCCACTTTCTCGGCGAGCGTGAACTTCTCCACCTCGGGCTATAACCGTAGCAACATCAACGCCTACTACAATCCCGAACTGAACTCGGAGAACACCAAGAGTTCCAACATCTCCTACACGCAGCGCTTCCCCGACAGCCCGTGGAGCCTGTCGCTCTCGGCGAATGTCTCGCAGCGCACGAAAGACTCCACACTCTCGCTGACCCTGCCCGAACTGAGCGTGAACATGAGCCGCGTCTATCCCTTCAAGCGCAAGAAGCCCGTCGGCAAAGAGAAATGGTATGAGAAAATCAGTCTCAGTTACTCCGGCAACGGGCGTATCGCCATCAACAACGTGAAGGAGAGCCAGTTCATCCACACCGATTTCCTGCGCGATTGGCAGACGGGTCTCAAGCACTCCATCCCTATCTCGGCATCGTTCATGCTTTTTAAGTACCTGAGCGTTACGCCGAGCATCAACATGACCGACCGCATGTATTTCCAGCGCGTGGACCAGACTTGGGACGAGCAGGAGCAACAACTGCACCGCGACACCACCAACGGCTTCTACAACGTGTTCGACTTCAACGTGGGTGTGTCGCTCAGCACCAAGTTATATGCGTTCTACACGCCTATCAAGAAACTGTTCCCCAAAGGGAAAGTGGAGAAGTTCCGCCACGTGATAACGCCCTCACTTTCATTCAGTTACCACCCCGACTTCGGCAAAGCAGGATGGGGCTACTACGGCGCATACGACCAACCGATATATGAGGCGGAGACCGACCCCGCGACGGGGCGGAAGATACAGAAAATAGACGAAGCCGGCAACCCGATGTTCGTCCACCAGACCTACTCGCGTTTCCCGAACGGCATCTACGGCAACGCCGGACAGGGAGCCGCCGCCGCACTCTCGTTCTCACTTGGCAACAACCTTGAGATGAAGATTGTGAACAAAGACGACACGACGGGCAAAACGCCCTTCAAAGTGGTGAGCCTGATTGATAACCTAAGTATATCAGGCGGTTACAACTTCATAGCCGACTCGATGAACTGGAGCAATTTCTCCGTGAACCTGCGTATCAAGATACCGAAGGTGAACTACACCATCAACCTCAGCGGGCAGTTCGACCCCTATATGTACGAACTCAACGCGCTGGGGCAGCCTGTGCGCACCAACAAGCAGTACTGGAACAACGGGCGTTTCCCACACTTCCTCGGCACCAGCACCAGTTTCTCCTACACTTTTAATAATCAGACGTTCCAGAAATGGTTCAGCAAAGATAAAAAGGGCAAGAAAGATGCCCCTGCGGATGAGGATAGCAACATGGATGATATCACCGTGGGCGACGACGGGCTGGCGACCAACGGCAAACTGAACAAGGGCAAAGGCAAGCAGAAAGAGGCGGAGGTGGACGATGGGTATGTGAAGACCGATTTCCCGTGGAGCCTGAGCGTCAGTTATACTCTGCGCTACGGGCAAGGCAGCGAGTTCGACTACGACAAGATGTACTACAAGATGCAGTTCACCCACAACCTCTCCTTCTCCGGCTCGCTGGGCTTCGGAAAAGGGTGGAAAGTGAGTGCGTCCACGAGTTACGACTTCAAGGCGAAGAAGTTCGCCAGCGCCAACTTCAACGTGAGCCGCGACCTCCACTGTTGGAACATGACGGCATCGTTTGTGCCCTTCGGACCGTACAAGAGTTACACCTTCCACATCGGCGTGAACGCGTCCATGCTCGCCGACCTCAAATACGACAAGTCGAGCACCCAAAGCACCAACAAACGCGTGGATTGGTGGTAAATAGTCCCACTTGGCACGCGATATATCGCCACGCCGCAGAGGAAAGCAAATAAAACAACCAATATGAAAATAGAAAACGAAAAAGTAGTTACCGCCACATACGAGATGTTTGTGGACGGAGAGAATGGACAAGAAGAGTTGATGGAGCGCGCTACGGCAGAGCACCCGCTGGTCTATTGCCACGGCTTGGGCATGATGCTCCCGAAGTTTGAGGAGGCACTGGCGGGCAAGCAGAAAGGCGACAAGTTCGACTTCCGCATTGACCATACGGATGCCTATGGCGAGTACGATGAAGAGGGTGTGCTGGATTTGGACAAGACGATGTTCTACAACGGCGATGGCGAGTTCGACAGCGAACGCGTGTATGTAGGTGCCATCGTGCCGATGAACACCGTGGACGGACAGATTGTGAACGCACAGATTCTGGAGATTAGCAAGGACAAGGTTACCATTGACCTCAACCACCCGCTGGCAGGCGAGAACCTGCATTTTGTGGGTGAGATTATCGACCTGCGCGATGTAACCCCCGCCGAGTTGGACGCCTTGCGCCATCCGCATAAGTGCGGCGGTTGCCACGGCTCCTGCAATAGTTCCTGCGGCGACTCCTGCGACTCCTGCAGCGGCGGCTGCGGAGGATGTGAATAATCAATTTGAAAATGAAAAATTTGAAAATTTGAAAATTATTAGCACCGAATGGTCATTTTCAAATTTACAAATTTTCAAATTTACAAATTTATAATTTGTATCACAGCCAATGCTGCCATGGCTTCGACCACGGGAACAGCCCTCACGGCTACGCAGGCATCATGACGCCCTCTAACGCCCCATTTGGCGATGGAGGGCGTTGGTTTGAATACACAGCGAAAGATGATAGGTGTGCCGTCGGCTATGCCTCCTGCCATCCCGCCTGAGATACGGTTTGCCTCGCTGCCTTTCAGCCCCACTCCCTCAAAGCCTGTGCCGTAGTCAAATCCTTTGCAGGCATTGATACTCATCATCGCGAAAGCCAACTCGGCTTGCAACTTATTGAAAATCGGCTCGCCCGTGCCCACCGGCACACCCGTTATCGTGCAGCGCACAATCCCTCCGATAGAGTCGCCCTCGGCTTGCCCCGTGCGTATCACCTCACCAAACCGCGTTGGGTCAGTCTCACTCCCCACCTGCACCAACTCCGCCTCTATACGTATCCCTTTTAGCCGCAGCAGTTGCTTGGCGATACAGCCCGCCACCACCCTGCCGGCGGTCTCACGCGCCGATGCTCTGCCACCCCCGCGCCAATCGCGGATGCCGTATTTCTGCTGATACGTCCAATCGGCATGACCCGCACGGTAGTTGTACTTCAGCCACTCATAGTCTTCCGGCCGCGCGTCTTTGTTGCGGATGATAAACGCAATAGGTGTCCCCAGCGTTACGCCGTCCAGCACCCCGCTGAGCCATTCCACTTCATCCTCTTCCCGCTTCGCCCGCTGAGACAGACCAATGCTAAAGTCCCCCTTCAAGGGGGATTTAGAGGGTCTTCCTGCTCGTCGGTCTAATTCTTTGCGGATCATCGCCATGTCAATATGCAAGCCGGCGGGCACGCCGTCCAGCACACCGCCGATAGCACGCCCGTGCGACTCCCCGAAACTGGTGAATACAAACTGATTTCCGAAACTATTCATATTCTTTCGCGATTTGGCTGCAAAGATACAACATTTTTCGCAAATCTACAATGTTTTTCCACCTTATTTTATTGTGTAGAAGAAATTTGGTGAGCGAAGTTCATTTTTTAGTAAACCTCCAAAACACATAAAAAGAAGAAAAAACACAGAAAATAGCGGAAAAATTTGGTCAACCAATTTATTTTTCGTATCTTTGCAGCGAAATTGAATTGGTCAACCAGTTTTATAAATCATATAAATCAGAATGCCATGAAAAGAATAGTTATATTCAAACCTTCTATTTTGCTGATAATCAGTATAATAGTAATGGGGGGGGGGTAAAAATCTTTATGCTACAGTAGTTCATGAGGAGCATTTTGCCTACGAGGCAGGCAGTGCCTTGGAGGGGCAGGGCGGCTGGACAGTCTCCACCAAGACTGCGGGCGAGACAAGCCCCGGACTGCTGGTAGGCACCACGGAGTTGACCAAAGAGAACTACGGTGGCACATGGACCAACGAGGTATGGTCAAGCGAGGGCGGTTTGTCGGTGGTCGTGCCGAGTACGGTTGCCGCTGACCGCACTACCTACCAACTCTTCAACGATGGTAAATCATATAAGTCAGGTACGTTGTACTTGGCTTTCTTGCTTAATGTGAGTGAGCCGAGCGTCAATGCCCGCGATTTCATCACTTTTGAAGGCAGCACAGGCACTACGCAGCGCGCACGCGTCTTCACCTGCAAGTCGGGTACCGGCTATAAATTAGGTATCACGCGCGCGAGCACTTCGCCTTTGTACATCGACGGCTTGGTACTCAACAAGACCTATTTGGCGGTGGTCAAGTATGAGTTTGTGGAGGGCGCATGCAACGATGTGGCAAGCCTGTTCGTAGATTTCCCCTTGGGCTACCGCGAGGCATCCGCAGAGGTGCAAAGCCGCATGGTGAGCGTGGATGAGACGGCAAATACCTCAACCGACCCAAGCAGCCTGAAAGGTATCTCTATCAAGCAGCGAGTGGGCGGTTCGGAACTGACAATCAGCCATATCCGCGTGGCGACCACGTGGGAAGAAGCGGTCAATTATACGGGTTCTGAGGTGCAGGAAGACCCCGACCCGATAGTATATCATTTCCAAGAAGGTTTCGATAGCAATGGGCAGTGGACAGTCGTGAACGGCGGTTCGAGTTCTACCCAAAACAACGGTCTCTATGGCACGGGCGCGCGCAGCCTGACTTTCAATCGCACTGCCGACCGCGACCGTTGCAACGGTGCCACGGTGCTGTCTCCCGCAGTGGAGACGGCAGGGGTGCTGCGTTTCTGGACGAAAGGGTCTGCCAACGAGACCCGTGCGAATGTATTGGTGAGCAAGGTCATCGGGACAGACACGACAGACTTGGCATACATAGCAGGTCCGTTCAACAAAGAGTGGACGGAGCATATCGTGGTGGTGAACGACCCCTCGGAGGACATCCGTATCCTGCTTACGATGAGCGGATGCGACATCGGCACGGGCTCGCTCTATATAGATGATGCCTCGCTCACTCGCTATAGCCCGGGTGCAGCCCCCGAGATAGGTACAGTCTATCGGTCGGTGCCTTTCCCCGACACTCAGCGGCTGACCTCTATATTTGCTGCTATCAATAGTCTTGTACCTACGCGCTCCATCGCCACAGCCAAGGTAGAGTGGGGACGTTCCCCGTCAGCCTTGGAGGAGACAGTAGCGATGAACAAGGGGGCAGACGCGGTATGGCGCTCCGGTGCCATAGAGGCGATGCACGAGGGAGAGAGCATCTACTATCGCATTGTGGCGATAGACGACCATTATATCTCCGACACCAGCGCGGTGGATAGTTTCGTAGTCCTCAAGGGCTATGACAATGCCTATAAAGACACGCTGTCTGTGGGCGAGAGCACGCTGATGAGCACCGGCTTGGACGGTGTGCGCGTCAACTATCGTCCCTTGTCGTGTGCCGACTGGCAGACCACAGGCGATATAGCGACAGAATACGAGGCGGGGGAGACATGGACATGGACCAATCCGCTGAGCGAAACGGTTGAGGTAGAGGTGCAATATGGCACATTCGTTCCTGTGGTCTTCTCGGCGCGTCCCGTTACGCTTCAACTCTATCCGCGCAATACCACCACCAACCAAGCCACAGTGCAGATAGCAGGTATCACCAAGCAGAGCGACCTTCGTACGCTGACCTTCATCCTCTATCGCAATGGTGTGGAGAAGCAGCGTGAGACGCTTGCGGTGAGCAAGGGCGTGCCTTTCCAAACGCAGTTCAGCATTGAGGCAGAAGCGGCGGATTATCGGTTTTTATATGTAGCGAATGGCAGCAATGATACCGTTCTATTGGCGGACAAGGTCTGCGCGGGTGATGTGTATCTGATAGCGGGGCAATCCAATGGTGCGGCTTCCGCTTCCGGCAACCCGGGCGTAACCAATACCTATTGGCGCAACTTCGGAACGGTACAGAAGACAGTGGCGTACAACGAGGGCGACACCGTCTGGGGGCTGAGCAACTCCACAGGTTGGGGATACGGCAAACTGTTCTACAACGGCTATTCCGGCTATGTCTTGCAGCGCATCTTGCTCGAGGAGCAGCAGATGCCCACCGCGGTGCTGAATGTCGCGATAGGCGGCAGTTCGCTGAATCAGAATCTGCCCAACGAGGAAGACCATGCTGACCTGACTACTTTCTATGGCGAGGGGCTGTATCGTTGCCGCAAGGCGGGGATTGCTAATGCCGTGAGGGCAATCATCTGGGTGCAGGGCGAGAGCGACCAAAACGGCGTGTACGACACCTACGCAGAGCGGTTTGACCAACTCTATCGGGCATGGAAGACCGACTATCCGAACGTGGAGCATATCTATATGTCGCAAATCAATGTGGGATGCGGTGCGAGCGAGTATGCCTCCGAGTTGCGCGAGGTGCAACGTCGGATAGCCGCCGAAAACGATGATATCACCTTGATTACCAATGTCGGCATCCCCATCCGATACGACTCTTGCCACTACGAAGATGCCGGCTACGAGCGTCTCTACGGGCAGTATGCCGCCATCATCCAGCGCGACCTCTACGGACGCGAATATCCGCAGCCGGTTACCTCCCCTCAAGTGCAGTACGTGCGCTACAACGCGCAGCAGACGGAGATTACCATAACTTTCGACCAACCGATGGTATGGCCCGAAGTGATGTGGAATCGCGATATGAAAGACTATTTCTTCGATGAAAGCGGGCAGCAGATACCCGTATCGGAGGGCTTCGTCAATCCCTCCAACGCCTGCGAGGTCATACTGCGCCTGACGAGCCGATGCACAGCCACACATCTCACCTATGGTCCCGACAACTATGTATATAGCACCACGCGCGGCATGGATACGCTCTATGTGGACCCGTGGTTGCGCAACGAGCAGGGCTTTGCCGCAGTTACCTTCGACCGATATCCGATAGCCGCTGCCCCCACTTCGTTCTATCAGGTGTCCGAAGAAGGGTATGTGCATATCACCGACGGCGTGCTGCACGTAGAGCCGATAGCAGGTACGGTCTCCCAAATACGTGTTCTATCAATGGATGGCAGGTGCGTGGCTACCACGAACGAGGCTTGCTGCGATATGTGGGGAATAGGTGCGGGGATATACATGGTGGAATGCAGGCTCTCCACGGGGCGCACTATCTATCTGAAAGCAAGGAATAGAGAATAACCATTATATTAACTAAAAATCTAATGACTATGCGAAAGATTACTTCATTATTGTTCGGGCTGTTGGTATGCCTGAATGTGGCGCATGCCGATATGATTTTGGAGGAGAACTTCAACTATCCCGTGGGCAACCTTGAGCAAACCACCAACGGCGTAGAGCCGGGCAAATGGATGGTGAGCCTCAAGGCAGACGATGCGAAAGGCACATCGCCGCAAGTGGCGGACAAGCAGTTGACCTACCCGGGCTATGTGGCTTCGGGCAAAGGCAAGGTGGCGGTATTGGATGCCGCCGTGGGTGCTGATAGCGGCTCGCAGCGTATCTCGGTCTATTATACCGATACGCTGGGCGCACGCGACACCACCGATATGTATGCGGCTATGATTTTCAACCCCCTCTCGGCGGCTAACACCAGCGGACGCGATTTCTTGGTGTGGGAAGGTTCGGTAACCGGCTCCTCTGTTCGCGGACGCGTATTCCTCAAGAAAAACGGCACCAAGGTGCAGATGGGTATCAGCAAGAACTCCTCCGCTCCCACCGGCGGATGGTCGGAGGATTTGGAGGTGAATACACCTGTGCTCCTTGTGTTCAAGTATGAGTACCACCCGGGTGGCAGCAACGATAGCGTGAAACTCTTTATCAATCCGAATCCCACTTCTTCCGAGGCAGCCAATGCCTATCTGGTCAGTGAGACGGATGTTACTTCCAAGACCGACATCATCGTTCGCGGTATTGGTCTACGCCAGCGCGGTACGGGTGCCGAGGTCGGCGGATTGCGTATCGCTACCACGTGGGAAGAGGCGTTGGGCATGGCGGCTGACGGGCTCAACGTGGTCAGCACCGACCCCGCACAGAACGCCTATGTGTCGCCTACGAGAGAGATAGTGAGCGTTACGTTCAACAAAGCCGTGGCTGCCGGCGCAGGCAAGGCGACCTTGAACGGTGAGCAGGTGCCGAGTACGATAGACGGCGCCACGGTACATTTCACCATCGCCTTGGCGGATGAGACCGACTACACGCTCGCTATCCCCGAAGGGGCTTTCGTAGCAGACGGCAAGGCGAATCCCGCTATCTCGCTCGCTTTCACCACCAAGAACCCCAATGTCTATCTCTCCGAGTATTTCCGCTACGAGACAGGCACCGAGTTGGAGGGGCAAGGCGGATGGGTGCTCTCTACCCAGACTGCCAACCAAGGCGGCAAGAGTCCGCTTGTGGGCGACACCACATTGCGCTATGCCAACTACGGCGGCTCCGACCAAGGGTATGTGCTCGCGCTGGATTCCATCGTACAGGAGATTAGCGGCGACAACAACCGTACCACAGTGCTGCCTTTCACCGGCGGCAAGTTAGGCGTGGGCGATACGGTGTACACCGCGATGATGGTCAACATGCGCCATAACCCCTCCACCACGGGCAAGTCCTTCTTCGGCTATATCAAGCAGGGAGCCTCTAACGGTTCTAACACGACTGTGCGCGGTATCGTTTCTGCCAAGATGCAGCATGATACCATCTGGTTCGGTATCGTGAAGAAAGAGGGCGAAGTGGCATGGAGTGCACCGCAACCCAAAGACTCCACGGCATTGCTCGTGGTGCGCTATATCAACCGAAGCACCTCCAGCAGTTCGGATGCCGATGAGTTCGCGCTCTATGTCAACCCCGACCTGAGCAAGACTGAGGCAGAGAACAGTGCGTTACTGCAAGTGGCAAACGACAACGATGCGAACGGAGGCGCAGACTTGCAGGCCATCAGTTTCCGACAGATGAAGACTATGGCATTCATTGGCGGCATCCGCGTAGCAAAGACGTGGGAGGACGCGCTGGCATACACGGCTGCCACAGAACCCGACCCGGGAGACCCCAATCCCGATGACCCCAACACTGGCGAAGGGATGAACACTATCTCTACCGACTACCCGAAGCCACGACTCATCATTCGCCAAGGACAACTGCTCATCATCACCCCGCAGGGTATCTACACCCCCATGGGACAGAAGGTAATTATGAATTAAGAATTATGAATTAAGAATTAAGAGTGCTCATGCTCTGAAATAGGCATACAATGCCCTCTTAATTCTTAATTCATAATTCATAATTCATAATTCTCAACGCCCTCTTAATTCTTAATTCCTAATTCCTAATTATCAACTCTCTCTTAATTCTTAATTCCTAATTAATTAAAAGATATTATGAAAAAACAATTTCTCACGCTCGCGCTCTGCGCAGCAACCATAGCGGCAAATGCTGCTATCGTAGTGAACGAAACATTTAGTTACGACAGCCTCACCGCCGAAGGCAGCGGCTGGACACAGAGTGGTACGCTCACCACAGGCGACGGACGAACGCTGACCGATGCACTGACCTACCGAAACGCAGGCGGCGAGTATGCGCTTTCCGACAAAGGCAAAGCCCTGAAAAGCAACTATACGGCAGGAAATGCTTATATTGCTACCAAGGAAATCACCAAGCAATCAAGCGGGGTCATCTATCTGACCTATCTCTACCAAGCCGATGGCAACCAAACGCAGAGCCAGTCTGCTGTATTCGGCTTATCAACTTCTAACGAAAGTGCAGCGTTGCGTGTGTGGGTCGGTAAGAATACCAATGCCACAAACACCGGCGACCCTTTCCGCATGGGCATCACCCGCGCAAGCAGCACCGGCTCCGATGTACAATGGAGCGAGAGCACCTATGCCGTCAGCGATGTGCATCTGGTGGTAGTGAAATACGACTTTTCCAACGCAACGGCTTCGCTGTATGTGGACCCCAAACTGGGAGCCGCAGAGCCCGAGACACCGGCGGCTGTGGATAGCACAAAGGGAACGGCAAAGAATAATTTCAGTTATCTCTGCTTCTATGCAACCGGTAGCAGCAAAGCCAACTTCCTTGTCGGCGGCGTGCGCGTCTCCACCACGTGGGAGGAAGCCGTAGAGGCAGTTGCCGCAGAGCCCGAACCCTCCGTAGCGACCGTTAACACCGACTTCACTGATGGCACATGGGGAGAAATTGTTGAAAAAAATACCGAAGGCAAGTACGACATTACCTCCGGCAACTTCCCGACAGCAACCATCAACGGCTTCATCCTCACCAAAGCCTTCATCGGCGAAGGGGATATCACAGATGCGATGACCGAAGTCAAGTACACCAACCGTATTGTAGTGGACAAGCAGTCGCAAGGCGGTATGGTAACCACTCCCTTGTTGACCAATATCGGTAGTGTGGAGGTAGTGCTGACTACGGGTAGCGATGGCAAGAATGTGAGCATCCAATACCTCGACAACGAGTCCATGACATGGAAAGATTGCGAAGCCACTTTCACCGGCACCAAAGCCGTCATGGTGAAGAAATATCAACTCAACATCAATCAACCTACCAAGATTCGTATTGTCAACGCCGATAGCGGTACACTCTATATCTGGAAAATCACTACCACGGCGTATGGCGATGTGCCCAGTGCAATCGAGGGCACCACAACCGGCGTGAAAGCCGTGAAGCGTATCCTGAACGGACAACTCGTGATAGACCGCGCCGGCGTACTCTACAACATAATGGGCACAGCGCTGTAAATCGTAAATCGTAAATTGTCAAATCGTAAATTAAATAGGGTCTTTCTTCTCCTCCTCCTGCTATTCAGCATGAGCGTATATGCTCGCCAAGTGAGCGTCTCCTCTGCGTCTGCTATCAAGAACGGCAGTTGGCAGGCGGGCGATACGCTGGTGATGCAGGACGGCGTGTGGACTGACCAAAAAATCAGTATCACTGCCACGGGGACGGCATCGGAGCCTGTTGTGCTCCGTGCCGCCACCGCGGGCTGGGTACACCTGACGGGCAGTAGCCAACTCACCGTGAACGGTGCGTGGGTAGAGGTTAACGGGCTGCTCTTTGAGGGCACCTATACCGGCAAGAGCCATGCGATAACCTTCGCAAAAGGCTCCCGCAACTGCCGTCTGACCGAGACCGTCATACGCGGCTACTCCCCCGCTGACCCCACGGTGGACACCAAGTGGGTCTCGCTCTACGGGCAAGGACACCGAGTGGACCACTGCCTGTTTGAGAACAAGACCAACATGGGCACACTGCTGGTGGTGTGGCTGGAGGCGGACATAGTGCCCGCCCATCAGATAGACAACAACCTATTTGGCTATCGGCTTGCCAATCTGGATGAAAACGGGAAAGAACGCAACGGGCAGGAAATCATCCGTATCGGCGATAGCAGCACGAGCATGCAACAAGCGGCGTGCATCGTAGAAGACAACTGGTTCAAGCAATGTGATGGCGAGATAGAGACCATCAGCAACAAGTCCTGCGGCAACATCTATCGGCGCAACACTTTCTACGCCTGCGCGGGCATGCTCACCTTGCGCCACGGCAACGGATGCACCGTGGAGGAAAACGCCTTCTACGGGACGCAGAAAGCGGGCAGCGGAGGCGTGCGGGTCATAGGAGAAGACCATGTGGTGCGCGGCAACTATATGCAGGACTTGGCAGGAAATAGTTATCGCGCGGCCATCTGCCTTGTCCGCGGGAAAGCAAACTCCGCATTGAACGAGTATTCCCAAGTGAAGAACGCCACCATAGAAAGCAATATCATGGTGAATTGCAAGGAGGCGTTTTGCATCAACTACCATTCAAGTACCGACTGTGCCATGCCCCCCGTCAACACCCGAATAGTGGACAACATCATCTACAACGATGCCGACCACAAGAGCGACTACTGCGTGAACATCGCAGATACTGCCGGCGTGGAAATCAAGTGGGAGAACAACCGCGCTAACCAAGGGAAGTACAAAAATACAACAGCGTCGGCATTAGGATTCCTGACTTGTACAGCGGCAGATGCTGTCTGCCCGCTGTCTCTGAAAACGGAAGAAGAGGTCGGACCGCGATGGATGCACATGGACACCTCCACCGAAACCAAGTATGCGGACATCCTCTCTGACTCCGGACATCACGATCTCCACATGGGTATCTTCACCCTCCGCATCCGCAATGGCAAGAAACAATTAATAATTAACAATGAATAATTAACATGCCACTGCTCTGAAAACTCTGATTACTCAGATTACTCAGAGCATGCGCCCTCTTAATTCTTAATTCTTAATTAAAACTCTATCATGAAAAAACTCTTAGCAATCGTTTCCGTCTTATGGCTCTCTATGAGTTTGCAGGCGGCTGAGACGGTTACCGGTCGTGTCCTCGACACGCAAGGCGAACCCATGATTGGGGTGAGCATTCAGGTGAAGGGCACGAGCAGCGGTACGCTGACCAATCTGGATGGCGACTACGTATTGGACGTGCCGGATGCCTCGGCGGTGCTGGTGTTCTCCTATGTCGGCTATCAGACGCAGGAGGTTACCGTGGGCAAGCAGACGATTATCAACCTGACTATGACCGATGTCAGCCAAGACTTGGACGAAGTGGTCGTGGTGGGCTATGGCGTGCAGAAGAAATCGCACCTCACAGGCTCGGTCAGCAAGTTCTCCGATGAGAGTGTCAGCAACTTGGCATTCTCCCGTGTGGACCAGGCTTTGCAGGGAAAAATCGCGGGCGTTCAAATCAACAACACATCCAGTGAAGCAGGCGCAGCACCGCAGATTCGTGTCCGCGGTATGGGCTCCCTCTCTGCCAGCAACGAACCGCTGGTGGTGATAGACGGATACCCTACTGAGGAGGGACTGAGTTTCATCGATATGAACGATGTAGAGTCCATTGAGGTGCTCAAAGATGCTGCATCTTCGGCGATATACGGTAGCCGTGGTGCCAATGGTGTTATCCTGATAACCACCAAATCGGGCTCGGTAACCAAACCGAAATATACCATCAAGGCATACACGGGTTTCAAGCAGGCATATCGCTTGCATGACCTCTACGATGCCCACGACTATGTGCGTCTCTTGCAGCAAGAGAAAGAGTTGGGCGGCGCAGGACCCATCCAGAACGAACTGTCGTGGCTCAGCATTGACAACTACACCGATTGGCAGCGCGAGGCACTGCGCGACGTAGCGAACATCACCAATGTGCAACTCTCCGTCAGCGGAGGTAAGAACGGCGTGAAGTACTATGTGAGCGGCAACTACACCTCCGACCAAGGTATCATGGTGCATTCCAAATACGATAAGTTTAACGTCCGTGCCAAGTTGGATGCCCAGTTGAGCAAACACGTGAAGTTGGGCGTGAATTTCGCACCGAGTTACACCAACCGCGAATCGCCTGCTACCAATTTCATTGATTTCTATCGCACCTATTCTTGGTTGCCGGTGAAGCATACGGAGCAGACCGCTGCTATGACAGGGCAATCGGTCGGCTCGTGGGCACACGGACGCCATTTCAACAACTTGGAATACACGCTCGAGGACGGCACGGTGGCTACCTGCTCACCGTGGGGAACCAACAACAACAACCCCGCTTGCGTCATCGAGAACGAGACGCGCCACACACGCGACTTCCGCCTCAATACCAATGCCTATCTCGAGATAGAGTTCTGCAAGGGACTCACTTTCCGCACCAGCGATGGTTTCTATGTGCGCTATCGCGATTACAACGTATACCACAATCAAAATGCCAAGGCAGACGGCGATGCCAACTATGCGCTCTATACCAACCGCTTGGCGATAGACCTCCTGAGCGAGAACACGCTCAACTATACCAACACGTGGGGTAAGCATGAGTTTGGAGCCATGGTGGGCTATACCGCCAATATGGTGAAGTATAGTTACGCAGGAATCAAGGGCACGGGCTTCCCTACCGACTATATCCATACCATCAATGCGGCGAGCGACATCACGCAGCAGGATGCCGACGGCACGATGCGTACCTACACACAGGAGGAAGACGAGTTGCTGCTCTCCGTACTCGGACGTGTCAACTATTCCTACGATGGGCGCTATCTGCTCTCTGTGGCAGTGCGTGCAGACGGCAGTAGCAAGTTCGGACCCGAGAACCAATGGGGATGCTTCCCTTCCGTCTCCCTCGGATGGCGCATGAGTGAAGAACCGTGGCTCAAAGACCAAGCATGGCTCAACCAACTCAAAATCCGTGCCTCGTGGGGTATGACCGGCAACAACGACATTACCAACTATGCCGCCTACGACAAACTCACTTCTGCTAACTACACCTTTGGCGTGGACAACGTGCTCACGTCCGGCTTAGCGAACACAAGTTCCGTTTTGGGAAACAAAGCCATCACGTGGGAGCAGACCAGCGAATATAATGTTGGCTTCGACTTCTCCGCAGCCAAGAGCCGCGTCAATCTCACCGTAGATTGGTACTATAGCGAGACGAAATCGCTCCTGTTCAAGCAACCCGCTTTGGCTATTACAGGCTATTCCACCTATTGGAACAACATCGGCAAAGTGCGCAACACGGGTGTAGAAGTGGAAATCAACACGATGAATATCAAGCGTAAGCACTTCACGTGGCAGACCAACCTCAACTTGGCGACCAATAGCAACCGACTCTTGGAATTAGGCAACGGACAAGACCGCTTGCTTAGTTTTGGCGAACGGCAGGAGGTCTATGCCGCTATCGTGGGTGGTCCGAGTATCCAGTATTTCGGTTACGAAACAGACGGCGTATGGACCAGCCAAGAGGAGATAGATGCTTTCTTAGACGGACGAGACCCCAGCGAGGTGTTCCTTGTCGGGAAAACTGTTCGACCGGGTACACTGAAAGTGGTGGACCAAGACAAGAACGGTATCATTGATGCCTACGACCGTACCACGCTGGGCAACCCCTTCCCTACTATCACATGGGGTATGACCAATAGTTTCAACTTCTATGGAGTGGATATCTCGTTCATGTTGCAGGGAGTAGGAGGCGTGAAGGTGCTCAATGGCGATGGCTACTACAGCGAGACAAAGATGATCAACAAGGCATATACAGCGAATCGATATATCTCGCCCGAGTACCCGGGAGACGGCAAAACACCTACGTTTGTTACCCTCGGTGCCGATGGCAAGGTCTATCGTGGCGATGGTATCGGGTGGGAACTGACTGACTATCTGATAGAGGATGCGAGTTATGCAGCGCTCAAGGATGTAACCATCGGATATACCTTCGACAAAAAGATGCTCCGCGCCGCGAAAATGCAGAGTATCCACTTGTATGTGAGTGGTCAGAACTTAGCATATATATGGAGCAAAGGCTATCGGGGTATCAATCCTGAGGCACGCTATACCTCCGGTCAGTATTCATCCCCGCTGGTCAGCGGCTATCAGCGCGGCGGATTTCCTATTCAACGGACCTATACCATAGGGCTGGAAATAGTATTCTGATTTAGTTTATTCGTTTATCAGTTTATTCGTTTATTAGTTTATTATAACCATGAAACGCTCAACTCTAAACACGAAACGCTCAACGTTCAACTTCATAATAGTACTCGCATTTGGAGTGCTATTGAACGGTTGCAGCCTGAACAGACAACCTATATCCGAAATAGGTGAAGGAGCATTCTACCAAAATGCTGCTGAACTGAATGCAGCCGTCGTTGCCTGCTACAACGGCTTGCAAGCCCCTATGTTGCAGGAATGGATGTTCACGGAGACGCGTAGCGATAACGCGCGATTTTATACCACTTCCACTTCCAGTGTGTCGAACACCGCCATCTTGCACTACGACCAATCGACCATCGAAACCACGGATGACAATATCTATCAGTATTGGTTGGCGACCTACAACAATATTGCCCGCTGCAACTCTGTATTGGCACATATAGACGTGGTAACAGACGAAGCCTTGCACAACCAGTACGAGGGCGAGGCGCGCTTTATCCGTGCGCACCACTACTTCAATCTTGTCCGCCTCTTTGGACCCGTGTTTATCATTACGGAGCGTATCTCTGCCGAGCAGGCAAAGCAGTACGACCGTAGTGCTGTTGAACTTGTATATCAGCAGATTCATGAGGACTTAGAGCAGGCATCGACCCTTCTGCCTTCTGCTTATTCGCCTTCTGAGAAAGGACGCGCCACTGCGTGGGCAGCGAAAGGACTGCTGGCAAAAGTGCGTATGACGGAGGGACTATACGATGAAGAGACCGAGGCATTGCTCAGCGATATCATCCAACATGGCGGTTTTGACTTGCAATCAACCTACGCGGCTGTATTTGATATCTCCAACGAACTCAACTCCGAGATATTGTTCACCATTCGTTACACAGGCGGCGGTATCGGTTTAGGCTCACCGTTTGCCAACTATTTTGCACCTTTGCAGAGTGGGGCGTATGTTATCAACGGTAGTGGTATGGGCTACAACTATCCGACCGATGACCTCGTCAGTGCCTACGAGGCAGGCGATGAACGCAAGGATGTCAGTCTGGCTCTGAACTACCTGAATACCGATAACGGAACGACCGTTGACCGCCGATGGGTGCGGAAATACTGGTGCGAGGTTGTGCTGAAGAACGATGGCGATGTCGATTGGCCAATCCTGCGCTATGCGGATATCTTGCTCCTTTATGCTGAACTGCTGAACGAGCAGCAAGGACCCGATCAAGCACTGCCCTACGTGAATCGTATCCGCGAGCGCGCCGGCTTGCAGCCATTGGGCATCGATGCTTGCCCGAACAAGCATGCCATGCGGATGGTGATTGAGAAAGAAAGACGGCTGGAGTTCGCTTTTGAGAACCAACGCTGGTTCGACCTGATTCGCACAGATCGTGCCTTGGAGGTCATGAACAACCATTGGGCAACCGAGACCTACTATGAGGCTGTAAGCGTGCCTACCTTAACTAAAAACTTGCTGCTCCTGCCCATCCCGCAACGAGAGATAGATATCAACCCGAATATCACACAAAACATTGGATACTAATGGTTATGAAGAAAGTACATATTGTGTTGCTTGCTGCCGTCTTGCTGGTGGCATGCAAAGAGGAGACAAACGTCTCGGGGTATCAGGTGTTGGCACCTGTCGTTTCGGGCTTCAGCCCTGCAGAGGGTGAGGTCGGAACGGAAATCACCATCGAGGGAGAGAACCTGACGCGTGTGGATAGCGTATGGATAGGAGAAACATTGGTGAAGATTGCCTATCGGGTTTCCCAAAAAGAGTTGGTAGCAGAGGTGGTCAGTGGTGCCAAGAGCGGTCCTATCACCGTGAGCAATACCGCAGGACGCTGTACTACTACCGAGTCCTTCCGAGTGAACTACTCCCAACCGCAGATAGACGAATACCCTACCGAAGCAACCGTCTATGACCAAGTGGTGCTCTCGGGGCAGAACTTGCATTTCATTCAAGAGGTGAAGATAGATGGTCAAGCGGTTTCCATCGTGGCACAACGAAACAACGAACTGGTATTTGAAGTGCCCTTCCGAGATGAAGAAGAGCCGGTTACGTTGCGGTTTACCTATTTTGACGGGGAGAAGACCTGTGAGTTCGGACCGGAAGGGGCAACGTTTGTGGTCGTGAAGCAAAAGCCTGAGATTACCCAATGCCCCACCTCCTTGACTAAGTATCAGCCAGCCCGTATAGAGGGAATCCGATTGCAACTGATAGACGCTTTGTACATAGGCGACCTGAAAGCCGACATCCGTTTGCAGAACGACAACACGATTGAGTTTGACGTGCCGAGCAACTATTTCGATGGTCCGTTTAAGGCACCGCTACGAGCATTCTACTACGAGACTAAAGAACTGATTATTGTGGAGGATTTTGAGGTGATAAGCGACCCCAACGAGCCTCGATATACTGCATACAAAGGAGTTACTTTGTCGGCGCGTGTTGCCAGTGGCGGTACCGAGGAAGCCTTCTTCGATGCGGATCAGGGCTTGGTGATTAGCAGTTGCGATGCGCAAGACCAGATGACGGCTATCGATTTCTTCCTATACGACAACACGGGGTATGCCCAGTTGTATAGCCCGAGCAATGCAACCAACACGCTCAAGAACTACAAGTGCGAGGGCACCAGTATCACAGCCGCTGACCCCAATGCGTGGAGCGAGTTCTACAAGACGGAGTGTTTCTTCCGTGTGCTTGACCCGAACAAAGAACTGCATAAAGCGGTGATTGATGCCTATGAAGAAGGTACGATTATCAAATTGGATGATGCGTTCTTTGAAGGTATCGAACAGCCTACCGGCAAAGCACCGCGCGTGTACGAGTCTGATGCGGACCGTGATGCTGCCGGCTCATCCCATTTCAGTTGCCATAGTTACGCATGGGGATGGGTGCGCAATAACACGACCGGTAAGAACGGTATCATAAAAATAATCGGCGTGAAAGCCAATGCTGATACCGGCAAAACCTATGAAACCACATTTGATATTATTTGGGAAAAATAAACGACTATGAAACGAACAATCAGTCTTTTGGCGCTTGTAGGCGCATTTGTGGTAGCGAATGCTACGAGTTTTAAGGTCAATACCGCCGAGGAGTTTCAGACGGCAGCGAAAAAGGTGGTAGCCGGCGATTCTATCGTGCTCCGTAGCGGAGTATGGACGGATGCCGCGCTCACGCTCAAGCGGGCACACGGTACTGAAGAAGCCCCTATTACGGTTACCGTAGAGGAAAAAGGTAAGACGACTATGGAAGGCAACTCCGGCATCCGATTCTCCGGCGAATGGATACGGGTGGAGGGACTTGTTTTTCAGAATGGCTGTGCCAAGAACGTGATAGAGTTTCGCACGAGCACTACCGACTATGCTTTCCACTCTACGGTGAGCGAATGTGTGGTGAAAGACTACAATCCCTCAGACAAAACGGAGAAGACCTGTTGGTTAGGACTATGGGGACAATACAACACAGTAGAACACTGCTATTTTGCCGGAAAGAACAACCAAGGTACGACCTTCATCGTCTGGCCTAACGACTCACTCAGCCAAGACAACCATCATCGTATCTACCGCAACTATTTCGGTTATCGCCGCCCGCTGGGCTCCAATGGTGGCGAGACAATCCGAATCGGTACCAGTCAGGTTTCCAAATCCAACTCCCGTACCCTGCTCATCGGTAACTATTTCGAGCATTGCGATGGCGAGGTGGAGATTGTCAGCATCAAGTCTTGTGAGAACGAGATAGTAGGCAACACGTTCTTCGAGTGTGAGGGCGCACTGGTGCTCCGGCATGGCGACCGCAACATCGTACACGACAACTTCTTCAATGGCAACGGCAAGAAACATACCGGCGGCGTGCGCGTGGTGAATGCGGGGCACCATATCTACAACAACCTGTTCTACAAACTCGCCGGCAAGGAGTTCCGAGCAGCACTGAGCATCATGAATGCCATCAAAGAGACACCACTCAACGGATACCACAAAGTGCAAGATGTGGATATACACAACAACACCTTCGTCAGTTGTGCATCGCCCGTTGAACTATGTGTGGGCAAAGGCTTCCGCGAACGCGATGACAAACCCGAGAACGTAACTATCCATCACAACGTAGTCTATTGCCCCACGGCTGACTACGTAACCAAAGCCTACGACACAGACTATGATGTACGCCTTGACGATAATGTCCTCTTCACGCGCAATGGTTACGATGAGGCATCCGTTGACAAGAAGGTCTCCACTGCTTTCTGGCACGATTATTTCATGCCCCAACCATCTGTAAGCGCAGTCGGTGCAGACATGAGCGTGTTAGACGCCATGGAGGTGGCTACTGCCGAGAACTGCGGCCCCTCGTGGTACACCCCCGAAGAGCCGAAGAAAGTAACACGCACCGTGGTGAAAACATGGACGCTCGACCCGGGCACGGATGTGCTGCAAAAGACTGTGAAGAAAGCCGAAGCCGGCGATATCATTGTGCTGAACGCAGGAGAGTATGTGTGCACCAAGAAAATCAAGGTCGATAAGTCGTTGACCATACGCGCCGCAAATGCCGATGCAAAACCCCTGCTGGTGCTCAATGGCGAGTCTTCGACCATGGCAGCATTCGAAATCATAGGAGATGCCCGACTCGCGCTGCAGAACATCGCTATCGTGGGCGACCGCAACGAGACGAATCCCGCGAAATACTGCTTTGTGCCCAACAAAGAGAATGCCGCTAACTATAGTCTGATAGTGGATGGTTGTGAAATCTACGGCTTCCATGTTACGGAAGGCGGCGCGGTCTTTAAGGCATACAAGTCCACTTTTGCCGATTCTATCGTTATCCGCAACTCCTACCTGCACGATTGTTATCGCGGACTCGCGTTGGCGGAGGAGAAAGAGGAGAAAGGATTGTACAATGCCGAGGTGGTATGGCTGGAGAACAGCGTCTTCGCTTCCTTCACCCAGTGGGCACTCGACTATACGCGATTGGGACAGGATGAATCCACCTCCGGCGGTACGCTGCATATTGACCATTGCGTCTTCACCGAGGTCAACGACCGCGAAGACCAGACCATGCTTCGTCAAACGGGCATCAAGCATGTCTGCTTGACCAACACTATCTTCATGAACTCCGCCTGCAAGCATGTGATTCGCCTCAGCGGCAAAAACCAAACTGCCGACCGATGCTGCGTCTATCTATGCGGCAAAATCACTACCTCCGCCGGTGCGAAAGCAACCAACACCACAGAGGAGAAACCCAAGTTTGAAAAGAAATCCTTCCGTCTGAGCAACAAGTCAAGCCTCTATGGGGCGGGCACTGACGGGGATAACATCGGACTTCGCAAATGAGAAGACGGATAATCATTTTTTGGCTCTGCTACGCGGTTACTGCATTTTCTCCCGTAGCCGCGTGGCAGTCGGCTCTGTTTCAGTCTGAGCAAGGCACATGGGTATGCCATCCCGATGCCGATGGCTTCCTCCTGCCCGATTTCAGCCACGCCGGCTACCACGGTGCTGACTTAGACTTGCCCGATGTGCCTACCGTCAAGACTATCTCACCTATTCAGGGCGACAACACCGCCCATATCCAAGCCGCTATCGATTCGGTCGGCACACTGCCCTTGGATGCTAACGGACACAGAGGGGCTTTGCTGCTGAAAGCAGGGCGATACCCCGTCAGTGGCACCATCTATATCGATTACGACGGCGTGGTGCTCCGCGGGGAAGGCGATGAGGAGGATGGTTCGGTCATCTACGCCACGGGCGACACACCCCACCAGCGCGATGTGGTCGTCATTGGCAACCGCACGAAGCGCGTATGGGGTGCCACCGAGAAAGCCGGTACGCGCCAAGACATCACAGACCCCGTAGTCCCGACAAGTCGGGATACCATCACCGTGGCAAACGCTTCCGCCTACCACGCAGGCGATGAGATAATCATCTTCCATCCATGCTCCTCCGCGTGGCTCAATGCCGTCAACCGTGGAGGCGTGCCCTATCCCGACCCCTCTGCACCCGAGGAGGCGGATGAACGATGGAACGAAGGAGACTATCCCATCACCTACCATCGCTATATCCGACACATAGACGGCAACCGACTCACGCTCGATGCACCTGTCTTCTACACCCTCAATCGTTCCCTCAGCCAATCATATTGCTACCTCCCCAACATGAACGGTACCTACACCGAATCGGCTATCGAGGACATACGCATCGAGATAGAGAGTGCCGGTGGTACGGATGAGAACCACGCATGGCAGGCGGTGCGCTTTCGCAGCATAGAGAACGCATGGGCGAAAGGTTGCACCTTTGTCGGGTTCGGACAGTCGGGCATCATCACCGAGGCGTGTCGGCGCAGCACCTTTCGCGACTGTCAAGCCTTAGACCCCGTCGGCATCGTTACCGGTGAACGGATGTACAACTTCAACACCTATCTCCATACCCAACTCTGCCTCTTCCAAGATTGCTACGCCCGCAACGGACGACACCATTACATCAGCAATGGCACCAGCGGCACCAGTGGTAATGTCTTCCTCCATTGTGTCTCCGATGGCGTGCAGAACGCCAACGAAGGGCACCGCGCATGGACGCAAGGGATGCTCTACGACGGGCATCAAGAAATCAACCTCTGCCGACAGTTCGTCTTAGGATTATACAACCGTGTGGCAATGGGTACGGGACACGGATGGTCTGCCGTACACTCCGTGCTCTGGAACTGCGATGTAGATGAAGACTACGGGACAATAGGCTTGCAGAAACCGCCCACCGCACAGAACTACGCCATCGGATGCCATGCCAAGAAGATAACCGGCAAGCCTGTTAGTGCATCCGATTTCCCCATCGGATATGTAGAGGGACAGAACACCGACGGCTTAGAGCCCGCATCACTCTATCTGGCACAACTTTTGCAGCGGCATAACCAAGACACCCCTACTGCCGCTCCCGAGACTTCCGATTTTCCCCGCGTAGTGAGCCTATATACGATGGACGGCACCCTGCTCGCACAATGGACAGAGCAGAATGCTGCCCGACAAATCTCCCTCCCTATGCACGGATGCTATATCCTCCGTTACACCACCCCCGACAAAACAGTTATCAAAAAACAGATACTATGATACGCCGTTATTCCCTATTCTTCCTCCTGTCCCTGCTCTGCCTACCTGCAGTAGCACAATGGTCAAATAGTAAATGGTCAAATTGTCAAATCTATATGTGGGACACCTGCCGTATGCGGATGGCTAAGGAATCGCAAGAAACCATCTATGTCAACGCACGACAGGCATTGTTCCACGAAGCGGATAAACTGTTGCAAGAATCGCCGGCAACGGTCTTAGACCAAGAGCGCGTTGCCCCGAGCAAGAACAAACATGACTATTTCAGTATGGCACGCTATTGGTGGCGCAATCCCGATACGCCCGACGGACTGCCGTATGTGCGCCGCGATGGAGAAGTCAACCCCGAGACCAAAAACCTCGGACGCACGCAACTCAGCCGATTCGAGAAGCAGATAACGATATTGACCTTGGCGTATTACTATTCCGGCAAAGAGGTCTATGCCGAGCAGGCGTGGACAGTCTTGCGCACATGGTTCCTCAACAAGAAGACCTATATGTCCCCCCACATGCAGTATAGTCAGGTGCGTATGGGGCATAACAACAACCAAGGCAGCAATGCCGGTTTGCTCGATGGCTATTCGTTCTTGTGCATCCCCGATGTGCTTTCTATCCTCTCTGTCAGCCCTTTTGCTAAGCCCAAAGAGGCGGAGGCTATCCGACAGTGGTTCACACAGTACCTTGAGTGGATGACTACCTCCGAGCAAGGGCAAGCGGAAGACCGTGCTGCCAACAACCACGGCACTGCCTACCATATCCAAGTCGCGCTTTACGCCACTTTTGTCGGGAACGATACCTTGCGGCAAGAGTATATCCGTTCGTTTGCGCAGAAACGCATCCTCCTGCAGTTCGAGCCCGATGGACGACAACCCAAAGAGTTGGCGCGGACACGTGCCTTTGGCTATTCGTGTTATAACCTGAAGCATATCCTCGACTTTGCGGACATCTCAGAGCGGCAAGGCATTCATCTCTTTGACGATGCCGAAGTGCGTGCGCGTATCATGGCTGCCATCGATTACCTTACGCCTTACTTAGGGCGACCCGTAGCCGCATGGCCATACCAACAAATAGCCGATTGGGAAAAAGAACAACAGACGCTCTGCTGGATTCTCTACAGGGCGGATGCCTATTTCCCCGAGAAAGGCTACAAAAACCTTTTCCAAAAATACAACAAAGCCAAGCCCTCCGACAGAAACTATCTGCTGTAAGGATAAAAGACCGCTACGCTAAAAGATAAAGGATAAAAGACTTCATAGTTGTTGCTCTGAAATGCAGAGACGATTGTAATCAGTCTTTTATCCTTTATCTTTTATCTTTCATCCTCTTACGAGAAGAATATTCCGCCGTTAATGTCGATATTCGTTCCCGTGATGTAGTCGCTCTCATCGCAAGCGAGGAAGAGTACCAAGTCTGCCACGTCTTGCGCATCGCCTTCGCGACGAAGGGGATAGATACCCTTCATGCGCTCGCGGTTCTCAGGAGTGTTGAAACGGTCGTGGAATGAGGTTGCAATCGTACCGGGAGCCACGGCATTCACGCGGATACCGTCAGGTCCCAACTCTTTTGCCATAGAGCGAGTGAACACTGCCACAGCCCCTTTGGCGGTAGCGTACATCGAAGCACCGTTGCCGCCGCCATCGCGCGCTGCCAACGAAGAGAAGTTAATAATCGAACTGCCGGCAGGCATGTGGGGCACCACCTCGCGCGTACAGAGCCAGCAACTCTTCATGTTCACATCCATCAGGAAGTTATACCATGCCTCGTCTTGCTCCGTAATCTTCTTGCGACCTACAATGCCGCCTACCACGTTCACCAGCACATGAATATGCTCGCCAAACGCCTTCATACCTTCCTCTACAAGACGCTTCACGTCTTCTGCCTTCGTCATATCACCCTGTACCTTGATGGCTTCGCCGCCCATCTCGGATATCATATGAAGGGTCGTGTCGGCATCCTGTGGATTGTCAAAATAGTTAACCACTACCTTTGCTCCCTCACGAGCCAAAGTGAGAGACACTTGGCGACCTAAGTCGCGAGCGCCACCCGTTACGATGGCTACTTTGCCTTCTAATCTTTTCATAATCTTTGTGTTGTTATAACCGTTTAGTTGATTTCTTTGCCTATATTTCTTCCAAACAAGAACACTGCCCCCACACTCAGCGGCACCAGCGAGGCACCCATGATAAAGAACGGAGTCCAGTTATCGCCCGCGGTCAGCATCGGGATAAAGCAGATACTCAGTATCGTACCCAAGGTGGCTGCGGCGCCGCCTAAGCCTGCGAGAGAACCTACGCTCTTGCCCGTGTACATGTCGCTCGCCAAGGTCTGGATATTGTTCATCGTAAACTGGAACCCGAAGAGGATAATCGCCATGCAGCATACGGCTACCATCGCATCTTGCACAAATGCCACGTAGATAAGTGCAGGCAGCGTGATGCAGGCACCAATCAGGATGGAGGCTTTGCGCGCGAAGTTGACGCTCCTGCCGCTGCTTACCAAGTGGCTCGATACCCAGCCGCCTGCTATCGAACCGAGAGCGGCACCTACATACGGTATCCACATGTGGCTTGCCAATGCCTTCAAGTCCATTTGGTATTTCTGACCTAAGTAGATAGGCAACCATGTAACGAACATCCACCATACCGGATCCAAGAAGAAGCGTGCCAAGATGACGGCGTAACTCTTCGGCTTCGACAGCAACTGACCCCAACTCAGCCCCTTGTCCTGCTTCACCGTAGCCTCCGGCTGACCGCTGATGATATATTCGCGCTCCGCATCCGTAATCATCGGATGCTCTTTCGGTCCTTTCTTGTTCAGTATTAGCCAAGGAATGACCCATAGCGGAGCCAGCAAACCAATAATCACAAACGTCAGTTTCCAGCCTACTGCCGTGCAGATAAGTGCAATCAGTATCGGAGCCAATATAGCGCCTACGGATGCACCGGCGTTGAATAGTCCTTGTGCCATCGCTCGCTCTTTCTGCGGAAACCACTCCGCATTGCTCTTCACCGTGCCCGGCCACGGACCGGCTACACCCAAGCCTAAGCCCGCGCGAAAACCGCATATCGACTTCACACCACCGGCAAGGCTCATCAACGCATCAGAGATACCCCATACCAGCGCCGAGATGGTGAAACCTTTGCGGGTGCCTATCTTGTCGTATAGTTTACCCGACAGCATCTGAGAGATTCCATAGGCCACCATGAAGAACATGTTGATATAGGCAAACAGTTCTTTGCTGCGACTGTTGAACTCTGCCTCGCTCAGCCCTTCGGCATCTATCAGACCGAGATCTCGCACAATCTCCGCCCACATGATACCCAAGGTATTCCGATCAAGATAGTTGATGATCGTAACAAGAACGATGAGCGACAATACCCACCAACGTAATCCTTTAATCTTCATAGCACGCTATTTTAGGAAGTCTGCACGCATAGGTGAGAAGGTGTCTATCAAGATGCCTTCCTCCAAGCATACGCAGCCATGCAACTCATCGGGGGCTATATAGTACGCATCGCCTGTGGAGAGAGTTTTCTTCTCCTCGCCTATCTGCAACTCAAACTTCCCGCTGGCTACGTAAGTCGCCTGCGAGTGGTAATGCGCGTGAGGAGTGCCCACGGCACCTTTCTCAAAGCATACCTTCACCAACATCAGTTGACCATCATACGCCATTACCTGACGACGGATGCCCGGAGCGGGATTCTCCCATGCTACATCCTTCGCATAAACAAAACTCTGACTGCAAGTTTTCATAATCATTAGATTTTATGTTAATAAATAAGGTGATAATTGCCTGTCCAACGATACGTTTCCCCGCCTATGTTTACGGAGTGCTCTTGGTCCTCCGTTGCGTCTTCATGCGCCACTATCAGCAACATCGGAGATACCTCTTGGCGGAATTGTACCCGCACCGCGGTATATTGCTCGTTATCCATGAGCAACTCTATCGCCTTCACTCGGCTATATGCCTTCTTGGTGAGTTCCAAGTTCAAGTCATACAGCCCGTGAGGCTCTACTATGCTGACAAAGGTATAGTCTTTCTGCGCAGGTTGGCGCAGAATCACCGCGGGCTCGCTCCTTAGGTTCATATCGGGGTCATTGGCACCCAACCGTGTCAGATATACCTCGCCGTGCTCTAACAGCGAACTGACGCTGTAGAAACGGTCGCCAAGCAGCCATGTAAACTGCACCAAGCCGTCTATATCTTCATGTCTCTTCTCCAACCAAAGATGCTCATAGCCGTACTGCGTCCCCATGGGAACTAACATCTTAGCCTCTCTTGTATACGGGAACGAACTCCAAATCAGTTGACCATTGTAGTGGAACGGCAAGTCATAGGTGTGTTCTGCTTTCGCGTGCGCGCGCATGATATCTATGGTGATAGGGAAGTCCAATTGAGGATGCTCTATCAACGCTATCGTTCTGTCCATTCCTATCCCCTCCGCATGGTAGGCATTGTTGTCGGTGGCAGATACTATCTGTATGCTATCCGTGAAATGAGCATAATTGATTTGGCTCGCATACAGCATAGAGGTGTCGTAGTCGGCATGAAAATGCGAGGTCTCGTCCGCCACCAAGGTGTTGTGTGCGATGGTCTGCATAGCATACGTATCGTTCTCATGGGTATATCGCCCGCCGGACTTCGACTCTATATTCAGGAAACGGGCTGCGCCGTAGTCGGTCAGTATCTCATGGTGGTTGTCGTATAGGGCAAAGGTCAACTTGTCGTAATGCCCGTGCGAAAGCCCGTGAGACGTGGCTTTCATGGTAAGCAGCATGTCTTTCTCGCTATGGCTGCGCATAAGTGCTACACCGCCTTTCTCACCAAACTCTCCGTCTCGCAGCAGCATGGAGTGGTACTCAAACGGTTGCCCCTTGCCTTCCGCCACCGCAATAGCAGTCGTGATACCCGCCGCCGACAAAGTGTAAGTGGACTGTTGGGAGGCTATATCCAGCAACTCAGGACGGCGACTGACATAGTATGCAATATCCAACGCACATACTATCTCTTGGGTGGAATAGGTCTTTTCTAACGCATCGTTCATGCGAAGGATTGTGCCATCGTAGGCTTGCTCTATCAGCCCGTTCATCGCTTTGAGCAGAATACCGTCCCTGCGCTCGAATATCGCCAACTCGGGTTGACAAAGGTCTATGGCTTGCCCAAAGAGCATAAACGGCCATATCGCATAGCGTAGGTAGTAAGCACCTTCCGTGAAATAACCATCCGGCGAGAAGAGTTTCTCTAACTGCAACAAAAAACCGCTTTTGCCGTCTTTCTCGCTACCATACAAGGCGCGGTCTATCAGGTCTTGATTCCCCATCACATATCCTATCATACCCACTGCGGCATTTGCCCATGTCGCATGGTTGTGCATGCGATTGAAAGTCTTGTAGTTGGCGGGAGTCCCTTGCTCAATAAAGCGAGCGATAGGCAGAAACAGGTTTTTCTCCACAAAAGCACGCTCCTTGGCAGGCATGTAATCATACACACAGTCATACGCCATCGCTGTGTGTACTAACCATACCGATTCATTCAGCGTCTGCCAAAACAATCGCCCGGGCACAGGAGAACCCACATAGGGGTGCTGCCCGAGGGTGGGGTAGAGTTTGGCGTACTCATGCAACATCCTACATACATAGTCTGCGTATTTCTTTTCTTCTGTTATTTGATACACGATGCCCGCATAGTACATGGCATAGTAGTTTTTCTTATGCTGTTCGTGTGTGTAGCCTCCGGCAGCATCTTTGGGGACAGGCACGTCTATCCCGCTTTCCAACGCGGCATCGGCTTCCTGCAACGCATAGGCATACGAACGGTCGAACTGTTCGTATTTGCCCAGCGACTCGCGTATCTTTTCCACGCCGTCCGGACTGAGCGATATACAAGGATGCGCTGCCCACATTCCAAGAGACAGCATCAAAGAGAAAAGGAGAAGAGTTGTTTTGCGCATGTCTGTATAGATTTAGAGGTATAAGTTAGGTTGTTTCTTAGGTTGATGACTATAAATAAATTTGGTCAACCAATCTTATTTTCGTGCAAAGGTACGAAAAATAAATTGGTTGACCAAATTATTTGGACAAAAAAATGTCTTTTTTTTATTTTCTCAACTTTTGGGCATAGTTGAGCATGCCTGATAGGTGCTTCTGCATGAGTTCAGCGGCGTCTGAACTTCGGCGTTCACGAATAAGATTTACGAGGTCGCAATGCTGTTGGTAGGCAGTCTTATCCAAGGTGTCGCATACGTTCTCTTTGTGGAATATATCAGTTATCTCAGGCGTGATAATCAACATCATGGAATGAAGCACCGAGTTGTGCGCGCCGCGGGCTATACAGCGGTGCAATTGAAAATCAGTGGCGTTAATCTCATTGGGTTGTTGCTTTTCGTATGCCTGTTTGTAGTTCTCCAAAGCATCCTCAATCTCCTGAAGCTCTTCGTCCGTGTGGCGCTCCGCGCAGAAACGAGCAGAGTTGACCTCCAATAATACACGCATTTCTGCCAATGCAGCGAAATCAGGCTTGTGAAGGCGTAACACATCTGTCAGCAACCCGTCAATAGCGGATATATCCAGCCCCACTATCACACTCCCGCTCTGCGGAAGAGTCCTAATAATGCCGTAAGTTTCTAACTTGCTTAACGCTTCGCGCACATGGATTCTGCCTACTCCAAACCGTTCAGCCATCTTCCGCTCAGCGGGCAGACGCATACCCGGCTGCAAAACACCCGACTGCAAATCATCGCGAATAGAACGAATAATAATCTCGACAGGACGCAGAACCTCTTCTTCTACTGCTATAGAGCCCATAAATTCTTTGTGGTATATCGTAATAAGCAAAAAATAGAGGCTACACCTCTATTTTCGTTTTGGCGGAGAAAGGGGGATTCGAACCCCCGGTACGGTTACCCGTACGACAGTTTAGCAAACTGTTGGTTTAAGCCACTCACCCATCTCTCCTTGTTGAAGTATCAAGTTTTCCCCGATTACGTTGGGATAAACAAGTTTCAAGTATCAAGTTTCAAGTTTTTAGGGCTTTTGAGCAGAAAACATACCGTTTTTGCCAAATGCGGTTGCAAAATTACAACTTTTTTCTGATATACACAAATTTTTCAGGGATTTTTTTGCGTATTTCAGAAAAAAAACGTAATTTTGCACCCGATTTGAAAAGAATGTAAGCAATGGAGGGCTATATCCCCTAAAAAAGAGGATACATAGAGACGAAAAAGCCCTCCGAAAAAGAAGTATAATTGAAAGGCGGTTCGCGTACAATTGTGAGAATTAAATCAGCGGACACGACTTCCCCACGGTCCCCTTTCAGAAATGTTGTTTTGATGAAGAATACCGAGATTGAACGTAAGTTTCTTGTGGTGAGCGACTCGTTCCTTACCCAAGCGACCCGTCAGTATGAGATTGAACAAGGCTATCTGTCCAAAGAGCCTGCGCGTACCATTCGCGTACGCATACGCGACACACGCGCGTTCCTAACCATCAAGTCCACCGAAAACAGTCAGACCCTCGAGCGCTTCGAGTGGGAAAAAGAGATTGACGTGCAGGATGCACGGCAATTGCTTCGTTTGTGTCTGCCGGGCGTGATTAGCAAGACCCGCTACATCGTGCCTGCCGACGAGGCAGACCTGAAATGGGAGGTGGATGTGTTCCACGGCAGCCATGAGGGGCTGCGTATTGCCGAGTTGGAACTCCCTACGGTGGATACTCCGTTTCGCAAACCCGATTTTGTCGGCGAAGAGGTTACCGGCAACCCCGCTTACTACAATGCAAACCTATAAAAGACCGCTCGCACCCGAATCCCTACTAACATATAATCCCGACTAGTCGGGATGCAAGCATTCTCATGTAATTAACCCATATAATTGTGCTATGAAAAAATTAGACGAATAATTTACGATAATTATATGTTAAAATTCGATTGAACACCACAAAAAAGATTTCACTATGAAAAGTCAAACCAAACGCATACTCATCGGCATTGCCGTTTTCTTGGTTGCCATCGTGGCAACTATCTGCTTTGAGCAGTATTATCGATTGAATGTCAGCAACTTCCGTTCCAAGGACGGCGAGAAGCACGGCTATCATATCTATCCTTCGGCGACCACCGATTCGGTGCTCAACCTCGTGCAAGAGGACTACACCATCGCCTCGCTTTTCAACTTCGACCTCCACAGCCGCCGCATGGGCTTCACCCACCCCGAGCCCGGCTACTACCGTTTCCCCACGGAGATGGGCGATAAGTACTTCATCCATCGCCTGATGTACGGCGAGGAAACGCCTGTCAATCTGACGTTTAACCACTATATCCGCACGCGCGAGCAGTTGGCGGGGAAACTCTCCAAAAGCCTCATGATGGACAGCATAGACATCATCACGCGGCTGGAAGACGACCAATACATGGCGCAGTTCGGGCTCAACCGCGAGACCTCGCTCTGCCTCTTCCTGCCCAACACCTACGAGGTCTATTGGACCATCACCCCCGACGACCTCTTCCGCCGCATGGCGCGCGAGTACAACAAGTTCTGGACCGACGAGCGCCGCCACAAAGCAGATTCCATCGGGCTCACCCCGACCGAGGTCGCCATCCTCGCCTCCATCGTGGAGGGCGAGACCCACAACAAAGAGG
The DNA here is from genome assembly GCA_051870915.1 of Paludibacteraceae bacterium. Taxonomy (GTDB): domain Bacteria; phylum Bacteroidota; class Bacteroidia; order Bacteroidales; family Paludibacteraceae; genus Colicola. The sequence continues at coordinate 37,900 of JBJECI010000005.1, forward strand.
AGATGCCCATCATCGCCAGCCTCTATCTCAACCGCCTCCACAAAGGCATGCTCATGCAGGCGTGCCCGACGGTCATCTACGCCACCGGAGACCTCAAACTGCGCCGTGTGCTCAAGCGACATCTGGAGATTGACTCGCCCTACAACACCTACAAGTACCGCGGGCTGCCCCCCGGACCTATCCGTTGCCCGAACGGCGAAACCATTGATTTTGTGTTGAATGCGCCCAAGACCAACTACCTCTACATGTGCGCCAACCCCGATTTCTCGGGCACGCACATCTTCTCTGCCACCTACGGCACGCACGCCAATGCTGCCAACCAATACCACAAGCAGTTGAACCAACGGGCTATCAAATAAGTTTCAAGTTTCAAGTTTCAAGTTTCAAGTCGCCGACATGAATCCCATCCTGACCGATAATCCCGATATCCGATTGATTGAATGTGCGAATCGGAGTCGCACCATTCAGCAACACTTGAATGACTGCCGCGAGGAGCGGCGGCCGTATGTGTTTATAACGAACACGATGAATATCAAGCCGTTGCGCCGTCTGCTCGTCCCCGTCTCGATGCTGGAAGAAGAGGTCTATAAGGCGGAGATTTGCACCTACCTCGCCCGCAAGACTGGGGCGCATATCATCCTCCTCAAAGCCCACGACTACGGCTCCAAGGCGCAGCAGAACGTGAACAGAATCCTGACGCACATCCGCAGTATCTCGGAGCGCACGGGCGTCGCCATCTCCTACGAGGTGCAGGAGGCGAAGAAAGACAGTTTCGGCATCACGCGCGAGGCGAGCGAGCGCCAGCGCGACTTCCAACACGACCTGCTCATCCTGACCGCCAGCCGCGAGTACGGGCTCGACGACCTCCTCTTCGGACCGCCCGAGCGCAAAGCCATCCAACGTTCCCTCGTCCCCGTCATGCTGGTCAACCCGCGTGCCGACCTCTTCTCACTCTGCGACTGACAGCTATGAGACACGCCGCCCGCGCCATATGCCTGCTGCTCACGCTCTCGGCGAGCGTCTGCCGCGCGGAGCAGGTGCCGCTGCAATGGGTCATCAACGACATCTTCACCCAACTCGCGGAGGACGGCGAAGCCGACTGGGAGGAGATTCAGACCGACCTCCAAGAGATGGCGGCGAACCCCATCGACCTCAACCGCGCCACCGCCGCTGACCTGCAGCAACTGCGCTTCCTCAGCGACCAGCAGATAGACGCCATCCTTCTCTATATCTACGAACATCCCATGCAGGAACTGACTGAATTACAGTTGATTCCCTGTTTGGCGGAGTACGACATCCGCAACCTCTGCGCCTTCGCCACGGTCTGCCCCGTGGCGGAGCAGGACAGCCTGAACATCCGCGAGGTCTTCCGCCATGCCAAGCACGAAGTGCTGCTGCGGCTCGACGCGCGCAACATCGAAGAGGCGCAGCCGCTAAACCTCGACAGCAAGACCGCCGACCCTGTGTTCGTGCAGGCACGCTACCGTTTCCGCTACCGTCGGCAGGTGCAGTTCGGCGCCACGCTGCGCCGCCCCGCGGGCGGAAGGGCAACCGACATGACCTACGGCGCCTACCTCCAACTGAGCGACCTCGGTGCCCTCCACACCCTCGTCGCCGGCAATTTCCAAGCCTCTTTCGGGCAGGGACTGGTCTTCGCGCAGCCCTTCCGCATGGGGCGTTCCGCCTACGTCCTCACCGCGGGCAACGCCGTGGAGGGACTCCGCCGCTACAGCAGCACCGACGATGCGGGACTGCACGGCGTGGGCGCCACTGCCCGCTGGCGCAAGGGGCAGACGCGCTTCGACCTCTCCGCACTCTACAGCATGCAGCGCGCCAACGACAGCACGTGGCGGCACGTCCTTGGCGGCAACTTCACCCTCCGCCACAAGCAGTTCAAGATGGGCATCACCCTCGCGGAGAACATCTATTCCGACACCCTCCGCCTCTTTCGCAACACAGGCTATAACGCGCACTATTTCAGAGGAATACGCCAAACCGTCTTGGGCGTCAACGCCCGCTACAACTTCGGCAGATACGACCTCTTCGGCGAACTCGCCACCGCGCAGAACACCCGCTGGGGCGTTGGGCTCGAACTCGGCTGCCGCATGACCCCCGTCAACGGTATCGGGCTCATCGCGCTCTACCGCTACTACTCCCCTTTCTTCGACAACACCCTCGGCTACGCGTTCAGCGAGACAAGCCGCCTCAACGACGAGCAGGGTGGCTATATCGGACTGGATATTAGTCGCTTACGCCGCTGGCACTTCGCCCTGTATGCCGATGTCTTCCGCTTCTCGGGCGTGAAGTACGGCATTCCTTTCGCCCCCTCGTGGGGCTACGAGGCGATGGGCGAAGCCGCCTACACGCCCGCGCCTGCCCACCGCCTCACCCTGCGCCTCCGTGCCCGCGAGAAAGGGCGAAAGGGCTTGTACAGCGGGCGGCTCACCTACGCTTGGAGCGGCGGCGGATGGGACTTGCGCACGCAGGCGGAATGCAACCTCGCCGCCGACACCACCCGCGCCCTCACATGGGGCGTCTCCCTCTTGCAGGACATCGACTACACCTTCCGCCAAGCCCCCGTCGCCCTCGGCGGTCGCGTCCAACTCTTCGACGCGCGCAACTACGCCAACCGTATCTACACCTACGAGCACGACGTCCTCTACGCCTACTCTTCGCCCTTCGTCTATGGGCAGGGCGTGCGACTCTACCTCAACCTCCGATGGCAAGCCGCCTCCATGCTCACTTTCTACCTCCGCGCCAGCGAGACCATCTATTCCAAAAACACAGCGAGCCTGCGCCAAATAGCACAAACCCGCACCGATTTCCACCTCCTCGCGAGACTCAATTTGTAAAAACTAAAGATTTGTAAAACGTTGAGGCTGTCTAACAAGTCCTATGAAGCGTAGCCACTGGGGACACCCCGACATGTCGCGGGCGGGCGTTTTGGAACAAAACGAAGGTTTTTGCGATGATTGTAGCACCTTATAAGCCATTCACAAACAAAAAGAGGCTACCCAACAAACTGCTTAGAAGGCCTCTTTCTCAACACTCAAAGACTAATTTGGTTTTTGGTAATGAATTAACGAATAATTACACGTCAATTATACGTTAAAGAAAAAAAGTATTTGAATAATTTTTGGAATTTTTTGTTGAAATAAAAGAATTGTCGTATAGGTATCTTATCTCGAGTTCACCTTAATAAATAAATTAACGAATAATTACACGTCAATTACACGTTAAAGTCCCTTGATAAACTCAGGCTCAAGGTACGTCTGCTCCAACACGTCTATTCCCCGTATCTCTTCCTCTGTCAGTTCGCGTGTGCGGTCGCACAGCCGCGACGCGAAGTAGTCCGCCAGCGCACGAATATCCCGCAGCGCAGGGCACCCCTCGCCCGCATTGTCCAATTCCTTCAGGTTCACCACCCGTTGCCGCACCGACTGCACCCCGTGTTTTGCCAGTTTCTCATGCGACGGCGTTATCGCTTCTTGCAGCGCGGCGAAGTCCACGTTGTAGAGCATCGTCCCGTGCACTATCGTCCCCGTTGGCAGCGCGTAGCATGCGTTGCCCGACACTTTCCTGTCGCCTATCAGCACGTCGTTGTGCTCCGTCTTCGCCGCGGGGAAACCCATCCCTTTCAGCGCGTCTGCCACCGTGTCTAAATACCACTGAAACACCTGCTCCGAGTGCGTGTTCGGCGTGATGTACGAGAGCATCAGGTTCCCCTCGTCCGAATACACGCAACCCCCGCCGCTCTTGCGACGATACATCTGCACGCCGTGCGATTGGCAGTAGGGCATGTTCACCTCTGCCTCCATCACTTGGTGCCGACCGAAAATCACGGTCGGTGCCACCACCCACGAGAAGAACACATCCTCCGTCGCATGCTGCGCCAGATACTCTTCCATCGATAAATACCAAACAAGGCGCTTGCCTTCAGGAGCAGGAATATACAACATATGATTTAAGATTTACGAATTTATGTGTAACTACCGTGTAATTGTTCATTGATTATTTCTTCACTGCAAGGAGAAATTATACGAATAGTTATATGGTAATTATTTAAAAACAAGATTATTATATGTCTATGTGTTAGCAGGCGGAGATGCCTGCGTACCAGAAAGAACAGCAACGCTAAAAACCATCTCGGCTGCCCCATTGGGCAGCCGAGACTGTAATCGTTGATTAGTGTCTACGGTCGAGGCGTGCGCCGTCGGCATCACCTCCGCGGAAGGGACGTTCGCCACGGTCAGCGCGTTCGGGACGGGGACCTCTGCGCTCGGGGCGGGGTCCGCGGTCGCCTCCGCGAGCAGGGCGTTCTTGCTCTACGTAGCCTTCGGGTTTGGACTTCAGGGCTTTGGCGCTGAGACGGAACTTGCCCGTCTTCTCATCCACTTCGAGCAATTTGATACGTATCTTGTCGCCCTCGTGGAGACCCGTCTCCTCCATGGTCTCGTAGCGTTTCCAGTCTATCTCGGAGATATGGAGCAGACCTTCCTTGCCCGGCATGAACTCTACGAAGCAGCCATAGGGCATGATGGATTTCACCGTTGCCTCGTACTCTTCGCCTACCTCGGGCAGGGCTACGATGGCTTTGATTTTTGCCACAGCGGCTTCCATAGCGGCACCGTTGTTGCTGGCTACCTCCACGCGACCGCCTTCCTCTACCTCGTCGATAGAAACGACAGCACCTGTCTCTGCTTGGATACCTTGGATAATCTTACCGCCGGGGCCAATGACAGCACCAATCATATCCTTCGGAATCATGAAGGTAACGATACGCGGTGCGTGCGGCTTGAGGTCCGGACGCGGAGCGGGCATGGTCTCGAGAATCTTGTCGAGGATATACATACGCGCTTGGTGTGCTTGCGCGAGCGCGTTCTCCAGTATCTCGTAACTGAGTCCGTCCACCTTGATATCCATCTGGCAAGCGGTCAGACCGTCGCGTGTACCCGTGGTCTTGAAGTCCATGTCGCCGAGGTGGTCCTCATCGCCGAGGATGTCGCTCAGGATGGCGTATTTCGTGCCTTTGCACTCGGAGATAAGTCCCATAGCGATACCGCTGACGGGTTTCTTGATGGGTACACCGGCGTCCATGAGGGCGAGTGTGCCTGCGCAGACGGTCGCCATAGAGGACGAGCCGTTGGACTCGAGGATGTCGCTCACCACGCGGATGCTGTAGGGGAAGTCGGCGGGAATCATGTTCTTCAGCGCGCGGCACGCCAAGTTGCCGTGTCCTATCTCGCGACGACCTACACCGCGTTGGGGCTTCGCCTCGCCGGTAGCGAAGGGCGGGAAGTTATAATGGAGCAGGAAGCGGTCGGAGCCTTGGATGAGCGCTTCGTCAATCATCTTCTCATCGCGGCTGGTGCCGAGCGTTACGGTAGAGAGCGACTGGGTCTCGCCGCGGGTGAAGATACTGCTTCCGTGAGGTCCGGGCAGCGGGCTTACCTCGCACCAGATGGGGCGGATGTCGGTGGTCTTACGACCATCGAGACGCTTGCCCTCGTCGAGCACAGCGCGGCGCATTGCCTCTTTCTCTACGTCGTGGTAGTAGCGGTCAACCATAGCGGCAACCTCGTCCACCTCTATGCCCAGCGCCTCGGCGCGGGATGCCATATAGTCGGCTTTCTCGGTCTTGAAGTCCTCGCAGATTTGCGCGAACATCTCCTCGCGGTGGTGCTTGTCGGTGTCGGCAGCGGTAGCCTGCGCGTAGGCGCGGGTGTAGGAGAAGTCGTGCACAGCTTGGCGCAACTCGTCGTCGTTCACCTCGTGGCAGTACTCGCGTTTCACGGTCTTGCCGTATGCCGCCATCATCTCGTTGAGGGCGAGGCACTGTGGCTTGATAGCCTCGTGTGCAGCGCGGATAGCCTCCAGCATCACTGCTTCGGGCACCTCTTTCATCTCGCCTTCCACCATCATGATGTTGTCGTAGGTGGCAGCCACCATGAGTTCGAGGTCAGCGTTCTCGCACTGCTCGAAGGTGGGGTTGATGACCATCTCGCCGTTCACGCGCGCCACGCGCACCTCGGAAACGGGACCCTCGAAGGGGATGTCGGAGCATGCCAATGCGGCACCGGCTGCCAAGCCGGCGATAGACTCCGGCATGTCGATGCCGTCAGCCGAATAGAGAGTAACGTTTACGAAAGTGTCCGCGTGGTAGTTCGCGGGGAAGAGGGGGCGCAGGGCGCGGTCGATGAGGCGGGCAATCAGGATTTCATAATCCGACGCTTTGCCTTCGCGGCGAGTGAAACCGCCGGGGAAACGACCTGCCGAAGCAAATTTCTCTTTGTACTCCACGGTCAGCGGCATGAAATCCGTACCGGGCATTGCATCCTTTGCGGAGCATACTGTAGCAAGCACCATGGTGTTGCCGAGCGTCGCCATCACCGCACCGTCGGCTTGTTTTGCCAGTTTGCCGGTCTCCAGCGTGATGACTCGCCCATCGGGGAGAGCAATCTCCTTTCTTACTATATTCATTGGTTCAAAAAGTGTTTTTGGGTGCCGTTTGCACCTCAGTTTGTTATAGACCACAAAAGTCGCCACAAAGGTACTGCTTTTTTCCGAAATATGCAAATAAATTTGCGTTTTTTTGTGGATTCGTTGCTTTTGGGTCGTATGTGTACTATCTAACAGCAAATGCAATTTTGTGTGCAATTTAGTCAAAGTTTTTGAAGAAGCAAAATTTAGGTGTGTCAAAGTTCAATTTTATTTCATATTTGAGGAAAACTTGCATAACAAAAGACGGAATTTTGTGTTCTAAAACTACGGGAATGTTGTGTATATCAAAATAAATATGTATCTTTGCGTGGTTTTCTACTTGTAATAAACATATTTTCTATGCAAATTACCTCATATTAGTAGGAATAATTTTACTGTTTTTAACCAATATATCACACCATGAAGATACAGTTTCTCGGCGCTGCCAACGAGGTTACCGGCAGCAAACACCTCATCACCACCGACCGCGGCGTGCGTATCCTGCTCGACTGCGGCATGTACCAAGGCAAAGGCATGGAGACCGACGCGGCGAACCGCGACCTCGGTTTCGACCCGCGGCAGATAGACTATGTCGTGCTCTCCCACGCCCATATCGACCACTCGGGCTTGATTCCCTACATCTACAAAGAGGGCTTCCGCGGCGAGGTCATCTGCACCCCCGCCACGCGCGACCTATGTGCCATCATGCTGCAAGACACCGCCTTCATCCAAGCGCAGGACGTGCGCTGGTACAACAAGAAGATGGACCGCCTTCACCAGCCGAAGATTCAGCCGCTCTACGACAACAACCACGTGGAGCGCTCAATGCAGCACTTCATCACCGTGCCCTACGACCGCCGTTTCCGCCTGACGGACGACGTGTTCCTCACCTTCACCAACTCGGGGCACATGCTCGGCTCCGCCATCTGCTCATTAGATATATGGGAGGGCGAGCACCCGCGCGGACCGCAAGCCAAAGGCGAATGGAAACGCATTGCCTACACGGGCGACATCGGGCGGCTGCATAGCCATATCCTCTGCTCGCCGCAACTGTTCCCGCAGTGCGACTACCTCATCTGCGAGTCCACCTACGGCGACCGTCTGCACGACGACACGCTGGTCAGCGAGGAGGAGTTGCTCGGCGTGGTGGAGAGCACCTGCGTCTATAAGAAAGGCAAACTCATCATCCCCAGTTTCTCCGTCGGGCGCACGCAGGAGATAGTGTACGTGCTCAACCAACTCTACAACGAAGGGCGGCTGCCGAAGATACCCGTGTATGTCGATTCGCCGCTGTCGGTCAATGCTACTCATATCTTCCGCATGTACCTGAGCGAACTGAACGCCGATGTGCAAGACGTGTTGCGCTTCGACGACGACCCCTTCGGCTTCAACACGCTGCACTATATCACCGACATCAACCAGTCGAAAGCGCTCAACAACAACCCCGACCCTTGTATCATCATCTCCGCCTCTGGCATGCTGGAGGCGGGTAGGGTGAAGCACCATGTGGCGAACCATATCTCCGACCCGCGGTGCACCATCCTGCTGGTGGGCTACTGCACGCCCACTTCGCTCGGCGCACGCATACAAGACCCGACGCTCAAGTGGGTGAGTATCTTCGGCTACGACCGCAAGATAAAGGCGCAGGTGAGCAAGATAGAGGGCTTCTCGGGGCACGGCGACTACCGCGAGATGATAGACTACCTCACCCGCTCGCTCAACATCGAAGCCGTCCGCCGCACGTTCATCGTCCACGGCGAGCAGACCGCGCAGGAGGCGTACAAAGACCACCTCTACGAGGCAGGCTTCCGCGGCATAGAAATACCAAAGAAAGGGGAGGAAGTGCGGTTATAGCGGATAGGGATGCCCGTCCGGGGGCGCAGCAAAACTCCCCCGCCTGCTAAAAAAATCACTGGGTGCGCAGCCAAACTCCCCCGCCCCGCTTGCGGGGAGGGGGCTGGGGGCGGGGAACAATGGAGGTGCGGTCTCCAGGCCGCACCATAGAATGTCCGGGTGCGCCCGCGACCTGTCGGGGCTGAAAAGCCACTGGGGACGCGGGCGTATCGCCCGCGGTAATGTCAGGGACGCCCCGACCCATCGGGGCTAAAAATGAGGAAAAAAACGAACTTTTTTTGCACAATTCAGAAAAAAGCAGTATCTTTGCCCACGAATAAAATAGAAAGGAGGAAATTATGAGTGCAGGACAAGTGGTTTATGCAAAGCCTGATTTGACAGGATTGAAAGAGAAAGTAGCCGGAAAGATTATCAAGATTCGTCAAAATCCTTTCTTGGGCACAGAAATTGCCATTGAGGATGCAGAAGGTCGCATCTTCTTTGGAGAAGAACGTTTCTTTAGTGTTGAGTAAGGGATGTTTGCTATCAGTTTTGATATGGTAGTAGCCGATTTGAAGGCTAACTATGGAGAACCCTACAACAATGCCTACTTTGAGATAAGCAATATCTTGGAGCAGTTTGGTTTCTATCGTGTACAGGGTAGCGTGTATATGACCAAAGAGGGAAATATGCTCAACCTTACGATGGCAATGAATGCGTTGCAAGCAACTCCTTGGTTTAGGGATTCCGTGCGAGATATTCGCGCTTTCCGTGTGGAAGATTGGTCGGACTTCACCGGCTATTTCAAAGACCTACCATTGGATAAATAGTTGATAAATGCTATACAAAACGCGCTGCCGCTTATCTTTGTAGATGAGCGGCAGCGTTTCTTTTATCTTATGCAGTCTTTTTGTGTATGATAATTGCTTACGAGAGGTGAAAATCAACGCAAAAACCTTCGTTTTGTTCCCAAACGCCCGCAGACGAGACGCCTGCGTCCTTAGTGGCAGTACTTCATAGGACTTGTCAGACAGTCTTTTTAAACATATCCGATATGCCTTATAAATCTTTCACGAGTCTGACGGAATGTCCGTAGTAGCGAAGGCTAAGATACTGCGGCAATAATTGCTTTCTATCGAAGAGGAGGTAATAAGCACTTCCATTACCTTCATAATTGGACCAATAACATCCGCTTCGTTGGATATAACCTACATATGCTCCATCTCTTCCACCCGCAGCAGGTAGAAATACGGCTCCGGCAGACTCTAATTGAGTCCATTGTGCGAGAGTAAATGTTTGATAATCAGCATATGCTTTTACAAAAGATTCCGGTTTCCCTTCTTCCTTTTTTGGGTGTTCATACCACTCTTAAAACGTATATTGTCAGGACAAATCCAAGAGTCTGGTAGCAAGACCAAACCATTAGCATACTCTGTGTCGTTGATTAGAATGCGTGCAACCCCGTATTTGCTACTTGCGTCCGCACGACTGACAAGAAGGTAATTCCACTCTTCTGCACTCAATGTACGCCAAGTCTTTCCGTCTCCGATATTCTTTCCCCAATCTACAAAAACGCCTCTATAATCGTTTTCTTCGGTAGAAATATCAATACCCCACGTAGAACTACCTTTATTTGCACTCCAACCAAAGAGGTCAATCGTATCAGCCAATGCTTCGCCGGATTTACTTCTTCCATAAACATCACCATCTGATACTTCTTTGCCCCTACAACATTGGCAGTCCCTAAGAATGAGTATTGTTGTGAAGCAAACGCCCATGTCTTAGTGCTTTGGATATACTGTAAGTTTCCCGGAGAGAATACAACTTGCTTATCCGCGGCAATGGAAAAAGGTTTGCCTACAAAGGTTGCACTTCCTTCATTCTCCGGACTTGGCTCGTTTCTTGACTCACAACTTACAAAGCACCAGCCTAATACACAAAATAAGGCGACGAAGAAAATTGTTTTTTGTCTCATAAGAACTCCCTAATATACGTGTCGGGCGCAACTGTTGTTACCCATTGACTCCATACAGGCAAGTTTTATACAAACAAAAAGCGTGGAGTCTCTCTTTGCTTATTCTCTACTTGGAGGCTCTGCAAAACCCTTCTACAAAAATAAACAATCCAAACGCCCACGCCGAATATGATAATCTTCGTACATGGACGAAAGGACTAATCATATCCTGCAGGCGTTCATTGCCATTCTTGCTCTGGGTAGTGAAAATTGCAGATTTCCCAAGTACCAAAACAAGCGCCAATAAACGCTTTTATCAATAAATTATGCTGAAACCTCAATGTTCGGCGTGTGCGGACTTGCGCTTGTTCGCTACTTGGTTGGTATCGGTTCGGCGTGAGCCCCACCCGCAGCCCCATCTTTGGTTTCGGTTGCAAAGATGCTGCTTTTCTTTGAATTGTGCAAGCGTTTTCGATAAAAAAGTGTATTTTGTGCTGCACAACACATTTCCTACGACGGTATAGTTTTCGCGGGTCTTTCGCGGGTCGGTAGAGTATCGTTCGAGGGTCGATAAGCACTAACTAATCACTAATTAATCGCTAACTACTCACTAACTCTACTCTGCGACATGACATGATTGAAAAAGAGGCTGCCTAACAAGTTGAGTTGGGCAGCCTCTTGCGAATAAACGTGGAGTCAATACGAGATTATTAGTCTTGATCTTGTTCTCATTTCTAAACCTCCTACACTTCAGCAGTTTAACTCGGTTCCTGCTCGGTTCCTGCTCGGTTTCTGCTCGGTTCTAATACGAGACTATACCGAGTCAAAACCGACTCTTGTAACCTACACGCATGTATCTTAACCTATTGCCCATAAAATAAAGGATAAAAGACTGATTGCTTGGGATAGGGCAGTCTTTTATCCTTTTTCTATGGATGCGCGTGAGTGCTATTGCTTTACGGGCAACTGAATGATAGTGAGCCATTTGGCGGGGTCTTCCTGATTCCAAATGCCATCCACATAGACGGCGCGCGGAGCCTCCAATATCTCATACCCCTCGCGTTGCGCATAGGAGAAGAGTTCGCAATAACTCTCGTATAGCTTGTCGTAAGGACCGTAGTGCTTGTAGCAGATGGCTTTCTCTACCGGCGCCAGTTCGTAGCACTGAATGAGTGCGGAGTCGGCGCGCACTTCCTTCACCGCTTCGCAGTATTCGATGGCAATGTCGGTAGGCGTATATTCCTTGTTCAGTTCGCGGGTGAAGCAGAACCCGGGCTCCGTACATTCGCAACCCAAGCGTTGCATCTCGGGTCCGATAACTTCGCAGCAGAGCCGACCGAGGTCATTGTAGGAAGGGATGGTACCTTTGTAGGATGCTACGGTGCATCCCGGGAGACTTTGAATCGTTATTTTTTCCATTTGTTCGTGGTGTTTGCGAGAGTCTAACAAGACCTGCAGACGGGATTGACGGTGGAGCAAGGCTTGAATCTGTTGCTCCGTCTCGTCGATCTTCTCCGCCAACATATACGCGTCGGGGAAATAGGAGGAATCGTTGAACAGCGTTGCTATCTCCTCCAGCGAGAACCCGAGTTCTTTCAGTTGGCGGATAGTGAGCATCCGCTGCATTTGTCCTACAGTATAGTAACGATAACCGCTGTAGTGATCTACCTTTTTCGGACAGAGCAACCCTATCTTCTCGTAGTGGCGGATAGTCTTAATGGTTACTCTGCATAGTCGTGAAAACTCTCCGATGGTTAATTTGTGTAAGTTCATCCAATAATGCGCATTATTTGAATCCGCTGCAAAAGTACTGCTTTATGCGGACTCCTGCAAGTTGACCTTAGGGGAGAGTTTTCACTTTTTCTGATTTTTCTGCTTTGCTCGGCGTTCGTTACTGACAAAGTCTTTCCAACGCTTCCCAGCGGACGATGGAGTCGTGTCCGTATTTCCAGATATTGCGGCGGATATGGTCTATGGAGAGGGTCTCGCCCAAGTGGCTCTTAGAGTAGAACTTATCGGCGTAGCAGATGATTTTCTCTTCTAAGGACTGCGGGCAGTAGTCGCGCAGGGGGATGGGTATGCCCTCGCGCTCCACCTGCTCCTCGGTGATGCCGCTGCCTGTGTGGCGCTCCGCCACTAATGCGTGCTTGGGCAGGCGCTCCTGCCGCAGCAGTTCCGCCCCGAGGTAGCCGTGCTCTATGTAGGTGTGGCTGCCCGTGCAGTGGATTTTCGGGGCGTTGCAGAAGATGATACCTATGTCGTGGAGCATGGCGGCTTCTTCCACGAACTGCCTGTCCACCTCGCCGCGCTCCACCCACTCGGGGTGTGCGTCCACTATCGCCAACGCGCGGTCTGCCACCTGTCGGCTGTGCGTCAGCAAAACTTCCCGCAAGGCGGGGATACCGGCGTAGTATTTGTCTATCAGAGTCAGAGGATTCATTTCAGTCCGTTCAGTAGTGATTTGGCGTCCATGCGTTTCTTCCCGGGCAGTTGCAGTTCGAGCAAGTCGATATAGTTGCCGTCGCCGCAGGGTACGAGGATATGCCCTTTCGGTCCTTGTTCCTTGTTCTCCCGACAAGTCGGGACAAGTTTGGTTCCTTGTTCTTGGCTCCTTGTTCTTGGTTCCGCTGCAAACACTTTCACGTTCTCGTAGGTCTGTCCGTTGAGCGTCAGGTCGCACCACGCGGCGGGGTAGGGACTTAGCCCGCGGATGAAGTTGTGTACCGCGGCGGCAGGCTGCGAGAAGTCAATACGGCAAGTGTCTTTGAAGATTTTGGGGGCGGGGCGCAGCGCGATAGACTCATTTTGCGGCTGCGTGGGGAGCACGACGCCTCGCGCATCGCAGTCGAAAATCATGTCCACGGTGCGGAGGATGACGCCTGTGCCCAAGTCCATCAGTCGGTCGTGCACGGAGCCGACGTTCTCGTCCTCGCCGATGGCGATGCGCTCTTGCAGGATGATGTTGCCCGTGTCTATCTCGTGCTTGAGCATGAAGGTGGTTACGCCCGTCTCGCGGTCGCCGTTGATAACTGCCCAGTTGATGGGTGCCGCGCCGCGGTATTGCGGCAGGAGCGAGGCATGGAGGTTGAAGGTGCCTAATCGCGGCATGCTCCACACCACCTCCGGCAGCATGCGGAAAGCCACTACTATCTGCAAGTCAGCATGATAGGACGCCAGTTCCTCCACAAAAGCAGGGTCTTTCAGTTTCTCGGGTTGCAAGACGGGCAGCCCCGCCTCCAGCGCGTACTGCTTCACGGGCGAGAACTGCACCTTGTGCCCCCTGCCCGCGGGTTTGTCGGGCATGGTGACCACCGCCACCACGTTGTAGCCGTTTTCCACCAACGCTCGCAGACCTGCCACGGCAAAATCCGGCGTCCCCATATAAACTATTCTATTATCAGACATAATCCTATTTGATTGAAGTTCTTTATGTTGCGAAACTGCCCGTAGGGACAGTTGCCATGGTAGGCGCGTATGCCGAGCGACCAATGCGAATAGATTCCGCGATAGCGCGGGGCGCAGTAGCGTGCGCCGAGAAAGATGTTGTAGGTGAAGATGCGTCCTTCGTCTTGCAGCACGGGTGTCTCTCCCTCGCGGTTGCTTAGGTCGTAGCCGTAGAGGGCGCGGTTGCGTATCTCCGCCGAAGCAATGCCTTGAAAGCCGTGCTTGCTCACGGGCGACTGGTATTGGTACTGCAAGTAGGCTTCCCACGGCGACAGCCGCGGCTGTGCGAGCGAGGCATCGCCGTCCTCCTCGTAGATATGGTACCAGCCCTCTTTCCAATCCCACAGCAGCATCAGCCCTATGCGAAAGCAGTGATTCTGCCTGTCGCGGTTTTCCGCCTCGTTGAGGGTGAAGGTCAGTTCGGTGTAGTTGTACGACACGTTCACGCGCTTCAAGGCGTGTCCTTGCTCCACGTGCTGTATCTGCAACTCGTCGCCGATATGGGTCGATTCATGTTTGAAGGGCGACCAACTGACGGCGTAGTTGCGGGCAAAACCCTTGTCGATTCGGTGCAGGAACGCCACGGTCGGCAGCCCGATACGGTAGTCGCAATCCACGATGGGGGCGGTCGTCTTGCCGAAGAGGTCCATCCACAGGTTGGCGGACATGCCGCTCGATACGCTGATAGCCATCGTGCTGTCGCCTACCTGCCCGTACCAAAGCGGCAACTGCATACCGAAAATCCCCATGGTCTGCCAGCGGTAGGCTTCGCCCGACGCGCCGTAGTCGTAGATGGGGTGATTGGTTGTGTAGGGGATGTCCATGCGGACGAAGTTCGGGTGCTCATCGGCGTAGAGACTATGCCCCCACTCCGCACAGCGAAACACCCCCTCGCCAAAACAAGTCATGGAGGTGCGGTCTCCAGGCCGCACCATAGCTCGTCCGGGTACGCAGGCGTCCCCGCCTGCTATAAAGGAGGTGCGGTCTCCCGGCCGCACCAATGGTGCTGTGCGCGTCTTGCCTTGGGCGTAGCCAATGCCCAAGCATAGGCATAATAGGGTACAAACAAATGTTTTCATAAGTGGTGGTAGGTTACCGAGTTAGGATTTATCACACACCGTGTGATTATTTTTGTATCTTCTATTTCCTCTTCCCCTGCACGTCCGGTGCTTGGGCGACTTCGGGGAGGAGGGGGCGGCGGTAGGCGCGGACGATGAGGAAGATACCGAGGAGGATGAAGGGTATGCTGAGCCATTGTCCCATGTTCAGCACATGCCCTGCCTCAAAGAGTTCTTGGTCGTTCTTGATAAACTCCAGCCCGAAGCGGGTAACGAAGATTATCTCGAAGAACACGCCCAAGAGCAGCCCCTCGCGGCGGTAGGCTTTGCCTTTCCAGTACATCGGCCACGTTACTGCCAGCGCGGCGAGGCAGTAGAGCATCTCGTAAATCTGCGTCGGGTGGCAGGGGACGGTCTGCCCATCGCGCACGAAGATAAATCCCCACGGCATATCAGTCGGACCGCCGTATATCTCGCTGTTCATCAGGTTGCCGAGGCGGATGCAGAACGCGGTCAGGCACACGCCCACGCAGAGGCGGTCGAGTATCCAAATCCACGAGGTGTGGTACTGCGGGTATTTCTTAAACTGCGTCTTGTCGAGCAGCCATGCTGCGATAATCAGCCCGATGGCGCCTCCGTGGCTCGCCAGTCCGCCTTCCCAAATCTTGAGCAGTTTGAGCGGGTGCTCTATGTACGGGTTGCGGTAGTGGATAGTCCATCCGAATATCTGCACGGGGTCGGTGGAGATACCCATGGCGGCACAGTAGCGCGCCAGCGCGGGGTTGGTAACGTCGTGCCACTCGTAGAACCAGCAATGCCCCACGCGCGCACCGATAATCACGCCCAGCACCATCCACACAAACAGTTTGTCCGTCCAATCGGCGGGGCAGTGCTCATGCTTGTAGAGCCGCACCTGCACCCAATAGCAGAGCATGATACCTATCGCCCACAACAGTCCATACCACCGCACGCCCCCGTCTCCGAAATGCCACAATATCGGGTCAACGTCCCAAGTAATGAAATTCAACATATATATAATTACTTTACTAATTACAACGCCCTCTTAATTCTTAATTCATAATTCTTAATTAACTCTTATCTTCCCCAGTTCAGTTTATCCCGCAGAGACTTGAGGAAACTGTTTTCCCCCACTTGCACCACCTTGATGGTGTAGGGCGCTTTCTCTATGTGCAGGCTGACATCGGTGTTGAGTATCTGGCTGCGGCCATCGATAGAGAGCATGTAACTTTGGTAACGGCTGTTCACTTTCAGGTCGAACTTCCAGTCGTCGGGCACCACGAGCGGGCGCACGGTCAGGCTGTGGGTGGCGATAGGCGACAGGATGATACCCTTGGTCTGCGGCACGAGCAGCGGACCGCCGATAGACAGGTTGTAGGCAGTACTGCCCGTCGGCGTGGAGAGCACCAGTCCATCGGCGTGGTAGGTGTGCAGGAACTCGCCGTTGGCACTCACCTCCACGGAAATCATGCTGCTCATACCTTGCTTCATCAGCGCCACCTCGTTCAGTGCGTAGGGCGACATGATAAGGTCTTGGCGCGAGCAACACACTTTCAGCAACGACCGTTGCTCAATGGTGTATTGTCCCTCAATGAGTTGGCGCATGATGATATCCACGTCCTTGGTCTGCACATCCGCCAAAAAGCCCAAGTGCCCGCAGTTCACACCCACGATAGGGATGTTCCTGCTGCCCACGGCTGCGGCGGTGGTGAGGAAGGTGCCGTCGCCGCCCACGGACATGGCGAAGTCCACAGGCTCTTCGCCCTCTTGCGCCACCTCCGAGAAAGCCGGATACTCGCGCAACTGCAACTCCTGCCGCAACTCCTGCGACAGCAACACCTGCACCCCGTGTGCCGCCATGAACTCCAATATATGCGACACCTCTATCAGGGTGTTGTCCTTCATCGCATTGCCAAAAATCGCTATTGTCATAACTTTTTATCTTTTCAGAACTGAAAATGTGCTGCAAAATTACGAAAAAAAAACGATATATGCAAGGGCTATGTGGAAATACTATATTAACTTGACTTTTATTAGTGGACAATCCTTGTCTTAAGCAATAGATAGCTAAGTTAGTTATTAGTTAGCGTAAGTTCAATATAAGCAAACTATTTCAGCAGGCTAAGACTAATTTGGTTTTTGGCGATAATAAAAATATTTGAACAATATTTGGAAATATTTGTTGAAATAAAAAAAGTTCTTGTTCGTTTTTGTAATGTATTCTTGTTTGTTTTTGTATATAAACCTTATGTTGAATTCATGTGCATGAGCTTGCATCCCGATTTACCCTTGTTTATCCCGAATAGTCGGGAACAAGTCGGGAAAGGTTAACGCATCAGTAGTACTATTTGGTAATATTTGTTGAAATAAAAAAATACGTGGTCTTCTTGGTGTATCAGAACCTTATTCCGAGTTCGCGTTAGTTAACGTGAGTTCGATATAAGCGAATACCTTCAGCAGCCAAAGAGTAATTTTGTTTTTGGTAATGAATTAATGAAGAATGCTTGCATCCCGACCTGTCGGGATTAACGGAAATTATATGTTGAAGAGAAAAAATATTTGAATAATTTTGGGAAATTTTTGTTTAAATAAAAATATCATCGTCGTTTCGATGTATATGTTTCTTATTTCGAATTCACGTTAGTTATTAGTTAGTTATTGTTAGGTGATTAAGCAGTGTTATTCTCGCCGATAGAACGGGGTGTGACCAAGTCGGATGCCGCAAATACGCCATAGGCGGATAGTCTGTCGTACGCATTGCTGAAATAACAACAAGGTAACTCCCCGCACGTCATGAGATAAAAAGACGAACCACTGCTTTTTATAACAAAAAGAAGCTGTCTAACTTTATTTGTCAGACAGCCTCTTCTATCTTGTATTTATCAAATTTATAACGACTTATCGAACACTACAATGCGTACAATGTAGGCACTATGCTTCGACATTTGCGCCATTATTCAGCAATAATGGTACCTAATGCATTGTAGATTACATTGTTGCAACGAATGTAGAGTTTGCCGTCGTTGCCGATGAACTTCACAGCCTTAGCGCCGTCCATCTCAATGTTCTCGAAGCCCTCTTCGATTTCCTCACCGGTCAGGCAGTCTAAAGCCACTACTTTGCACTTCTGGTCTTTGTTGTTTGCATCGAAGTTAGTGATTTGGTAGCAAGCATTTGCTTCGATACCGTTGATATCCACAGTTTGTCCGTAGTTGCCCTTGTAACCTTCTGCTTCACTCCAACCGGTAACCTTACCAGCCAAGAAAAGGCAGTTGAATTTTGCCAAGTTATCCACTTGGAGTACATAGTAGTCGCCCGATTTGGACATTGCAATGAACTTACCTGCAACATCATCAGCCCAAACATAACCGGTCATATTCACACTGGCTTTCAAGATAGGAGTACCATCCTCTTTCGTTCCATTAACGACTGCAGTGTTCCATACTGCCAAGGTGTCCAAAGTCTCTGCGGGAATTTTAGCGCGAAGCATAATCGGAGCCTTCGAGCAGTCAGAAACAACTAATATATTGGGATCCGTTAAAACTACATCCTCAAAGTTTTGTGCATTACCATCTTTGTCGGTGTAGTTTTTGCTACCCAATGCTTTGACTTCCACTTTATCTTCCGAGAAGCCGAAACCGCATGCCATCATCTTAGAACCTGCGGTACCAATGATATAGGTTTCCGCATCTTTGTGTACAGGTAAGCAAAGAACGCCGACACCGTTGATTGTATAGTTGCCACCCAATACAGTGCAAGGCATAGCAGGAGGAGCGAGCAACTCGTTATAATCGCCATTACCCTTGTACTCTACGCAGATACCGCCATTGGGCTTACCAAACTCAGCACCGGTATTGTGAGACATAGTAAGATATTGGAAGCCGACCATCGTTCCGGCTACAGTACCATTAGCCTCTGCAACACCTTCGAATGCAAATTGCTGCTTGTTAGGAGTGGATTTCACAGCTACATAGAGATAACCATCTTTTTTCACAGTTACCTTGAAACAAGCACCCTTGTTGGGGGCTTTCATATCAATAACGGGGTTTCCTGCACCTGCGGTAGGGTTGTCTTGACCTTGGATACGTTGAGTCGTGTAATCTACGGTTACATCACCAATTTGAAGATGGCTGTAAGCCGTATCAGTCATCATACCTACTACTTTGTATGTAGTTTCATAAGCATTGCATACATCAAACGCTTCACCGGAAATGAATTTCTCACCGGCAGGAACTGTTACCTTGTCTTTGGTGTTGAACTCTACGCCGGCAGCGTTCTTGTCACCTGCAGTAGGCAGATAGTGGAATTCCACTGCTGCCATCATGCTCATGCTTGCAGCCACCGCTGCAGCCAAGAAGAAAATCTTTTTCATGATTGTAATAATTTTAAGTTAGTAAAAGATTGATTTGTTTATAAGAATAGGATTATTCTTGTTTTTCTCCATTAAAAGTATTGCTGAAAATTACGCTTTTATATCCCTCTTTGCCGAAACTTGCGAACGACATGGTGAGTTTCTTATTAGAAATACGTCCATAGATAGCCTGCCCAATACCGTTCCCGGAAGATTCATTTTGGAACACGATATCATTACCGGCATGAGCGATATTAGTCAATCCGCGTAAGTTCCATTTGGCTTGTTCGGATTTGATATAGATAAAGCATTGATTCTCCAAACTATCTTTGAATACTTCTAACTCAATAATGCCGTCATCATATATCGTTTCTTTTCCTGAACTTGAAGACACACTCTTCCATACGCCCTTATAGACACCTGCTGCATCTTGCGCTGCAGTATTTTCATACACTCGGACAGGGTCGGTATTTTTGCAACTGAAGAGGCATAACACAAATGCCATCATCAATAAACCCAAAAACTTTTTCATAATAGGATTATTTTTGTAGTAAATGGTCAAATAGAAAATGGTCCAATGGTCAAATTAGTAACCTTTGTTTTGGTCTTCTTCGGAGAGGGACTGGTTGGAGTTGATTTCCGCTTGCGGAATCGGACGATACCACTTGATGTCTCCCGAAGCGTTGCTCATGCGAGAAACCGCGTTTCCAGCCAACTCGGTATTGAAGATGTTGTTATACCGCACGAGTTGTTTGGTACGGCGCAGGTCCATCCAGCGATGCCCCTCTGCGTATAACTCGCGTGCCCGCTCATCCAATACTAAGTCGATGGGGGTGTTGGTGAATGCGCCGTAGATGGATGCATAAGGCGAGGTATAGGAAGCAAAGGTAGTAGCCGCTACTCCGGCGCGTGCGCGGACGGCTTTGATATACGTCTCAGCACCCCCCTCATCGCCGGCCATCAAAGCCGCCTCGGCAGCCACGAGATAGATATCCGACAAATGAAGCACGACAATATCGCGGTAACCATTGGTCTTATTCACGGCGATTGCCGAAGAGTTGGGGTCATCAAACTTCTTCACCACGGGTGCAGCAGACATACCGGGTTGAGTATTGACAAACTGCAAATAGTCCACCTCCTCCGCACCGGCTTTCACATTGGGATAACTCATCAGTACGGTCATCGCATCGTTCGCGCAAGTTCCCGCCACCAATTGTGCCGCATGCGCTGTCTGATAAGCACTGACCGTATTAACGGGCGTGGTGCCAGAGAAGAATTTGCGGTGGATAGGCATCGTATCGAGTGCTGCTTGGTCGGCGTTGTAATACGCATAATAGCCCACCGTACCCCAACCGCCTGCCTCGCAGTTGTACATGGTCGTCATAAACGTGCCCTCATAGCGCTCGTCTTCTGCCGTCCAAAGATAACTGGATTTCGGGTTGGAAGCGTGTAAACCGTCCACATACTTCTCGCCGGTGGAGGTGCAATCACCATAGTAGGAGCCAAAGGTGTTTTGCAGTCCGTGTCCGCCGGTCTTGAGTTCACCGGGCCACCCTGCGCGGTCGTATTGCACTGCGAACAACACCTCCTCGTTTGCCTCGTTCTTCGGACTCCATTTGTCCTCAAACGACATACTCAGGCTTTGGTTGTTGATTGCCTCTTTTGCCCATTTCTGCGCCTCTTGGAAGTACGTCTTATCACCTACGGCATAAGTGCCTTGCGCCGCATCATTGAGGGTGGTATTCAAGTCCCATCCCGCTGCAAGATAAACCTTTGCCAAAAGAGCTTTTGCCGCACGGCGGGAGGCTGAGCCATCCGTAGCTGTTTCTGCCAATGTCGCATCGTTGACGATAGACAACAAATCAGAGATGAGAGCCTCGTACAGTGTTTTCAGTTCTGTCCGCGGGTACTCACGCTTGGAGTCGTTGATGTAGGTCGTGATATAGGGCACTCCTCCAAACTGCTGCGACAGGATATAGTAGCAATAGGAGCGAAGGAACAGCATCTCTGCGGTGTATTTACCCGCGTTGTCGTATTGTATCGTAGCGTTCGCCATATTGATACAAGCATACAAATCGGCATACAACGACTTCACATCGGCATTCTCCGGCGTGATGGTATATTGGTCAAACTGTGTGCCGGATTTCTTGTTGCTTGCCATATAGAGGTCCACGCCTTCTTCATAGACATCCACACGTGCAGCCACAGGTTTCAAGAGCGAATAAGCATACACGCGCAGCGTCGCGGGGTCGTTGGAAAAATAGCCTTCCGCCTCTTGCCCGCCGGTGGTCTTGTTTTCCGGCGTCAGATACTGCTCGCAACCGATGAGGAACATACCTGCCAGCAAAACCAAGACCCAAGATTTTATGATAGTAGTTTTCATGATTTACGAATTACGAATTTATAGATTTAGAATTTCAGGCTGAGACCCACTTGCGTGTTGATGGTAGCAGGTGCATCATTCGACAACGATGCGTTTGCCCATTCAGGGTCGAAACCTTGATAAGAGGTGAAGCAGAACGGATTGGTAACCGTGCAATAGATACGCAGTTTCTGGATATGGAGTTTATCCAACGCTTTCTTTTGCAGGCTGTATGCCAACGTGATGTATTTCACCTTCAAGAAACTGGCATCCACAATTTTGTTGCACCCATCCAACCAGTAGGGATTACCGATGCCGGAGTTAGCAGAGGCATTGTTCGGGAAAGGATAGGTGCCGTAGTGGGTCGTTTCCTGATACACAGGATTGATATAGGTACCATTCTCGCTGATACCATCGCAATCAATCAGCGTACCGGCGGGAATATAGTAGTCCATATTCATACGCATACGACCGCGGTCAGAATAGTTGAGATACTCGCCGTAGAACTCCGACTGTACGGTTTGCCCCCACTTACCATAGAGCGAGAAGGCGAACTCGAAACCTTTGTAGGTCAAGGTAGAGGTGAGCGAGGCGGTCAGTTTGGGGTCAGACGAATAGACTTTCTTGTCCGCATCGGAGAACTTACCATCCCCATTGACATCCAAGATGATAGGTTGTCCTTCCGTCCAGCCGTAGCAAGCGTAATAATAGTCTGCCTCTTTGATTTCCGTGCCAACGGCTTTCTCGCCGAATTTCTGAATAGCAATCTCGGTATTAGGGATGGTCATCGTCTTGTCGCTCACGATACCTACCCATTGGTAGTCATACACATTGTTGATAGGCTGTCCGATGAAGAGTCCGTCGTTGGGCATATCCGTTCCGCTACCGTTGATTTCGAGCACTTCGTTATGGTTGTGCGCAAAGGTGAACGATGTCTCCCAACGCCAGTTGTTGACATCCACATTCACCGTCTTCAGCCCAATCTCAATACCGCGGTTGAGCACAGAACCCACATTGGTTACGACCGACTGACCGCCTGCCTCCAAAGGCAACTCTACCGAATAGAGCAAGTCTTTGGACACCTTATTGTAGAAATCAAATGTACCCGTGATGCGGTCGCGCACAAATCCGAAGTCAAATCCGGCATTCCACTCGTAACTGGTTTCCCATGTCAGGTTCGGGTCAACGATGGCGTTAGGATAGTAGCCGGTAGCATAACTGCTGCCAAAGGGGTAGTAGATCGGACCGGCTACGCTCTGTTGGGTAGCATAGTTCCCGATGCCGCTATTATTACCCGTTACGCCATACGACAGACGCCATTTCCAGTTGGTGAGCCATGTTGCCTCTTGTGCCCAACTCTCTTCAGACATACGCCATGCCAAAGCCGCGGAAGGGAACCAGCCCCATTGGTGTCCTTTGGCAAACTTAGAAGAACCATCGGCACGAACCGTGGCGGTAATCATATACTTGCCGGCATAAGAATAGTTGGCACGTACTGCGAAAGAAGCCAAGGAGTTTTCGGTATAGGAAGTAGTGCTGTTGCCGGCATCATACGAACCGGTAGAGAGGTTGTACCACAGCGTTCCATCCATGACACCCGTATATTTCCAGTAGTTATAATTGGTCTGATAATGAGCAAGAGAGAAAAGTCCCATCACATTTACACTATGCTTCTCGTTGAATGTTTCGGCATAGGTGATGGTGTTATCCCATGTATAGTTGAAGTTCTGATTCTTGGTCAGTTGTGCCACGTTTCTATCATAGTCGGTTACCAAGGTGTTGTCAAACTGTCCGAGCGTGTAGTTGTCGTAGTTGGGGGCAAACAAGGTCTTAAGCGTCAGTCCTTTGACGGGAACAATCTGCAGGTAGATATTTCCCATTGCGCGCCATGTCTGTTTCTGCTTGGTACGGTTTGCCATATAGAGCAGGGGCGACACTTGGTCCGAAAATTGGTATTTAGCAACCGAATTTAGGGCTTCGTAGTTACCCGGTTTTTCAATGATATTCCCGTCCTCATCATAAGGTTGCATAAAGGGATTCATACGATAGGCAATCTTCACGGCATCATCGTTAGCATAGTCATTGCCCATCCACGAGAGGTTGAAGTTGATACCTGCCTGCACATATTTGTTGATGGTGGCATCAATAGAACTTTTCAGGTTGATACGCTTCTGCTCGTCTCCGATATAGATACCCTTGTCTTGGTTGAAACCTACGCCGAAGTGGTAAGCCACATGCTCCGAAGAACCGTTTACTGCCACATAGTGGTTTTGTTGAAAACCGGTGCGGGTAACGAGGTCCATCCAGTTGGTGGTCTTGCCCTCCTTCATCAGTTCTTTCAAACGATATTGCCCCGCATATTGCGCAGTGCTCTCCGTCTTCCCATCGTTGTAGCAAGCCATCTGCTCATAGCCCGCCATGTTATACACGGGTTGTCCGCTGGTAGCAATGCTCGAACCGCCGGCATATCCCAAGAACTTGAGGAAACGGTAGTTATAAAACTCCTGCGCGTCCATAAACATATCCATACGGGTAGGACTGACCGCTCCCACATACATATCATAACTGATGGTCGGTTTCTTCTCTTTCTTCCCTTCGGTGGAGCCGGACTTCGTGGTAACTTGTACCACACCGGCTGTCGCGCGCGAACCATATATAGCAGTACTGGACGCATCCTTGAGCACATCAATGCGGGCAATATCTTGCGGGTTGAGCCAATCGATGTCATCGCAGATGATTCCATCCACTACGTAGATAGGTTTCGTATCGGAGTTGGTGGAGGATTTACCGCGTATCTCTATGTCAAAACCGCCGCCGGTACGACCGGTAGATTGCGTGATATTCACGCCGGCAACCTGCCCTTGCAGCGCTTCCACCACGCCGGTAGTACCTTTTGCTGTAATAGCATCACTACCCACGGAGGTAACCGAACCGGTCAAGTCGTTTTTCTTCATCTGACCATAGCCGACTACGACTACTTCGTCCAACACTTCGGTGTCCTCCGAAAGGGTTACTTTGAGCACCTTTTGGTTGCCTACGGTAATCTCTTTGGGGGCATAACCAACATAAGAGAACACAAGCACATCGCTCGAAGCGACGTTGTCCAAGGTAAAGTTACCGTCGAAGTCGGTAATAGAGCCGGTGGTGGTACCCTTCACCTGTATGCTTACGCCAATCAGCGGCTCGCCGGCATCGTCTATCACGGTACCGCTCACGGTCTGCTGCGCATACGCCACAAGGCACGACATACTCAACAGAAAGAATGCCGTTACCTTTTTAAGTTTGCAAAAATGATTCATGAAATGTAGTGTTTTTTTATTGTATTGATTTTCAATGCACAGGAGAAACAAAAACTGATTCTTTTAAGTTTGAGATGGGTAAGTTTAAACGAACGTCTAAATTTACCCACTTAACGCTCTACTTTTCAAAAGACTGCGCAAAATTACTACATTTTTTTTGTTTCTGCAAATTACACTTTGCAAAATAACGCATTTTTTCATATTTTTGTCGATTTAACCGCTTAAATAATCACTTTTTTGCACATATTATGTCAAAATTTACACTATTCTTGATTTGATAGTGATATGTCATTTCCTATCTGAATGGTAGAATTAGGCACTTTTTTGCATGATATAAATCTTCTTTTAAGTGGGTAAATTTAGACGTTCGTTTAAATTTACACACCAAGACGGGTAAAAGTGTAAGGGAAAGAGCAAAATAATAGTTCTATTGGCAAAATTGATACTTAAAAACTAAATACTCATGAACAGTTCCTCTCTAAACAAAGTGCTGGCATCACTTCTCTTGAGTGTGTCATGCCTTGTCGCGTATGCGCAGCAGACGGTGAGCGGTACCGTGATAGACGATGCCGGTGAACCGCTGATTGGCGTGAGCATACAGGTGAAGGGTACCACCACGGGTTCGATTACGGACTTTGACGGTAACTTCACCTTGGATAACGTCGCTTCGAGCGATGTGCTTGTGTTCTCTTATGTAGGCTATGCCCCCAAGGAGATTACCGTAGGCAATCAAAAGGTGCTCAAAGTAACCCTCTCGGAGGACACCGAAGTCCTCGATGAAGTAGTCGTAGTCGGCTACGGTCAGATGAAGAAATCCGACTTGACAGGTTCTGTCTCATCCGCGGACGGTTCTTCGTTGGCTGCGAAAGGTACTACTTCTGCGATGGAAGCATTGCAGGGAACTGTTCCGGGTGTGAACATTACACAATCCAGCGGTCGTACCGGTGGCAGTTTTGATGTGCAGATTCGTGGTAAATCATCTATCAATGGCGACTCAAGTCCTTTGTTCGTGGTGGACGGTGTCATTTGCGATAACATTGACTTCCTCAACCCGCAGGACATTGAGCGTATGGATATTCTGAAAGATGCGTCCAGCACTGCTATATATGGTTCGCGCGCGACAGCGGGTGTAGTGGTTGTTACTACCAAGAGTGGTGCTACCGTTAGCAAGAAAGCACAAGAAGATAAGGTAACTATTTCCTACGACGGTTATTATGGTTACAGCCAAGTAACTCGTATGCCTGACTTCATGGACGCACAAGAATTTCTCAACTACCGTTTCATGGAGTTCTTGGGTTCGGGTCAGTTCACAGCAGGTGTGGCGGATGTAGCGCAACCTGTATATCAGATGACTCCGGGACAATATGCACAAGGCATGATTTTCAACGATAATGGAGAATCTGTTATCAAGAAGTTCTTGGCTAACGGGCAAACCTACGATTGGCCGAGCATGGTAACCCAAGACGCTAACAAAACGAATCACTATGTAGCAGTTAGCGGACGCGGCGAAAAAGTTAACTACCATTTCGGATTTGGCTACAATCTGGAAGAAGGCGTTTACAAAGGAGACCGTCAAGACCGTTTCAACATCAAGGGTAGTGTAGATGCCAAAATCAATAAGGTACTATCCGCCGGATTTAATATCAACTTGGCATACACGAACAACGATTATGCCAGTGGGGATGCTGTTAAGATTGCATTCCGCCAGGTGCCTTTTGCGCAACCCTACAAACTGGACGAGAATGGACAACCGACAGATGAACTGAATGAGAAACCTGCGAACTATGAGGCATTGGGTTCTTCTTCGGCATACCAATTCACAGATACGTACAACTCTCTCGTGATGCTGCGAGACGATAGTAAGAATTCCAAGAAGTATCGTATGTTGGGAAATATCTACTTGCAAATCAAACCTTTGGAGTGGATGACCTTCAAGACTACATTCTCGCCAAACTATGTCAATTCTCGCACAGGCGAATACACGGCTGCCTCTTGCGGGCGTACAGAAGCGGCGCATCATGAGGAGTATTCTGCTATGGAGTGGACTTGGGATAACCAATTGGATTTCAACAAGACTATCAACGGCGACCATAGTATCAATGCAATGTTGCTCTTCTCTATGAACGAATACAATCGTACTTACAGCGAAATTGGTCGTACTACAACGGACGAGAGTGCTATTATGACAGGTACGGAATGGTTTAACTTGTATGCAGGTGCGGCTGATAATGAGAATATCGGAACTTCGTACTATGAAACCAAATTGATGTCCGCTGCTGCACGTTTCAATTACTCGTACAAGGGACGTTATATGATAACCGCAACGGTACGTGCCGATGGTTCCTCCAAATTCTCCAAAGGCAATCAGTGGGGGTGGTTCCCTTCTGCGGCACTTGCTTGGCGTATGTCGGAAGAAAATTGGATGCAAGAGGCTGATTGGCTCACCAACTTGAAATGGCGTCTCTCGTATGGTGTTACGGGTAATAACTCTGTGGCAAGTGCATACAACATGGCTTCTGTTTCCGGACCGTCTATTTATGCCTTCGGAAATGCAGTTGCGAACGGATACTATCCGAGCGGTGTTATCAATGAAGCACTCTCTTGGGAAAAATCCAACGAATGGAATGCCGGTGTGGACTTTGGCTTTTTGCGCGACCGTATCACAGGTAGTGTAGATTTCTACAACAAGGTTTCTTCTGACCTGCTCTACGTCCGCTCTTTGCCTCTTGTATCCGGTGGCGGCACGCTGATGGATAATGTAGGCTCCGTGCTCAACCGTGGTGTCGAGGTAAGCCTCAAAACAGTCAATGTTGATATCAACGGTTGGCAATGGACTACGACCTTCAACTTTGCTTACAACCACAACGAGGTGCTTGCTATCAATGGTGAGGAGGACAAAATCATCAGTTCCTCTAATCCTATTACCAAGTCTCTCTTCGTGGGTGAGTCCGTAAACAACATCTATTCTTATAACTGGGATGGTATCGTTTCCGACAAGATGATCACGGTTCCCGACAACGAGGCGGCAACGAACAACGGATTTACCCCGGGCAGCCAAGTGCGCAGTTGCGACTATTACCACAAGGTTTACGGCTGGAATGAAGGTATGCCTATTATTGAGGACCACAATGGTGATGGTGTGATTGATGATAATGATAAGTATGTCCTTGGTAGCCAAGACCCCAAGTGGACGGGTAGCGTTACTTCAACCTTGACATGGAAAGGTTGGGATTTGAGTTTCACGCTCTATACCAAGCAAGATTACACTATTTACTCTCCGTTCCTTGCGGATAACTACGATTACAACTACCGCGGTTGGAACAATATCGCTATGGACTATTACATCCCTGCCGGAACGCTGATTGGTTGTGATGGTGTGAATGCGGATGGAACGTATATCAACCCTGTTTATCAAGAGGAAACTCATTATGGCTCGTATCCGATGCCTCGTGGCGTAGGTAACTACTATGGTATGGGTGATATCTACTACAACAAAGGCGTATCTAACCTTGCCGGTATCAAGAAAAACGTATGGTATTGGAAGTTTAAGAACATCACCTTGGGCTACAACTTCCCCAAGAAATGGTTAGACTCGTGGAAATGCCAAAGCCTCCGTCTCTATGTGAATATCACCAACCCGTTCTGCTGGTCCAATTACGAAGGGTTTGACCCCGAGTGGGCAGGCGTATCCATGGAGAATGATGCACCAAGCACGGTAACCTATCAAGTAGGTGCAAGTATTAAGTTCTAATGATAAAAAGCACATAGTACAATGAAAAAGTATAATTATATTTTCGTAGTTGCTTTGGTAGGTTTACTCTCGTTGGCTGGATGCAGTTTCTTGGATTCTGACAACAAGAGTACGGTAACCGCCGATGAACAGTTTGCAACCGAGTCCGGTTGGAACCAACTGCTCAACCAAACATATTTCAAAATGCGTGCTATCTATTCCAGCCCCCTCCTATTCTGTGCAGGAACGGATATGTACACCGTCTCCCAAGGAAACAGTAAGACACCGATTCATACCTATTCGCTCAATGCAGACCAAGCAGAGGTGCAAGACCTATATGAGAATACGTATGCTGCCATCAATGCGGCAAACTGTGTTCTGAAGTACTCGTCGAACGAAACGCTCAACGATGAAGCACGCTTTGTTCGCAATTACTGCTACTATATCCTTACACAACAGTTCGGCTCTGTACCCTATTTGACAGAGTATATCGAAACAGCGTCTTCGTCTTATCCGCGTACCCCGCTGGCAGATGTCTATACAGGCTTGATTACCGACCTAAATGACATTATTGCTGCCGGACGTTTGAGCGCAGAGCCTGTGGCTGCTGATGGTAGAGGACGTGCGAGTATCCTTGCATGCAAGGCACTCCTTGCAAAAGTGTACCTTGCAGCCGGATGGGATTTACAAGTGAAAGTTACCAATGAAGAGAAGGGCTTGTATCAGGTAGAGAAGACGGAGTATTTCGAGAAAGCAGCGGCATTGGCATCGGAGGTGGCTACGGCTATACCTCTCACGCAGACTTTCGCTGATAAGTGGAACTTCGACATCAATGAGACGGGAGCAAACATAGAGACACTTTTCGCTATTCAGTATGACCGTGCGACCTCCTCTGACCAAGCCACAGGCGGACACTCCCAGCAACACTATTTTGGTGGCTACATGGGTTCTAATACCTTGGGCGTCAAGGCGTTGAAGAACGACCTTTGCCCGACAGAACGTGTTTATTTTGCTTACGGCGCGGGCGACGAGCGTTTCGAAGGCTCTTTCATGACCACTATCTATGGCTGGGATGGCGATGAGGCTACTTGGAGTCTGCAAGGCTACTGGGGAGCATACAATGCAGATAATGTCAATGCGCTGTCTGTTGCTTGGAAATTCTTCCCGTGGTACACCGATGATGCCACCGTTAACCAATACCTCGCAGATAATGCGGCTCGTTTTGTTACTACGGGTCAGAAGTCTCCAACCAAGGTGCTCCGTGTGGCAGACCAGGTTACCTGCTGGGCATTTGCAACAGACGGTACAGCAGACGCTGCAGCTTCGGCAAGCAACACCATGGCTTTCTCTGCGGCAATATCGAAGATAGGGCTGGTACCTCCTTGCAAAAAGTTTGATGATAAGAACACGCCGAGCACTGTCGGGCAATCTAATGGTTGCTATCGTGATATTGTGCTTCTCAATGCAAGTGAAATCTACTTGACAGGTGCAGAGGCATACCTCATGGCAGGAAATGAACAAAAAGCACGTGAACTTCTTAATGCTGTTCGTACTCGTGCGAAGGCTCCTGCACTTGGTTCTTTTGCGGAATACAAGCGTTTTGACTACGAGGCTGATACAGAAGTCCAATTTGGGGCTACCGATGCACAAGGTATCACTATCAGTGCTATTGATGTCATTCTTGATGAGCGTATGCGCGAGACGTTGGGAGAGTACTATCGCTGGATTGACCTGCGTCGTACACACCAATTGGTACGCTACAATGTAGCATACAACGACTTGACGGCTGCCAATATGATTGGTAATGACGGCAATTTCAAACTGCTCCGTCCTATTCCTACCAATGAGTTGCAAATTAACACGGGCATCAACGAACAGAACCCCGGCTACTAATACTTTTAATACAGATATTTTATGAAAGCACTGAAAATAATTGCTTCTGCATTCTGTGCAGTAATCATGATGGGAATGGTGGCATGCCACACCACCAGCGAGCCTACTTCCACTCATACCGACGCTTCCCGTCTCGTATCCGGTGAGTTCCAAGGATTGGCATGTAATGCTGACGGGGATACTATCGCTACGGATGTGCAAGTTTCCATTACACGAGTAGAGGCTGATACTATCCAAGCCGTTACGGTACATATCCTGTCCGCTACGATGAATAACATGGACCAAACCGGTATCTTCAACGTAGCCAAGGCGGGTGAGAACCGTTATCTTATGGGGTCCGGAACTTCTTCAACAACTACCGGCTCTTCTACGTTTTTTAGTAGCCTTGTGCTGGATGGAGACCACTTGACAATGGATTTAACTTTGAATTCCAAGTTCAAGTTCTCTACTGCTTCTGCTGCAAAACACTACTATTTCTCGCTTGACCGCGTGCAATAATAGAGTTCTATATTCAATTAACAATCTTTATTAACAATTAAAATTTTAGTATTATGAAAAAAGTTTTATTCTTTGCTGCTGCAATGTTTGCTGCAGTGTCGTTGAGCGCTGAGTCGGTGGTTATTTATCAGGAAGGTATGATTCCGGAAAAGAGCCACAAAGATGCAGACAACAACACCATTATTGACCAAGAAGGTACGGTTATCGCTGAGACCAATGTTTTAACGGAAGTTTGGGCTACCAATCATCTGACAGCGAGTGTTTTTGACGGTGCAAAACAATGGATTCTTAGAAATGGTGTGGGTGATGATGGCGTAGAGACTTTTACAGCGCAAGATGGTAACACCTATAGTAAGCACTATGCGCAAGGTGGTACTAATGGTATGACTGGTCACTTGACACATAGTACTGGAACTTCTGCCCACCTCGAGATTGTACCTACTGTTGCCGGTAAGTTGTATGTGGCTGCTAAGTTTGGAAAGAACAAACCCATCTGGGCAGCTAAGGTTCCTCAACAAGTAATTGACGACGAGGAGTTGAACCTCTCTAATTTGGTTGAATATCTGGTAGAAGGCTATAGTACTGCTGCTGTAGGTGCTGATGGAGCGGTTGCTATGGTGACTGCTGCTTATCCGAAAGAGGATGGTACCGGTGTTCAAGAAGCAGAGGCTTCTGCAGATGTTTACGCTGCACTTCCTTTGGATGTTGAGCCCGGCTACACCTATTTCTTCTGGGTTTCCGGTTCTAAACTGATGCTCTGCGGTCTTTCTTTCGAGGCAAGTGAGGAGCCTGTTGCTACTGTTCCCGAAATGCAACTCCACGGCTCGTGGATTGATGGTTGGGGTGGTCCTAAGATGGACATCGCCGCTGATAACGCTACCGCTTCTGCTACCCTTACCTTGGCTGCCGGCAGTTATGAGTTTGGCGTAAAAGAATTGGATGAAGCCGGTGCTCAGGCTGCATGGTGGTCTACTACTGCCGGTGATACGTTCACCCGTGAGGCTAACTCTGTTGTTCTTGTAAAAGGTGGTTCTAAGAATGCTAACCTTACTGCAGATGTAGCAGGCGACTACAAGTTCGTCTTCACCTATGCTACCAGCACTTTGGCTATTGAGTTCCCTGCAACTGAGGGTATCTTCAACGCTACCGATGCTGTTAAGGCTACTAAGGTGATTGAGAACGGTCAGGTAGTTATCATCCGTGGTGATGTTCGCTACAACGCTCTCGGTACCGTTATGGAGTAATCGAATCT
Source organism: Paludibacteraceae bacterium (assembly GCA_051870915.1). Taxonomy (GTDB): domain Bacteria; phylum Bacteroidota; class Bacteroidia; order Bacteroidales; family Paludibacteraceae; genus Colicola. The sequence continues at coordinate 70,072 of JBJECI010000005.1, forward strand.
CGTATGCCACAATCAGTGTGGTATAAAAAAGAGACCTCGAGCAATCGGGGTCTCTTTTTTTATTTTAATAGTTGAAAATATTTGAATTATATTATATTTGAATATATTTGTTTAGTAAAAGTAATGACTATACTATTTAACGTGAGTTCGATATAAGCGAACTATTTCAGCAGTCAAATAGTAATTTGATCTTTGGTAATGAATTAATGAATAATTACACGAAAATTATACGTTAAAGAAAAAAATATTTGAATAATGTTTGGTAATTCTTGTTGAAAAAAAATCATCGTCATTTCGAGGTATATGTTTCTTATTTCGAGTTTGCGTTATTTATTGTTCATTTTGTTTCAACCAAATCGTAAATCGTAATTCGTAACTTGTAAATCACACGATACCTTGCTCTACCATTGCGTTGGCGACTTTCATGAAGCCCGCGATGTTGGCGCCTTTCACGTAGTTGATGTAGCCGTCCTCCTCGGTGCCGTATTTGAGGCAAGCGGCGTGGATGTCCGCCATGATACGGCGCAGGTGGGTGTCCACCTCCTCGGCGGTCCAACTCTGGCGAATGCTGTTCTGCGTCATCTCCAGTCCCGAGGTGGCTACGCCGCCTGCGTTGCTTGCCTTGCCCGGGCTGTAGAGTATCTTCGCGCCTTGGAAGAGGGCTATCGCCTCCGGCGTGGTGGGCATGTTCGCACCCTCTGCCACACAGTAGCAACCGTTGGCAAGCAGGTGCTCCGCGTCAGTCTTGTCAATCTCGTTTTGCGTGGCGCAAGGCATAGCAATATCGCAGGGGATGTTCCACGGGCGCGCGTCTGCAAAATACTGTGCCTCAGGATATTGCGCTGCATACTCCTTGATACGTCCGCGGCGGATGTTCTTCAGTTGGAACACAAAGTTCAGTTTCTCCTCGGTGAGTCCCTCGGGGTCGTAGATGAAGCCGTTGCTGTCGCTCAATGTCAGCACTTTGGCGCCTAATCGCATGGCTTTCTGCGCAGCAAACTGCGCCACGTTGCCTGAGCCGGAGATGCAGACACGCTGCCCCTCAAACGACTTGCCGCGGGTGGCAAGCATTGCCTCTGCGAAATAGCATGCGCCGTAGCCCGTAGCCTCGGGGCGCATCTTGCTGCCGCCCCAGCACATGCCCTTGCCCGTCAGCGTGCCTGTGAACTCGTCGCGCAGGCGCTTGTACTGCCCGAAGAGGAAACCGATTTCGCGCCCGCCAACGCCGATGTCGCCCGCCGGTACGTCGGTGTCCTGCCCGATGTGGCGTTGCAGTTCGGTCATGAAACTCTGGCAGAAACGCATCACCTCCGCGTCGGACTTGCCGCGCGGCGAGAAGTCAGAACCGCCCTTCGCACCGCCCATTGGCAGCGTAGTGAGCGCGTTCTTGAAGGTCTGCTCGAAAGCAAGGAACTTCATGATACTCAGGTTCACACTCGCGTGGAAACGGATACCGCCCTTGTAGGGACCGATGGCGGAGTTCATCTGCACGCGGAAGCCGCGGTTGACCTGCACCTCGCCTTGGTCGTCCACCCACGGCACGCGAAACATAATCACTCGCTCGGGCTCGACCATGCGCTCCAGCACTTTCTGCTCGCGCAGGTAAGGATAGGCGAACACCATCGGTGCTACGCTCTCCAACACTTCTCTAACTGCCTGATGAAACTCCAATTCACCCGGATTCTTACGCACCAATTCAGCCATAAATTGGTCAACGTACTGCTTAACTTGTTTGTCCATAAATATACCTTAAAAATAAGACTATTGGTCTTTTGCTTGAAATCGAGTGCAAAGATACTACTTTTTGTTGATATATGCAAATAATAAAAATAAAAAGTAAAGAAAAAATCATGTTTTCTTTACTTTTTGCTTTTGTGTGTGTCTTAAAACTGCATACTGTTTTGCTGTTTTTTGAGGCTGGCGCTGTGGATGATGTCGTAGATACCTTTTATGGTCTCGGCGTCTATCTTGTGTTGCTCGCCCCATGCGATGCGGTCGCTGACCATCTGCTCGTAGCGCGTGGGTTGGTAGCAGGGCACATCAAAGCAATGCTTCCATATCCCCAACATCCTGCTGACCTGCATGCGTTGGGCGATTAAGTCCCACAGTTGGTCGTCTATCTCGTCTATCTGCGCGCGATACCATGCCAGTGCTTGGCTCGTTCCTGCTTCGGAAGGCAACTCCCCGGAGGCGTATGGCATGCCGACGGTGCGCAGTATCTTGCCAAGCAGGGTGGGGGTAATCTGTTGCTTGCTGTCTGACAATGCCGAGTCCGGACTTATGTGCACCTCTATCATCGCGCCGTCGAACTGCAACTCCTTGCCTTTTTGCAGCAGCGGGAGTATCTTCTTTCTGTCGCCGCCCATGTGGCTCGGGTCTATCAGCATGGGGATGTTCGGGTAGGTCATTCGGAACAGATGTGCCATGCCCCAGCAGGGACGATGGTTGCACCCGCGCAACACGGCTATCACGGGGCAGCCTGCGCGCTGTATTCGCTCCACATTGCCTTCCCAAAGGCTTCCGTCTTCGTTCACGGGGTTCTTCACCAGCACCGTGCACTGTGCACCTGCTTTCACCTCCTCGGCGAGGGTGTCCGCAAGGCTCTGCACCAAGATGGGGTTGGCTGTCGTTCGTGCGCCTAACCAGAGGTAGTCTATGCCCGCCGCCAATGCCAAGCGGATGTGTTCCGGCATTGCTACTTCTGTTGCCACGGGCAGACCCGTCTCCTCTTTCACGCGCTGCAGCCACGCCAGTCCCTTCTTGCCTACACCCTGAAACGTGTCGGGGCTGGTGCGCGGCTTCCATATCCCCGCGCGGAACACCCACTGCTCATCGGGGTCTTTCCGAGCCATATTCGCCACGCGAGACGCAATAGACAGAACTTGTGCCTCTGTCTCTGCCCCACAAGGTCCTGCGATTATCATCAGTGAATCAATTTGTTAATGGTATTGGTGATGTATTCCAACTGCTCTTCGTCCAACTCGGTGTGCATGGGGAGCGAGAGCACGCAGGCAGCCAAACGCTCTGCCACGGGGAAATCGCCCGGTTGGTAGCGCGGGTCTTGGTATGCTTTCTGCAAGTGGAGCGGCACGGGATAATAGACCATTGCGGGAATACCTGCCTCCTGCAACTGTGCTTTGAGTTGGTCGCGGTCAATGCCTTGTACGCGCAAGGTGTATTGGTGGAAGACATGGGTGGAGTGGGGCTCTCTACCGGGCAGCAGGAGATGCGGATTGCCTGCAAACGCTTGGTCGTAGTAGGCAGCAGCACGTTGGCGCGCCTCAATATACTCATCCAAGTGGGGTAGTTTGGCGTCCAAGATGGCAGCCTGAATACCGTCTAAACGTGAGTTAACGCCCACCATGTCATGGTGATAGCGCACCACCATCCCGTGGTTCGCGATAGCCCGCATGCGGGCTGCCAAGTCATCATCGTTGGTGAAGATAGCCCCGCCGTCGCCGTAGCAACCTAAGTTCTTCGAGGGGAAGAAACTGGTGCACCCGATATGCCCGATAGTGCCTGCCTGCTTGGTGCAACCGTCTGCAAACGTGTACTTTGCGCCGATAGCCTGACATGCGTCTTCCACCACGCAGAGGTGCTTCTCCCGCGCGATACGCATGATAGCCGCCATGTTGGCGCACTGCCCGAAGAGGTGCACAGGCACGATGGCTTTCGTCTTGGGCGTGATGGCTTTCTCCAGCGAGTCTATCGACATATTCATCGTCTCCCAATCCACGTCCACCACGACGGGCGTCAGCCCCAGCAGCGCTACCACCTCTGCCGTGGCGATAAACGTGAAGGTAGGTGTTATCACTTCATCGCCGCGCTGCAACCCGAGTCCCATCAGGGCTATCTGCAACGCGTCCGTGCCATTGCCCACGGGAATGACATGTTTCGCACCCGTGTAGGCTTCTAAATGGTGCTGGAAATCAGTAACTTGCTGTCCTTTTACGAAGGCGGCGCTGTCTATCACCGCCTGTATGCCGCGGTCGATGTCCGCCTTGATATGTTGATACTGCGTCTGCAGGTCAACCATTTGTATCTTTCTCATCTTTCTACGATAAATTCGGCTTCTTGCGGGAAGAAACGCAGATTGCTAATATACGGACTTCGGCAGTCCACATGAATCGGCAGTTTATTGTCATGTAGGGTCGGGTAGGGGCAGGTAACGCTGAAGTCCTCCTCCGTAACCTCTCCGAAGCGGCTCAGCCCGACGCGCACGGTAACCGATACCTCCTGCGGGAACACGCGCAACTGCTCTCCCTCGCGAACCTCCGCAGGCACGATGGGGAGCCGAAACTGCTTCTCGGTATATCGTTCGGTGATGACCTGCACGCGCACACTGTCTTGCGTCAGGCGGATACCTTCCGGCGCGTCCAATGCCAAGACCGGAATGCAGGTATCTCTCAAGTCGGTCAGCAGCAAGTCCTCCGTCGCGATGGCTTGCAGGCTCGCCAACTGCTCCCCCGTGCCATACACGCTGACCTCCTGTTGCAATAGTGTGGGCTCGCCAACCAACTGATACTCAGCCGCCGGCACGAACTCGCTCCGCAGCAGCACCGCCACCGTCTTCTCCTCCTGCCGCACATACGCCACGCTAATCTGCTCGGGCTCTGCCGACACCAACTTGCTTGTTCCTTGCAGCAGGTCGGTCAGGCTTCGCCGCAACACGTCCGACGATATGCGCACCGTGCCGCTCTCGCTCTGCATCTGACTGCTCAGGTCTATGGTCAGTTCGGGAGGATTCACCTGATACATACGCAACCGTTTGCCCGCATCGCGCACCTCTATCCTGAGGGTCGCGGGCAAACGGTTGTGGTCGAAATAGGCATCGGTCGGGATACCTGTGTAGTGGACGGGCACTGTTACGCGGGCATTACGCACCGACTGCATGGCATGTCCGAACCAGAGCGCCGTGGCGAGCAATACGAAGAAGAGAAATGTCAGCACATCTTTCCACTCCGTCTTCCCTACGCGCGAACGCAGGCGTGCCCATATTTCCTTGCCTTTGGTCATGCGTTATTTGACTATCGGGATAGTCAAATGGTCTATTTCTTCTCTGCGGGAGCATCTTTCGGCGCTTGTTGCGCATCGGCTGCATCTGCGAAGACGCTCTCTTTGGCAATCTTGATGGTTACGTCCTTGGCGATGGTAACGAGGAACGTGTTCTCTTGCACTTCCTTAATCTCACCATACAGACCGCCGGCGGTTACCACTTTGTCGCCTTTCTTCATGTTGTCGCGTTGCTTCTGCAATTCCTTTTGTTTCTTCGTCTGCGGACGAATCATAAAGAAATAGAACACCACGAAGATGAGTGCCATCATCACCCAGAATCCCCACTGATTACCTTGCTGTGCGCCAGCCTCTGCTTGCAATAAAATAAGATTTAGCATATTGATTTAATGTTTATTTTTTACTATTTAATGGTACCTGCATTGTAGGGCATTGTTACTTCTCCTCCTCTGTTTCGCTCAACGGAGTCTCTTCCTCGGTGGTGAGGGGAGTCTCTTCCGCTGCTGCGTTGGGCGTTTCCTCTTTCAGCGTGGTTGCCTTTATCAGCGTCCCGTCGCGCTTCATCTTCCTTAGTATCTCGTTCAAGATACCGTTCACGAACAGGTAACTCTTCTCGCCGGAGTACTCTTTCGCCAACTCGATGTACTCGTTGAGCGACACTTGCAGGGGTATGTCCTCAAAATGCGTGATTTCCGCCAGCGCCTGCTCCAAGATGATACGGTCCATATACGCGATACGGTCCGCTTCCCAGTTGATAAGGTTCTTGTTGATGAGTTTCTCGAACTGCTCATGCCCGTCCAGCGCATACTGCAACAGTTGCTCGCCAAACTGCGCCTCTTCTTCGTTGTCGAACATCGGCGACAGGTCTTTCGTGTAGGCAGTAACCGACCGGAATGAACGGACGGTGTTCAGCGCAGCAAGCAGCATAGGGTCTTGGTTGTCTGCCCAATCGGTCTTGTCCAGCGCAATCTCCATCTCCTCCAAGGCGTCCGTAAGTGCTTGATTCTCAAAGAGCAGTTTCAGGTATATCTCGCGCCACACCGCCTTGTCTTGCTCGTAGCCCCACTCGCGCAACGCCATATACTCCTTATAAAAATCCTGCTCCTGCAATTGCTTATAGACTGCCGCTACGGCACTCATGCCGGCATCCCAACTCAGGTGCTCTTCGTCCACGCGCTTGCGGATGTTACGGTTCTCGAAAATCTGCTTCGCGAACAGGTTTTTCACGAAGCGACGATTGGGAACGTATAGGGTATGGGTAATCTTTGCGCGTTGTTCCGCTTGCTCTATCTGCTGCTCGGCATAATCGGTCATCGCGTTCACGAAATCCAGCAACATCACATACAAATCGTATGTGTCCGCATAACTCTTCAACAACTCTTTTCTTGCAGTCAGCGGAGTCTTTTCTCCGTCTTTATAGTAAGCAAACAAAGTCTGCAACACCTTTGTTCGCACCATTGTACGAGTGAACATGTGCCTTTTCTACGAAATTCGGTGCAAAGGTACGCAAAAAAAACGACATACACAACATTTCCCCCAATTTTCCCGCTTTTTCCCCTAAAAACTTGTTCATATCAGAAAAAAGCAGTACTTTTGTGCAGAAAACCACGAAAACGATGCGAACTTTCTATCTTCTTCTTTACTATGGGGTGGCTCGCCACCTGCCCAAGTCCACGTTCCCCGTCATCGGCAAGATGGCGTACCATCTGCGTTATTTCTGCGCGCGCCACCTCTTTGCGGAATGTGGTGAGTCGGTCAATGTGGAGCAGGGAGCCTATATCGGCAACGGCAAGGCTATCCGTGTAGGTAATAATGTGGGTATCGGTAAGGATTTCTGTCTGCATAGCCGCGAATTGATTGTGCATGACCGTCTGCTGATGGGTGAGAATGTGCTTATTCAGGGGGGGGGCACATTCATTCGCAGACCCTGATAAGTTTATTGGAGAAGGGGAGGATGTCCCTTCCGAACCTTTGGTGATAGCAGGTGATGTGTGGATTGGTGCGAGGGCGATTATCCTGCCTGGCTGCAAGCGCATAGGGGCGCATAGCATCATCGGCGCAGGCTCAGTAGTAACGCACGATGTCCCCGACTATGCCATCGTAGGCGGCAATCCGGCAAAAATCATCCGCCTCCGCAAGTAATCTCTGTCAGTCCTTTGCTCATTCGCCGCTCATCTGCGGTTTATTAACTTCTCTTTAGCCGTTCTTCTGCTGTCTTCACCGAGTCAATTACGGCAACGACACGGCAACGACACGGCAACGAGAGCCGAGAAAGAGCAGAGAAAATTGGTTTTAGGTAATATAAAATATTTGAACAATATTTGCCAATATTTGTTGAATAAAAAAATTTTTTGTTAGTTTTTTGTAAAGTATTATTGTTCGTTTTTTGTGTATAAATCTTATTTAGAATGTATATAAGCAAAAGTTCGAAAAGTTAACGCATTAGTACTATTTGGAAATCTTTGTTGAAAAAAAGAATCATTGGTGGTTCAACGTATATCTATAATTATTTCAAGTTCGCGTTAAATAACGTGAGTTCGATATAAGCGAGTTATTTCAGCAGTCAAAGACAAAATTGGTTTTTGGTAATGAATTAATGAATAATTAACGAAAATTATATGTCAATAGTTCGTTAAAAATTTGACTTTATATATGTTGCTAAGCGGATGCTTTGAG
>JBJECI010000006.1:0-10793 GCA_051870915.1 Paludibacteraceae bacterium
AACTCCTACCTATTGCTACAACAAAAGACTGCCTAACAAAACTTGTTAGACAGCCCCGTCTGCGTAGCCGGGCATAACGAAAAATACGAGGAAAACGTGTATCCTTTCAGCACTCAAGGAGTAATTTGATTTTGGGCAATATTAAGATATTTGAACAATATTTGGAAATATTTGTTGAAATAAAAAGAGTTCTTGTTCGTTCGTGTAATGTATTCTTGTTTGTTTTTATATATAAACCTTAAGTTGAACTCATGTGCATGAGTTTGCATCCCGATTTACCCTTGTTTATCCCGAATAGTCGGGAACAAGTCGGGAAAGGTTAACGAATCAGTACTATTGTTGAAACAAAAAATCATCATCGTTTTGATATACATGTATCTGATTTCGAGTTCGTATTATGTACTAATAATTGTCCTTTTTTCGCATAACCACACCCCACACTCCCCCTTTATGAACAGCAGAATTTATCGGAACATTATCGTAACATAAACGAGTCTGTAACGGGTTTTCTACCTGCTGATAATAATTGTCCAAAACACGCATACTGAATGCAAATCCAAAACATCCTCTCCGATAACTCCCTCAAAAAAAAATACAAATAATTACATAAGATTTGCACATCTCAAAAAAAAACACTACCTTTGCGGCTCAAATTCTTAATTCTTAATTCACCCATGCCCACTCTCTCCATAGTCTCCCCCGTCTATCGTGCCGAGCATATCGTCCACGACTTGGTAGCGCGTATCGAAGCCGCCATGCCGGAGTGTGCGAATAAAACAAACGAAATTACCCCCCCCCATGGCATTCGCAAAGACTCGTATTCCTTTGATTATGAGATAATTTTGGTCAATGATGCCTCGCCGGACAACTCGTGGGAGGCTATTCGCAAAGAGTGCGCACGCAACCCCAAGGTCAAGGGCATCAACCTTAGTCGCAACTTCGGGCAACACTATGCCATCACAGCCGGTCTGCGCTTTGCCAAAGGAGACTACGTTGTGGTCATGGACTGCGACCTGCAAGACCAACCCGAAGAAATCCCCAAACTCTTATACAAAGCCGTTGCAGAAGACTATGACATCGTCTATGCGCGGCGCGTCAATAGGCAGGACAAGTGGCTCAAACGCCTGTCCTCTACGCTTTTCACAGCAGCATTCGATTGGTTCAGCGGCATGCACCGCGATAAGACCATCGCCAATTTCGGCGTGTATCGCCGGTGTGTCATTGCCGAGTACAACCGCATGCCCGAACAGGCGCGGGCATTTGGTCCTCTCATTCGGTATTTGGGCTTCCGCACCGCGGCTATCGATGTAGAGCATGCACCTCGTGCGGAGGGCAAGAGCAGTTACAACCTGCATAAACTCCTGAAACTCAGTTTCGATGTCATCATCAGCAACAGCAACAAGCCCCTGCGTCTTGCAGTAGGCTTGGGCTTCACCATGTCTGCACTCTCATTCCTGCTGGCTATCTATAATGTAATTGCCCACTTGGCAGGCTTTATCTCTGTCCCTGGCTACACTACCACCGTCTTTTCTATCTGGTTCGTAGGCGGTCTGCTCCTCTTCGTGATGGGCATCCTCGGGCTATACATAGGCAAAATCTTCGACCAAGTAAAAGGCAGACAACTTTTCATTATCCGCGATAAAATCAATACAGAAGAATGAAAACGTTGGCAATCATAGGTGCATCTTATTTGCAACGCCCATTAGTTGAAAAAGCCAAAGAGATGGGCTTGCGAACGATATGTTTTGCATGGGCAAAAGACGCTGTTTGTCAGGATATAGTTGATGTCTTCTACCCAATATCCATCATTGAAAAAGAGCATATTCTCTCCATTTGCCAACAAGAGCATATAGATGGTATCTGTACGATTGCCAGCGATGTAGCAGCTCCCACTGTGGCATATGTGGCAGAAGCAATGGGGCTGACAGGCAATTCCTACGAGAGTGCTCTGAAAGCCAACAACAAACATCTCATGCGTCAAGCCTTTGTCATGGCCAATGTACCTTGTCCGATGTTTTATTGTCTCACAAAGGGGGAATCAATAGATTGCCTGCCGCATTTTTCTTTTCCGTTGATTGTCAAGCCATCGGATAGAAGCGGTAGTTTAGCGGTAACAAAGGTGAATAATGAGGAAGAACTTGCATGCGCGATTACGCAAGCGCAAGCCGTATCTTTCAAACACGAAGCCATGGTGGAAGAGTTTGTGAAAGGGCGGGAGATTAGTGTCGAATTTATTTCCTATCAAGGTGAGCATTATCCTCTGCAAATTACGGACAAAGAAACAACGGAAGCTCCTCATTTTGTAGAATTAGCACATCATCAGCCTGCTTCACTCTCTTCTGAAATGTACCAAAAGGTTTATGCCGTTACAAAACAGGCGCTGAATGCCCTCGGCATCACCAATGGAGCAAGCCATTCAGAATATAAGATTGATGAGGAGGGGAGGATTGTGGTGATGGAGATTGGGGCGCGAATGGGGGGGCGATTTTATAGGTAGTGATTTGGTGCGGCTTAGCACGGGATATGATTTCTTGCGAGGGGTAATAGAAGTAGCATTAGGAAAATTTTCTTTACCAAAAGCAACACTTCATAACGCATCGGGTGTATATTTCCTATGCAGACCAACAAGACGATTGCTCCCACTATTGGAAGATACATTGCAACATCCGGAACAACATCCCGACATTGTTGCAGCCGAGTTGATTGATACGCAACTTAAAGAACCTACCTCCTCCTCTGACAGGAGCGGATATCTCATCTATCAAAGTAAACAAAAACTATCATTATGAACGAACGAATAGCCATCATTGGCGCAGGAGAATTGGGGCAGCAAATAGCGCACTTGGGACTCAAAAATAATTACCATGTAGTTGGCTTTTTTGATGATGTTTGTACCTCTAACAAGGTTATGGGTTTACCTGTCTATGGAACTCTAAATGAGATTGATGCGTTTGCTCATACTTTTGATAAATTGATGATAGGTATCGGGTATAAACACTTTGACGCACGGAAACAATTATACCTTTCGTTATCCACTAAATATTCTTTCGCTACTATTATTGACAAGTCGGCACATGTTGATACTACGGCTTCCATAGGTGAGGGATGCATCATTTATCCCAATGTAACAATTGATAAAGAAGTGGTGATTGGTTGTAATGTGTTGCTTAATCTTTCTTGTAATATCTGCCACAATACATATATTGGAGCACATACTTATATCTCTCCAGCTGTCAATATAGCTGGTTTTGTACAAATAGGAGAATGCAATTTTATAGGAATCGGGAGTACAATTATAGACAACATAACTATATCATCAAATGTTGTAATAGGTGCTAATTCATTGGTTATAAAAAACTTAAATGCGAATGTGGGGGGGGTGTTTGCGGGAGTTCCTATTCGCAAACTACTTCCAAAAGAACAATCGTGTTGTTTGGAGCAACAGGTACGGTAGGACCTTATGTCGTAGAGAATATACTTGCAAAGGGATTTCATGTGGTCGCAGTAGGAAGAAGGAAAACGGATAATGGCTTTTTTGCTGCTTGGGGAGTAGATTATTATAGTGTGAATATTGCAGATGAGGGCGCATTTGCGAAGTTGCCTACGGAAAATATATATGCTGTTGTTCACTTGGCTGGAGCAGTACCCGCTCGTATGAAAGGTTATCATCCACAAGAATACATTGATAGTATCGTAACAGGCACACTGAATGTATTGAACTATTGTATAAAAACCAATGCAGACAGAATCATTTTTTCTCAAAGCGTGGCGGATGTGGCGTATCTATATGGCGATGGCGTTCGAATTGACGCAGATGCCGATAGAAGATTTCCTATGAATAATGATCATACGGTTTATTCGATATGCAAGAATACAGCGCTGAATCTTATCGAGCATTATTATGTAAAATTTGGCTTAAAGTATTTTGCGCTGCGTTTCCCTAACATCTACCTCTACCATCCCAACCCGTTTTATTACTACAATGGTCAACAAAAGTGGCAATCATATAGATTCTTGATAGAAAAAGCAAAAAAGGGAGAAAATATTGAATTATGGGGTAATCCTAAAGCACAACGTGATATCGTCTATGTTAAGGATTGTGCCCAAGTAATTACTTGTTCCTTGTCTGCAAATGTAATGGGAGGTATTTACAATGTCGGGACAGGAGTGGGAACATCTATGCGTAAGCAGATAGAAGAGATAGTAGAGGTATTTGCCCCAGAAGCACATTATTCAAAGATAATAGAACGCCCCGACATGCCGGATAGTCCGGCATACATTATGGATATCTCAAAAACTATCAAAGAGCTAAACTATCAACCACTTTACGATTATGTAGCATATCTGCAGGATATGAAAAATGAAATGAAACTTAATCGTTTTGAACTTTTATGGGGTAAAGACCTATTAACAAATGATTAAACAAAGGCTTCCCATATTATCCGTTATCGGTTTGATGTTCCTAAACTTGCTTTATGCTTGTGTGGGGGTGGGAACAAGGTATGCTGCGGGCGAAGCTTTCTTGACGCAGGGATATGTTTTTAGCTTTGGTTTGGCAATAGTACTAATGGGAATCTATGCCGTTCTTTGGCAACAGGTACTCAAATATATTGACCTTTCGGTCGCGTATATGTTCAAGGGCACATCGCTCATCTTCACTATGTTGCTGGCATATTGGCTTTTTGGAGAACCCATCACCCTCCACAATATCATCGGCGCTGCAATTATCATCCTCGGTATCATACTCTACAATCTCCCCTCCAAGCACTCCGGTGCACACCTGACCACTAACCACTGACCACTAACCACTAACCCAATGTACTACCTCCTCGTAATATTCTCGGTATTGTCAGCTGCGGGGGCACAGATGTTGCTCAAGCGCGGGGCAGACAGGGCATACCACGCTTGGTGGCGCCAATACTTGAACGGGTATGTGATAGCAGGATATGCCATAATGTTCGCTTGTATGGCACTGAATATCTTTGCTATGAGCCACGGAGTCAAACTCCAAGAGGTTAGTATCATAGAATCCTTGTCTTATCTCTTCGTCCCCCTCCTTTCCTTCCTAATCTTCAAAGAAAAACTAACAGGAACAAGAATAGTAGCCATATCGGTAATTATTGTGGGCATAATTGTATTTTTTACTTAAAAAAATTAATTTATCTCTATGAATAAAGACGTAGTTATTAGAAACATTAGTTATGCAGTTCTTCTCTTATTGGCATTGTGCGGTGCTTATTTTATCATACATAATGCTCAGTGGTTATTAGGGGATGATGCCATTGTAATGCGTTTTACAGGCTGGGGAGAATTCTTCCCATTATCCCACACAGTGCAGCCTGCATGTGGACGTTTCTTCCCATTAGCCTATACTATGTACAATATATTGCCTATTTTCTTCCATGGGCAGATATCTGCTACCATTATTTACACATACCATGCTATGGTTTTTGTGGCATTTGTGTTTATGGCATTCTATCTTGTGCAAGATATCCTAAAAAATCAATCGGCTGTGTGGCGTTATGTTACTGCCTTATTAGCTACTATCTTTTTAATTGGCCGACATTATTCAAACTATATCAATTGCTATTCAACAGTATGGTTTACTGATACCATTAATTTGCTGTGTATCTTAATGGCATATCTTTTCTATACTCGTCATAAATGGGTATATGGTATTTTTGCTTTGATTACCATCAATTGGATAAATTATTGTTCCGAGGTTTCCTTTGTAGTTCCATTGGCATGGGGAGTTTGTGCGATGTTGTTATGGAACACATCGTCCAAGAAAGAGAAGATTTTCCATATTTTTTTGATTATAAGTGCATTGATTTTCTTAGTCATCTATTTCTTCGGTATATTCTTACGGGCGGAAGGTTTCTATGATGGCGCACATGGAGCAGAAACAACTATGTTGGAGAATGCATGGAAGATATTTTTCGCGCAAAAATTCTTATGGATGGTTATGCTTGTATTTTGTGTCCGTACATACGACATTATTCGTAACCATACCCCCCTAACCATATATGATATATTGATATTAACGGCCCTTGCAGATTGTTGTGGAGGATTTATTCTTCGCCTTAATTGGGTGCTGTACTATAACCGTGCCATTGTAATAGCATTGCCGGCGGTGATATATTTTGTAAATCAATATCTGAAACCTCATTGGGGAACAATGCTTATGTTTATCTTTGCAATATGGTATGGTATCAAAGTTCCTAAGATAATCAAATCAACCAATACCTACCGTATTCAAACATATCAGTTGATGTCAGAGATTACTCATTTGCACGAAAATGGGAAAACGTTGTATTTCTATCAACCTGATGCTACACAGGAGTCCTTTGACATGGTATTACGTGATTGGATGTATGCATCTCTACAAACTTATGCAGCGTATTTGCTCCAACAAAAAGATTATACCATAGAACGAACTAATGAGCTGCAGCAGGAAGATGCTATCTATATTTCTTCCAAATATAACGCAACACTCTCGCCAGAAGGAATGAAGTTGTTGGAGAACACATACGAGCCTATATTGCGTACTAATAGTCAGAGCGATATTAGTATATGGGGCAAAGAATAATATTAATACCATGCAAGTCTCATTTAACAAACCGCACCTCACCGGTAAGGAGGCGCATTACATGTATCAAGCCGTGTACGACGGGAAGTTGTCCGGCAATGGCGAGTTTACAAAGAAATGTCAGCATTTCTTTGAGGAGAAATACGGTTTCCGTAAGTGTTTGCTGACCACCTCGTGCACCGATGCCCTCGAGATGGCAGCCATTCTATGCGACCTCCACGCGGGCGATGAGGTAATAGTACCTTCTTACACATTCGTCTCCACAGCCCTCGCTTTCGTGCGCGAGGGAGCAAAGATTGTCTTTGCCGACTCTATGTCGCGCAACCCGAACATTGATGCAGAGCAGATAGAGGCGCTCATCACCCCGCGCACCAAAGTGATAGTGCCGGTGCACTATGCCGGCGTGGCATGCGATATGGACCGAATCATGGAGATTGCCCGAAAGCACAACCTGCTGGTGGTGGAAGACGCGGCGCAAGCCATTGATAGTTATTATATCTCCCCACGCACCGGCGAGAAGCGAGCATTGGGCACCATCGGACACCTCAGCGCGTTCTCCTTCCACGAGACGAAGAATATCATCTCGGGCGAAGGCGGTATGCTCGGTATCAACGATGAGCGGTTTATCCGCCGTGCGGAAATCATATGGGAGAAAGGCACCAACCGTGCAGAGTTCTTTCGCGGCGAGGTGAATAAATACGGCTGGGTGGATACAGGCTCCTCGTTCTTGCCAAGCGAGGTGGTATCTGCATTCCTTTGGGCACAACTGGAGGATATGGAGGCTATTCAGGCAAAACGCAAGCGGCTATGGAACTTATACTACGAACTGCTATCCACCGCCGGCGATGCTTCTGCTGTCCGATTTTCTTTGCCTGACCTCCCCGACTACGCCACCAACAACGCACACATGTTCTATCTCACTTGCCGCAATTTGGAAGAGCGTACTGCACTCATCAAGCGCCTCAAAGAGCACGGCGCACAGGCGGTGTTCCACTATCTGAGCCTGCACAGCAGCCCGTTCTATGCCCCGAGACATGATGGACGAGTATTACCAGAGTGCGACCGCTATGCCGACTGCCTTGTGCGTCTCCCGATGTACTACGATCTGACCGAAGAAGATGTCCGCGAGATTTGCAGAATCATTTTAAGTTAATCATTGCATGTTAGGCATTGTATTGTTGGAGAAGTACATGTTGGGCATTTCATGTTAGGTATGCGTATTAACAAGGAACTGACAAACACGAAGTGAGCAACAGGAACTGCTCAACGTAAAATGATTTTACTCTAACAAATCCGGTCGGCGTTCGCGGGTGTGGCGCAACGATTCTTCGTAGAGCCACTCCTCTATCTTCGCCTGATGCCCCGAGAGCAGGATATCCGGCACTCGCCAGCCTTTATATTCCGCCGGGCGCGTATATACCCCGGGCTCCAACAAACCATCTTGAAACGAGTCATTAAGCGCACTCTCCACATCGCCTATCGCGCCGGGCAGCAGGCGCACAATAGCATCAGTCATAATCGCCGCAGGCATCTCGCCGCCCGTCAGCACAAAGTCCCCGATGGTGTATTCTTTGGTGATGAGATGGTCGCGCACACGCTGGTCCACGCCCTTGTAGTGCCCGCAGAGGATGATGATATTCTCCGCCAGCGATAATCGGTTGGCTTCCTTTTGGGTGAAGCGCTCACCATCGGGCGCAGTGAAGATAATCTCATCGTAGTGTCGCTCCGAGGTCAGTTTGGTGATGATACGGTCGATAGGCTCTATCTGCAGCACCATCCCCGCGCCAAAGCCAAATGCATAATCATCCACCTTTCGGTGTTTATCCAAGGTGTAGTCGCGCAGGTTATGCACGTATATCTCAGCCAAACCCTTGTCCTTCGCCCGCTGCACGATAGAGTGGTTAAGCGGCGATTCCAGCAATTCCGGACAAGCAGAAATAATATCAATTCGCATGAGTAGAACTCGTATTTTTCGTAGTTTACGTATTTTCCGTAGTTTTCGTGGTTTACGAACGCTACGTAAACAACGAAAATAACGAAAACAACGTTTTGAAACTGTTTATGGCACCGGGTCGTAGCCGCTTCCGCCCCACGGATGGCAGCGCAGGATACGCTTGATACCCAGCCAGCCGCCTTTGAAGATACCGTATTTCAGCACTGCCTCCACCATATACTGACTGCAAGTCGGCGTGTAGCGGCACGATGGCGGTGTCAAAGGCGAGATACAATAGCGGTAGAAATACACCGGCAAGAGAAATATCTGTCGAATGAGTAATTTCAATTTGAAAATTTGTAAATTTGTAAATTTGAAAGTTGCCATGCGGTTTTAATTTCAATTGGTAAATTTGTAAATTTGAAAATTTCTTTGTGGCGGTAATAATTTTCAAATTTTCAAATTTTCAAATTTACAAATTGATTTCATCGCTTTCCGCATCGCCTTTTCGATAACGGGCAACGGTTGCTCGGTCTTATCCATGTAGTTGAACGCTATCTGGTAGTGCCTATCCGCGGGCAGCAGGTCTTTCTGCGTGCGATAGGCTTCGCGCATCAGCCTGCGCATACGATTCCTATCCACCGCGTGCTTAAAGAGCGATTTCGGTGCCCAAATCAGCACCTGCGTGGTGGCAGCCTCCGGCGTGGGCATATACGATACGCGCAAGGGCCAAGCCACAAACCGCTTGCCCTCTTTATACAACGCTTGTATGCGCATCTGCCCGCATAGGCGCTCACACTTATGGAAACTGCAATCAGGCATTATGCTTCTCTAAATAGTCGGCTATCGCGATGGGCAGCGACTGAAACGCTGCGGCGGGCATGGCTTTAATATCCACGCGGAAACCCGCATCTTCCAACGCCTGCACCGTACCTGCACCGAAAGCCGCAATCACGGTATCGCCTTGTTGCCACTCGGGGAAGTTCTCTCGTATAGAGCGCACGCCCGCGGGAGTGAACAGTGCTATCATGTCGTAGTCAAACGGCTCATCGCCCCATTGGGTGGAGACGGTGCGATACATCACCGCAGGCTTCACCTCTATCTTATGCTCCGCAAACATGTTTATCTGCTCCTCCGTGTGTATATCCGAAAGCACCATCAGGTATTTCTCATTCGGGCGACGGTACATTGCCGGCAGCAGGTCTTCAAACTTATTCTTCTCCGAATAGAAGACCTTGCGCTTGCGAAACTGGATGAACTTCTGCAAGTAGTTGCCCACGGTCTCAGAGATACAGTAGTAGTGCATCGAATCAGGCACGTTCAGCCGCATCTCTTCACACAAACGGAAATAATGGTCTGCCCCCAACTTCGAGTTGAGTATCACTGCCGTGTAGTCCAGTGGGTTGATATGCTGTTGGCGAAACTCGCGGGCGCTCAAGCCTTCCACATGAATCAACTGACGAAACTCGCATGCTACACCAAACTGCTTTTCCAGCGCACTGTATGGATTGCGCTCCGTGGCTGGACGAGGCTGGGAAATCAGAATCTTCTTTATCATGAAAATATATAGGTTAATGTGAGGAGGGGGAGTACCTCGATGGTTAATATATACAATACCACATAGACTACAGACGCTATATCCGTGAAAAACACGCGTACCCATTTGATAAACAGCACCAGCCAACACAAGCCCATCATAACGCACAAGCCAATGGTGGTCAGCGCATGGTTGCCAAAGTAGATAATCAGCAGTAGGAGAGGATAGAGCACGCAGCAGATACTCGTGCTCACGTATGTATAGTGGGTAAACAGCGTAGCAAACTGGCGCGAGAGTTGAAAAGTATAATTGAGCAGCAACGAGACAAGGTATTTCGCTACCTCCATGGCTGCCACAGCACCCATAATCGTCATATAGCGACCAAACATGAATTCCATAGGAGGTGCGGTCTCCAGGCCGCACCATAGTGGTTCGCTGCCGTTGGTATGCGTAGCGACTTCGCTGTTGTAGGTAAATAGATAGATAGCCATCCCCACGATACCTGCCCTGAACACAAAGAGCAACACCTGCCCGACGTAGTTCATCGGCGAGTCGTTATACGACCGTTCCACCTTGCTGAATAGGCTCACGAACCCCTGACGAATCACGGCAGGTTGAAACACCCCCGCCAAGATAGCGCAGATGGCTAATCCCAACATCACCCACGCCACCCACGGCGAAGAGAAAGGAGACAATATGTGCGATAGTGCATTGATAGTGGTCAGTGGTTAGTG
>JBJECI010000006.1:10893-22769 GCA_051870915.1 Paludibacteraceae bacterium
TCTTTGTTCCTGGTTCTTGGTTCCTTGTTCCAACAAAAACAGTTTATCATTCCTTCGAACGGGTCTGTCCGTTTTCACAGCAAAAAGTGTGCCTTTCTGCACGCTCTGCGCGGGTTTCCCCGCTTCGTCGTGCAAATCGTGCGCCACCAGTTCGTATGCGCCGGTGGTCTCTCCGGTGATGAGCAACTCATCACCTTCTCTCAGTTCTGCCACGGCTTCCAGCGCGAACTCCGCCACGGAGATGTTCTTGAAATAGTTGGTACATTTGCCGGCATACACTTTCTTGCGCGTGGCTTGACTGCCGTAGTGATGCGTCCACTCACCCAAGCGCTGTCCTTGGTAGTACCCGTCCCAGAATCCGCGGTTGAACACCCGCGCCAGCCGCTCGTTCCAGTCGGCTATCTTCGGCTCAATCACAGCATCGTCGGCATACTCGCCTCGCTGCCATGCCTCCACCGCCTCGCGGTAGCAACCGACCACCGTCGATACATATTCCGCGCCGCGAGCACGTCCCTCTATCTTCAACACACGCACACCCGCGTCCAACATCTTGTTGAGGAAATGGATGGTTTTCAGGTCTTTGGGCGACATGATATACTGGTTATCCACCTCTAATTCGAGGTCGGACTCTTTGTCTTTCACGATATAGCCGCGTCGGCAAACCTGCATACATGCCCCGCGGTTGGCGGAGTGGTTGAGGTTATTCAGGCTCAGATAGCACTTTCCCGACACCGCCATACACAACGCGCCGTGGCAGAACATCTCGATACGCAAATCCTCCCCGTGCGGACCGCAAATATGTTGCTCCTCAATATCGCGGTGGATAGCCGTCACCTGCTCCATGTTCAGTTCCCGCGCCAGCACCACCACATCGGCAAACTGTGCATAGAAACACAGTGCCTCAGTATTGGCGATGTTCAGTTGGGTAGAGAGGTGCACCTCCACGCCCTGTTGGTTGGCATATTGCATGGCAGCGATGTCGCTGGCGATGATGGCGCTCACGCCCGCGGCTTTGGCATTATCCACTATCTCGCGCATCAGCGGCAGGTCTTCGGGGTACATCACGGTGTTGAGCGTCAAGTAGGTCTTCACCCCTGCCTCGCGGCAGATACCCACTATCTTGTGCATATCCTCCGTGGTGAAGTTGGCAGACGAGCGCGCCCGCATATTCAGGTGCTCAATGCCGAAATACACGCTGGTGGCACCTGCTTGTATAGCAGCCGCCAACGACTCCCAGCACCCCACCGGCGCCATAATCTCTATATTTGACGTTGTGTTAGCCACGTTAAAAACTTTGTGTTATAAACTGCGTGTTATGAACTTTGTGTTGGAAACTTCGTGTTATGAACTTTGTGTTAAGAACTTCGTGTTGGAAACTCCGCTTCGCTCCGTGTAAGCAACTCCGTGTAAGCAACTTCGTGTTTGTTACTCCGTGTATGTAATTCCGCTTCGCTCCGTGTAAGCAACTCCGTGTAAGCAACTTCGTGTTTGTTACTCCGTGTATGTAATTCCGCTTCGCTTCGTGTTATGAACTCCGTGCATAGCCCCGAAGGGGCGGCATAACATAGCGTAGGGACTTGTCCCTACGTAACGGACAACCTCCATTACGCAAGCCCTGTAAGGGCGACATAACTAAACCATACACGTAGTTTCTTACAGCGCGTAGCGCTTCTGTACACGAAAGTTTCGTTTCTTACAGCGCGTAGCGCTTACTAACAAGAAATTATTTTCTCCGCAATCTGCACGGCATTCAGCGCGGCACCTTTGCGTATCTGGTCGCTTACGCACCAGAAACTCAGTCCGTTAGGGTTGCTCAGGTCACTGCGCACTCGCCCGATGAACACCTCGTCTTTCCCGCTCAGGAAGAGCGGCATCGGGTATTCCTTCTCTGCGGGGTTGTCCATCAGCACACAGCCTTCCGAGGTAGCGAAAGCCTCTTTGGCTTCCTCCACGCTGACGGGTCGCTCTGTCTCCACCCACACGGCTTCCGAGTGAGCACGCAACGAGGGCACGCGCACACAGGTGGCAGACACCTCGATGTCGGAGTGCATGATTTTGCGGGTCTCGTTATACATCTTCATCTCCTCTTTGGTGTACCCGTTGTCGGTGAAGACGTCTATCTGCGGTATCAGGTTGAATGCCAATTGGTAAGCGAACTTCTGCACGGTCGGCTCTTCGCCTGCCAGCACCTGCCGGTACTGCTCTTCTAACTCCGCCATCGCCTGTGCGCCCGCGCCGCTCGCCGCTTGATACGTCGATACATGCACGCGGCGAATATGGCTCAGCCGCTCTATGGCTTGCAGTGCCACCACCATCTGAATGGTCGTGCAGTTGGGGTTGGCGATGATGTTGCGCGGACGGCATAATGCGTCTGCCGCATTCACCTCCGGCACCACTAGAGGCACATCCGTATCCATACGGAATGCCGATGAGTTATCTATCAAGATTGCACCATGGCGGGTGATGTCCTCCGCGTACTCACGCGAGACCGATGCCCCCGCCGATGCAAATACAATGTCTATTCCTTTGAATGCGTCACCATGCTCCAGCAACTCCACTTTAATCTCTTTCCCACAAAAACAATACGCGGTTCCTGCACTACGTGAGGAACCGAATAGCCGAAGTTCGGTAACGGGGAAGTGCCTTTCTTCCAGCACTTTAAGCAATTCTTGCCCAACGGCGCCCGATGCGCCCACTATCGCTACGTTCATGGATTTTCTTTTAGAACAAAGATTAAGGATGAAGGGAACTCTCAGGATTAAGGATGAAGGACACAAGATGAAGGACTAAATAACTCCGACTCTGAAAAATCAGAGACGATAGTAGTCAGTCTTTTATCTTTCATCCTTTATCTTTCATCCGATAGGTATCCTTCATCCTTTATCCGAAAAACAAACTTATGCTAATGCAATAGTTACTTCGTCTGCTACCTCGAAGGTTACTTTACCCTCGCGTGCGAGCCAGCCAAGAGCCATGTTCAAGTCAGCCTCTTTCAGTTTGGTGGCTTTCTTCAGTGCTTTGGTGGTGAGAGCACCGCCTTGCAGTGCATTCCAGATCAAACCTGCGTTCTCACCGATTTTGCTTGTAATCATACGACAAATACCTTTAATTTAATTTGGTTATAGAGAGGACTATTCCTCCCATTTCTTGAGCAGCATGCTTGCGTTGTGTCCGCCGAACCCGAAGGTGTTGGTCAGCGCATAGCGTATGCTGCGATATTGTGCTTTGTTGAATGTCAGATTGAGTCGATAGTCGATGTTCTCGTCCTCGTCTCCCTCCTCGTGGTTGATGGTGGGCGGCACTACGCCATCGCGCAATGCGAGCACACATGCCAATGCCTCCACAGCGCCCGTAGCCCCCAGCAGGTGCCCGGTCATTGACTTCGTGGAGTCGATACTCAGTTGGTACGCATGTTCTCCGAACACAGCCTGAATGGCTTTCAGTTCGGCTATATCGCCCAGAGGCGTGGAGGTGCCGTGCGTGTTGATATAATCCACCTCCATTGGCTGAATCCCTGCATCCTCTATCGCCATCTTCATCACGCGTTGTGCCCCGTCTCCGCTCGGGTCGGGCGCCGTCAGGTGATATGCATCGGAGGTCATCCCCCCGCCTGCTACCTCGGCGTAAATCTTCGCCCCGCGCGCTTTGGCGTGCTCCAACTCCTCCAAGATAAGACAGCCTGCTCCCTCGCCCAACACGAAGCCGTCTCGCGAAGCGGAGAACGGTCGGCTGGCAGTCTCAGGCGAGTCGTTGCGGGTGGATAGCGCATGCATAGCATTGAAGCCCCCTATGCCGAGGCGGGTTACATCCGCATCTGCACCGCCGGTGATAATCACATCCGCGCGCCCTAAGCGTATCTGGTCGAAAGCCTGAAGCATGGCGTGAGTGGACGATGCGCATGCCGACGAAACGGCAAAACTCATACCTTTCACCCCGTAGCGCAACGAGATATGCCCCGCGCCGATACTCAGAATGACTTTCGGAATATAGAAGGGGTTGAATCGTGGTGTCCCGTCGCCGCGGGCAAAGTCAAGGCTCTCGTTCTCGAACGACTGCAGACCGCCCATGCCGCTACCCCAAATCACACCTGCTCCCGTCGCCGTGCATTGCCCGTTCTCGTCTAACAAGCCCGCGTCGCGAAGCGCCTCATCGGCTGCCACCAGCGTGAACTGCGCATAACGGTCAAGCCTCCGTGCCTCTTTCTTATCCAAGATGGCGGAGGGGTCAAAGTCCTTCACCTCGCCTGCAAATCGGGTACGAAACAGCGTGGCGTCAAACTGCGTGATAGGTGCCACGCCGCTCTTGCCCGCCACCATGGCTTGCCACATATCCGCCGCATTGTTACCTGTCGGCGTTACCGCTCCTATGCCCGTTACTACTACGCGTCTCAAAACAGATGAAGGATGAAAGATGAAAGACTGATTACCCACTAATCACTGACCACTGACCAACTAATTAGGTTTTTGGTAATAAATTAATGACTAATTACACGAAAATTATATGTTAACAAAAAAATATTTGGACAATTTTTGGGAATTTTTGTTGAGAAAAAATCATCGTCCTTTCCGTGTATAAGTACCGTATTTCGAGTTCACGTTATTATCACGCAAATCACGAGCGTCCCGAATTTCGGGATGCTCGTAAACAAAATTCCTGTTGGCGATTATGCCAGTGCTTGCTCAATGTACTTAATAGCGTCACCTACCGTCGTTACCTTTTGAGTATCCTCATCGGGAATCGAAATACCAAACTCTTTCTCAAACTCCATGATGAGTTCCACGGTGTCCAGAGAGTCAGCATTCAGGTCGGTTTGGAAGTTAGCCTCAAGAGTTACTTGGCTCTCATCCACACCCAGTTTATCAACGATAATGGCGCGTACTTTCGATTCTACTTCAGACATTGTTATAATAATTTAGTTAATAATAATGATAATTCGTTTTCTTACTCCCTCCCTCTGTAGGGAGGGTTGGGGTGGGTCCCCTTTCTCAAATCGCCTGCAAAAGTACTGCTTTTTTTTGATATACGCAAATTTTAGTCCAAATTTTCAGTACTTTGTAGTTGTTTTCCCTCAAAATGGACTACTATTTTCCCGATTTGCGCCCCCGTCTTACCCATTTGACACACGGGCACCTCCTTCCCGTCAAGGTTGCGGATACGCAGGTTGTCATACACTTTGTGGGTGTGTCCGCCTATCACGATATCGATATTCCGCGTCTGTGCCACCAGTTCCGTGTCGCAGCAGTCCTCCGGCTTGTCGGGGTAGGTACCCATATGGCTGAGACACACCACGAGGTCGCACCCTTTCGCCCGCAGTTCGTCTGCCGTCTGTTGCGCAATGGGGTAAGGCGCATGATACGTTATCCCCGCGAAGTTCTTTGCCGCAATCAGGTTGTTCGGATACACGCCCAACCCGAAAATCCCTATCTTTCGCCCGCCTCGCTTCACGATGGTGTAGGGCTTCACTATCCCCTCCAGCGCCGTCCCCGACACATCATAGTTCGCGCACACCACCGCAAAATGCGCCTCTCGCAGCACCGCCGCCAGCGTGTCTATCCCGTTGTCAAACTCATGGTTACCGAGCGTCACGGCATCATACCCCATCCTGTTCAGGGCATCCACCTCCACGCGCCCGTGGAAGAAATTGAAGTAAGGCGTACCCTGACAGAAATCCCCCGCATCCACCAGCAGGATGTTGTCTGCTGCGGCTCCTTGTTGCCTGCCTTTCCTTCTCCCTCCCTTTCCGGGGTCCCCACAAGCAACGCGCAGTGGGGTGGTTTCAGGGAGGTCGGGGAGAGTCCCTCTAATCCCCTCTATCACCGCCATACGGGCAGCATAGCCGCCCCGCCCGTCGCGCTTTGCCTCCACTTGCGAGTGCGTGTCGTTGGTATGCAGAATCACCAACTCCGACGCCTGCTCGCCACATCCGCCAAGACCCAATGCCAGCGCACCAACCAATAACCAATTTCTCATACAAAAAAGAATGAATTAACGTGATTCAAGATAAGATTTTAATTTTGATTTTCTTTTGATTGCCGTTTACCCCGACTTGTCGGGGAGCGTAGCGAAACAAAAAGTCTATCCCTCAGCTTATTTTTGCAAAGATTTTAGTTGGGTTTTTGATGGAATTTTCAGTCTTTCTCTAACAAATAATGTTTTCAGCAAAAGGCAATGACAAATACCCTATTGGATAGTCGTTGGCAGTTGCTCCGGTATAAACCAATAATCATGCAACCAGCATACGAATTGCTTAACACTACTTTTACCCATATACGGTGGCACATTTCTAAGTCTCCAGTTGGCAGTCCCGTTTTCTACAGATTGAATAAAAAGGCTGTCTTTACAAATTGACTCCCATATTACAGCATCTTTATATAATCTCTCAGCGCATTGAGTATTCCTTGATAAAGATTCGCTGGAAGGATATCCCATAATAGGTATTGTCCCTTCGCTCCATTCGTCTTTTGCTCTTATTGTGTACAAATCGCATATTGGATATTTTAGAAAACTATTGCGATTGCGTAATACTAACATACCTAAATC
The DNA here is from genome assembly GCA_051870915.1 of Paludibacteraceae bacterium. GTDB lineage: Bacteria > Bacteroidota > Bacteroidia > Bacteroidales > Paludibacteraceae > Colicola. Next base: position 17,434 of record JBJECI010000006.1, read on the forward strand.
ATAACCTTTCAGACAAACGCCATATTGCAAAATAAAATGCGCCAAATCAGGTGTTTCTACCACTTTCCAAAACCCGTCTTCTTTTATCAGTTCCTTTAATTTTTGTGCTCCTTTGCGATCCCACTCTTCGTTCGTGTTGGATGTTACAAATACGCTGCATCCTTGTTTTAGCAAGAAACCGGTAGATGGAGTTATCTGTAATGGTTTGGTTGATTTGATTTCAAAATCGTCTGACTCTAAATCTACTAAGGGTATTTGGATCACTAAGCCGTTTTCTTTCTTTACGACATACACCTCTTTTTTAGGGATAGCATGTACAGACGCAGTATCCGTATCACTTAAGTAATAGTAGATATGGGTGGCACCAATATCTGCTTTGTACACTTTCAGATATTCGCCTGACTGGGTGAAGAGGAAATCTTGTGCAAAACAAGGTAATGTAGTTAGCATAAGCATAGTTATGCTCCAAAAGAGATGAGTTTGTTTCATGGATTTTCCTGCTATCAAAATAGTATAACTATATTCGCCTGCAAAATTACTGCTTTTTGCCGACATACGCAAGCCTTTTGTCCGAAATTTGTTTCCTTAGTCGCAAGGTATATAGTGCAGCGAAAAGGAGCAATGGGAGAAGGGCATCGCCCACAGGAGCACCATTGGGCGGGTCTCCATTATTTAGTTCCTCATCATCCGGATCCGGATTCTCAGCATTGCCGCTATAAGATGCTGCGCCTATGGCGAGTGTGCTTGCCATCTGCGCGGGACTCGGCACTATACCGCTGGCGGGGAGGGCGGGGATAGAGACACCTAACGAAGAGCCGGAAGACAGCGATGCGCCGACTGCTGAGGTGCTCTTGGCGGAGGAGGATGCCAACGAAAGCAGTACGGAGGTCGATTGAAAAGCAGATACCGCAGACGGTCTCCCCATCTCGGAGCAGGTGTAGATACGGGACATACTGCTCCCCAAAGAAGACTGGCTACCGGCGAGTCTTTCCCCAACGGAAGTGCTGCTGCGGAACGATGATGCGGGCAGCGTAGGCGTATAGGCGGCTGCAGGCGTGCACAGCAGACATAGGAGAAGGAGTATGCCATATCGTTGCTTCACCAAAGAGCAACAGATAGGGAAGAATGATGAGGGCTGTATTCTCATGGTGGTAGTATTTTCTTAGATTCTTTTATATAGTTGCTATAGTTCCTATAGTTGCTATAGTTCCTATAGTTTCTATAGCGGCTATAGTTTCTATAGCATCTATAGTTTCTATTGTATTGCTTTTCGGAGTATTTGTGTTTGTTCGCCGGTGATGTAGAGCATATATACGCCTTGCGTGGCAGGCAGGCTGAGTTGCAGGAGCGGTGCGTCGGTCTGCTGCTCGCTGCATAGTTTGCCGGCGGGGTCGTAGATACGTATAGTAAGCATCTCGCGCGCGGGGTTGTTGAGTATGAGTTGTTGGTCAACGGTGGCGAGGTTAGCAATGCCGGTGGGGGTATCTTGCTCCTCGAAGGCGATATGGGAGATGACAAAGCGGTTGTCCATATCGCTCTCGCTGCTTTGGAAAGTGTAGGTGCGGCTGTCGTCTATCAGGCAGGACTTGCGCAGTTGCATATCGTTGAGATAGAGCGGCTCTGCGAGCGGCTCATCCTCTGCCTCGGTGAGGCAGAAGGAGAAGGTGTAGGTATCGCTCTGCCCCTGTGTGAAGACGAGGGTGGTGTTGTCTATCTCGGGTTGTGCAGACACCTGCATCTCGCCAGCCGTGGTGAGTGCGCAGAGTCCGGGAGCGCGCCCGTCGGTGCCCGTAAAGAATCCATCCCATCCATTGTCGAACCCTTCGGAGAAGCGCTCCCCTTGCAGCAGATAGAGGTTGTAGCAAGCCGCTGTGTCCGCTACACGAATACGAAGCATGGTGGGCTCGTAGGGTGCGGGAGCAGAGGGATCGGGCTGGAGTATCTCGGCGGTGGAGTTACGCCCGGGGGCATAGAGTTTCTGGTTGAGGGTGCTGTAGTCCACGCCCGAGGCACGCACGATGGTGTTGTAATCCAATGTGAGGGTAGCCTCGGTGGCAGTAGCGGACGATGCGAAGTTCACCTCAAAGGCTTGCATCGCGGGGATAATCTTCGGACCCGTCCAGCCTGATGTCTTGGCGGTCGCAACAGGTATAGCAGTCCAGTAGCCGGCAGCAAGGTCTCCCTTCAACTCGGTAGTGTCAGGTCCTCCCTCGGGGTCGCGACCGGTGCTATAAATATAGACGGTGGCTTCCAGCCCTTCGCCAAAATCGGAGGTCTCCAACTTGGTGATTTGGATAGGTGCCGTCCACGAGTTGCCGATGAGGTTCATGCCACCCTTGCCGCTCGCGGTATTGGTAAGGGTGAACTCATATTCCTGCGCCAAGGCAAGGTCGCCTGCGAAGGTAAATATCATCGGGTTGGGTTGCGAGAGGGCGATCGCATCGAAGTCATGGAATATACTGCCGTCTCTATAGCGTATCCAACCCGTGGTGGTCTCTTGCCATAGGTAGGTGTATGCGCCGTTGAATATCTCGGGTACGGTGCCTTCCTGCACGGGGATGGCTACATAGCTCCACAAGCGTTTGGGCTTGCCGGTGGCAAGCGTGCCGTCATACCGAGCAGGCGAGTACATCTGTACGGTAGCGGCTACTTGGTCGGTATGGCTGTGCATGAGCATACCAGTGCTGTCCTTATTCGCTTGCACGGTGATATAGTTGGTAGAAGTGATGGTTTGCGGTTTGTTCCAGTTGTTGCCGCTGTACCATGCGAACTGTCCTACCGAAGCAAGTCCGCCGTTGGGGGCGATGGTCAGGGTGTTACCCTCTTTGATGCGGACATTTCCTGCGCCGTAGGTGTTGCCGCTGACGATGCAGTTCGCCTCGATACGCACGTTCTGCAGTTGGGTAGGTATGGCTTTGGCATTCCAGTTGGCAGGGTTGCTCCATTGGTTATCGCCGCTGGTGTAGGTGGTTGTGCCGATAGTAACAGAACGAGTGCCTCCTTCTGCTCCTGCTCCGTTATCAAAGGTCAGGGAACAGTCGGACACATTGGCAGCATCCGTCCACAGCAGGTATTGCAGCAGTTTGTCTATCGCGTCTTGTCCTTTTTCATTGATATATTGGGTAGCCCCTCGGTTAATGGAGAGCATGATAAATCGTGCCTCGGTAACATCTTGCCGTTCGCAGCAGGCTACAAGGTTGCGGTCGCCTTTGGCATCATACACCTTCGCGATATTCACAAAGTTGCTGCTATTGACAGCAAGGAATCCTTGAATGCCCTTGTAGGTGCCACCATCATTGTAGGTTCCGCTCAAGATGGTCAGTGTACGGTCTTCCGCGTTATCCCAGTCTGCACCTTCGAACATATCGTGTGAGAAGCAGAGCACGGTGAGCGTCTTTTGCGCCTGTTCCGCACTACCATCCCCGGGCACTACGGGATTGGAGGTAAAGCCCTTAGCACTCCAATTCGAAAGCGCGGACATGTGCGCCTTGAGCGAGAGAATCGGTTTCCTGTCCACGAGGTCGGCAAGGGCATTGACGTAATCGGGCTGTGCATTCTTTCCCGTTGCCTTGGGGTAGTCGGTCAGAAGGAGGAGGTCGTAGGGCTCGTAGTTGGAGTAGCTATAGTTAGCATACGCGCTGACGGGGGTAACATTGTACTTAGTACATAGATGCGCGTAGAGCGGGTCGGTGATGTCCGAAGCCGTGATGTCGTAGAACTTGCGGGTAGTGGTATTGCCGGTAACGATATACGCGAGGGAGTACTTGTCTGTCAGGACGATAGCAATAGAGTCTGCCGTGGCTTCGTCCCACTCATCGCAAGCATTGACGGTGTGCACGGTAAGCATGATGGTATCGCCTACAGCGGCAGTGCTGTGGCAGGTGCTGAGCCACGTGCCTAATGCTTCATAGTCTGCTCCGAGGGAGATGGTAGTGCCGGAGGTAGCATCCTCGCGCACCCAGTCGATAGCAGCAGCACCGGCGGTGATGGTGCCTTGACTATGCACGGTGTACGATGCTTGCCACTTGTCGCCCTCGTATGCCAAGGTCGGCGTAGGCGTAACATCAAAGAGGGGATAGTGGGTCTCATCGGTGTAAGCGCGCAGGGTGCGATTCGCTATCTGGTAGTTGCGGTGCGGTGCTTTCTTCTCCACCACAGGCTGCGCTATCGAACTGGTAACCACCGCGGAGTTGACGGACATCTGACTACAATCCACCCCCGCGGGACTATAAGAAACGGTATAGATACCCACTTTCACAGCCGAGTATGCGGCAGCATTAGCACCGGCGATGGGGGAAGCATTGCAGTACCATTGATACGTGCCATCGGTATAGGGTTGGTCATCGGTGGAGCGTACGGCGTGGAGCAAGACGGCTTCGTTGCAGCCGGCTATAACACTATTGTCAAGAGTAATCTTCGGAGCCACCGCACAGCGGACAACGAGGGTATAGGATACCGTATGGGAGCAATAGGTAGCATCCGTTGCCATATAAGTGGCATTGATAGTAGTGGTGCCGGCACCTTTGATGCTGACCACGCCATTCTCATCTATGGTAGCCACGTCTGTTTCATCGCTGCTATAGACAATCGGCAGCCCGCTCTCATTGGTCAGCGTAGGAAGTGCAGGGGATGCAGCGCTAAAATCAATCTCTGCGCTTGCGGCAGACCAATGTATCTTCGGTATGTTGCAGCAGGGACGGCGAACAGCCATGTACGAAACATAGGGGTTCATTTTCGAGTCGGTTCGGTAGAGATACAACGTACTTACATCGCCTACATCCGCGGGCAGCACCAGCCGGTTCTCGCCGACTGTTACCTTATCGCTTTCTACCAGCAGGGTTGTACCCTTGTCGGAATAGATACGCAAGCAGGAAGATTTGGCTGTTACGCCAATAACCACGGTATCGTTCGCTTGGAAAGTATATCCTGACTGGAGCGATACAGCGACATATTGCTTATTAGCACCTAACTTATAGCCTTCAGTTTTCCCATCAGAATCTGCCACACTCACCTCCGCACTACCTGCCGCTGCGCCCGTTACATCTGCTGTCTTTGCTCCCGTAAGGGTCGCGCGGATAAGTTCGCCGCAGAGTTTGTTGGCGGTAATGGTAACCACATTAGAGGTTACTTCGCCACATTCGCCCGTTACCTTCACCTTATAGTAGGTAACCCCTTCTTCATCGGGATTGACGGTATATGTGGCAGCCGTAGCCCCTGCAACCGCAGCCTCGGAGGAGCCGTCCGATTGGCAGGTGTACCATTGGTAGGTGAGTGTGCCGGCACCTGTTGCCTCCACTGTCAGCGTGGTCTTTCCGCTTAACCATATTGTGGCACCA
>JBJECI010000007.1:0-2703 GCA_051870915.1 Paludibacteraceae bacterium
TTTAGAATGAACATGATTTTCTCTTAATCAACACAGGTTTTTACTGGTGAGCCGTCTCCACCGAGATTGGCAGCCGACAATCTTAGGTGATTCATAGGTGATTCGTAGGTGATTCGTAGGTGATTCGTAGGTGATTCCGCTATCTCTGTCGATACAAAACCTTAAACATAATATAGTTATGAAGTACCTTACTCCGGCAGAAGCCGTACAACTGGTCAAATCGGGCGATACCATCGTGGTGCAGGGCTCTACGTCTATCCCCATGGTCCTCCTGCGTGCGCTCACCGCTCGCGCTGCCGAATTACGCGATGTGAAGATAATCAGCGGTTTCGGCGTACACCCCGAGGACGCTCCCTACGCCAAACGCGAGTTGATGGACTCCTTCCGCGCCCTCAATATCTTTGTGCCGAACAACCTGCGCCGCGCCATGAAAGAGGGCGTGGCGGACACCATCCCTTGCTTCCTCGGCGAGGTGCCGTCGCTCTTCCGCTGCGGCTTGGTACCCGTGGATGTGGCGTTTCTCAACGTGAGCGAACCCGACGAAGAGGGCTACTGCTCCTTCGGTATCTCCGCCGACATCGCCTTCTCCGGCGCAGAGTGTGCCAAGACCATCATCGCGCAGGTGAACAAGTACATGCCTCGCACCTTCGGCGACCCCGTCATCCACGTGAGCAAGATAACCGCCCTCTGCCGCGGCGATGAGCCCTTGGTGGAGGTGCCGACGCCCGTTCCCTCGGAGGTGGACAGCAAGATAGGCAACTTCATCGCCAACGAAATCCCCGATGGTGCGACCTTGCAGATAGGCGTGGGCGGCATACCCAACGCCGTCATCAACGCCCTTCGCAATCACCAACACCTCGGCTTGCACACCGAAGCCATCACCGATGGCGTGCTCCCACTCATCGAAAAGGGTATCATCGACAACAGCCAAAAGAAGATTCTCCCCGGGAAATCGGTCGGCAGCCTCGTCCTCGGCTCCAAGCACCTGTACGACTATATCGACGGCAACCGCGACTTCGTCATCCGCGATGTAGCATGGACCAACGACCCGCAAATCATCCGACAGAACCCACGCGCGATGGCAATCAACTCTGCCATAGAGGTGGACCTCACGGGACAGATTTGCGCCGACTCCATTGGCGAGACTATCATCTCCGGCGTGGGCGGGCAACACGACTTCATGTACGGCGCCGCCCTCTCGGAAGGCGGCAAGTGCTTCATCGCCCTGCCGAGTATGACCAACAAAGGGCAGTCGAAGATTGTGGCGCACCTCGCCCCCGGCGCGGGCGTAGTTACCACCCGCTTTCAGGCGCAGTATATCGTAACCGAGCACGGCATCGCTTTCCTGCGCAACCTGCCGCTGGCAGACCGCGCGAAAGCCCTTATCCGCATTGCCGACCCCTCCGTGCGCGAAGACTTGGAGCGCGCCGCAGTAGCCCGCTTCGGCATCGGATTCCTTAGACTGAGATAATCGTAAACATCGTATTTTTCGTAGTTATCGTACTTTTCGTAATCTAAGGAAACAAGGAAATCAACGGAAATATCGAAGACTACGAAAACTACGGAAACAACGAAAACAACATTTATGAAACACTTCCTTCCCTTCTTCTTCTTTCTCCTCATTCCATTGCTATTACAAGCCGAGGAGATGCCCGTTGGCTACTACGATGCCATTGACGGCAAACAAGACAGCGTACTGAAATCCACCTTAGGACAGATTATTCGCCCCCATACCGCTATCCCCTACGGCAGCGGCGCGGAAAGCACTTGGGGCGTGTTCTACTACTCCGACCAAGACGAGGAGGGCTACTGCATGGATATGTACTGCGACAGTTGGAAGAAGTTTACCTCGGTAGGCGCTGTGGTGAGCGGTTGCAACATCGAACACTCCTTTGCCAAATCGTGGTGGGGAGGCACTAAGAACGATGCTTACAAAGACTGCTACCACCTCAATCCGTCTAACTCTACCGCCAACTCCTCGCGCAGCAACTATCCCCTCGGGGTGCCGACCAAAGACCTGAAAGACCAGTCTGTTACGGGGTCTTTGAAGGTAGGAAGAGCCACCTACGAAGGCGAGACATTCTACGTTTTTGAGCCCAAGGATGAGTACAAAGGCGATTTTGCGCGCGCATACTTCTACATGGCTACCTGCTACGGCGACGAACTCACATGGCGTTTGGATAACAAGGATGTAGGCAGCAAATATGCCATGCGCAACGATTCCTATTTGGAGTTCCGCGACTGGGAGATAGAGGTGCTCATCACGTGGCACCGACAAGACCCCGTGAGCGAGAAAGAGACCAAGCGCATGGATGCCGTCAGCGACTTCCAGCACAACCGCAATCCCTACATCGACTACCCCGAACTGGCAGAGTATATCTGGGGCAACAAGAAAGGCACGGCAGTCAACTTGTCCGAACTGACCGGCGAAAGTACCTCCCTACCCGCCTCTATTACCCCCGAACACATCCCCACCGTCCGCAAACTCATCCGCAACGGGCAAGTGCTCATCGAACGCAACAGCGTAGTGTATTCTATATTAGGTTCAAGAATACAATAACCACATTTTTGCGGTTTTGCTTGCACATTTCCCAAAATAGTTGTAACTTTGCAGCGGCTTTTGAAAATAAGACTATGTTAGCGCGCCCATCTATCTATCTATCTATCTATCTATCTATCTATCTATCTATCTATCTATCTATC
>JBJECI010000007.1:2803-4580 GCA_051870915.1 Paludibacteraceae bacterium
ATCTATCTATCTATCTATCTATCTATCTATCTATCTATCTATCTATCTATCTATCCCTGCGGGGAGTTGTCCGATAGTTAGATGCAGTAGTAGGTTTTGGGGCAAATATCATAGTGAGCGCACGGCGCTTGTGCTTGATTATGCAGGCGACACATCCTTTCGAGGAAGTGTCGCCTGCTTGGGTTTTATGTGATAATATAACATCTACAGCCTCTATAAGCAACTATAAATCAACTAAAAACAAAACAACAATGAAAAAGATTTTCTTTCCCATGTTCTTAGTCTTCTTGGCTATGACAATCGCTACCCCACGCCTCACGGCGCAGGAGTCTCCAGAGGGTGTCCTCAGCGGTCTCTTTTCCGTATCAGCTACGAAGCAGGTGCGTTTCTCCCAAGGCAACCTGCAATGCACTATCCAAGGTACAGACACTACTTGGGCATTTGCTATTCATCAGTATGATATGTTAGGCACAGCCAATGTAGAAAACGGCGCATTAGCAAGCACGATAGACCTTTTCGGCTGGAGCGGCAGCACTGCCACTGCCCAATGGGGTATCAGCACCTCAACGGACGATAACGATTATTCAGGCGACTTTGCCGATTGGGGACAAAATATCGGCGATGGCAATACTTGGCGTACATTAACCTCCGAGGAGTGGGCGTACCTACGCGAAACTCGTGCCAATGCAGCAAACTTGATGGGTGTAGCGCGTATCAATCTTGACGAGACAGGCACAACCTATGCCAACGGGCTACTTCTTTTGCCCGATAATTGGACTTGCCCTACGGGTGTAACGTTTACTGCAGGTGTCGCAGAAGAGCAGAGCGAACAAGCCTTCGCCGATTACCAAACTTTCACACTTGAGCAGTGGCAAAAGTTGGAGGCAGCAAGTGCTGTTTTCTTGCCTGCAGCAGGATACCGCTTTAGGACGAGTGTTTTCTATCTACAAAACGGTGGATTGTATTGGACATCATTAGGACTATATGCTATGGATTTCTGGTCTAATAGTGTTTTGCCTTATATAGATAGTGGATTCATCGGGCATGCTGTCCGTTTGGTGCAAGATTATGTAACCTATACCGTTACGGCGACTTGCAACGAAGAGCAAGGTAGCATCAGTGGCAACGGGACGTATCCCAAAGGCACAGAAGTTACGCTGGAGGCTACGGCAAATGCCGGTTACACATTCAAGGAATGGAGCGACGGCAACACCGATAACCCGCGCACCATCACCCTAACTGAGGATGTAACGCTGACCGCTATATTCCAAGAGGGTGAGGCTACAAAGGTAGCACAAACAAGTGCCGTCTCTGCAACTCGTAAAGTGCTGCGCAACGGACAGATACTCATTCTCCGCAATGGCAACACCTACGACATCACAGGACAGAAAGTGAAATAAACGGCTATTTACTACATAAACATAAAGCCGATATAAGTTAATACTTTCAGCAGTCAGAAACTAAATAAGTTTTGGTAATAGTAAGGTAATAAATAGTAAGATAGTAAGATAGTAAGATAGGAAAATAGTAAGATAGGAAAATAGTAAGATAGGAAAATAGTAAGATAGGAAAATGGTCAAATAACAGATAACAGACAAAGGTAACTCTAACTCCCCCGCCTCTCCTAAAAGGAGGGGAGGGGGTTAGGGGGGGGGATGGTACAATCGGCTTCATGCCGCTAAGGGATGAATGACTTGTTACTTTCGGCTTATGAAAGTCATATTGCGGCTGGATGCCGAATACTCCTCCCGCCCCCTTACCCCCTCCCCCCTCTTAG
>JBJECI010000008.1:0-22505 GCA_051870915.1 Paludibacteraceae bacterium
AACAAAAGCCACTAAAGGCTCTATATAAACAACAACAAATTAACCATATTATTAACTAATTTTTTTATTCGTATGAAAAAGATTCTTACGCTTGTAGTGGCGCTTTGTACGCTGACAGCCGTGCACGCCACCTACTATCTGCACGAGAGTTTCGAGCAGGAGAAAGGTCAGTTGACGAACGTTGGTTTGGACAACGACAACCTGACCGATTGGATGTACACAAATTCTGTTAACATGCCCACTACCATGAATGTGGTGGAGGGGGACATGAGTTGGGCAGGCTATGCCTCTACTGCCAAAGGCGGCAAGTTGGAGGTAGGAACCGCGGAGGCTAGTCATAAGGCTATTCGTAATCTTGTCCCTGCCGGTGCTGAGATTACGAGCGGTAGTGTATTTGTTGCGGCTATTATTAATGTAGATAGCCTGCGTTTACTGACAAGCGCTGATGCTTCTGCCTCCACTTATGGAGCATTCCTTTTTGGGCTCGCAAATGCTAATTTCAATTATTTCCAATATGCGCGTTTATATGTTCGTTCCGTTATGAATGCAGAGGGTGATGCGGCTACGGGCTATCAGTTGGGAATTGCAAAACTCAATGAATCTGTAGACGATTGGGCAATGGCTGATGCGACATTCAACGCAGGAGACGATGTTTTGGTGGTTGTCGAGTATGTCTTCAATGAAGGAAGTGATGACAACGATAGTGTGAACCTGTATATCAATCCGACAAGCACGAAACCGCAACCCTCCGCAATTTGTGTGAATGATATTAAGACTGATATTACTGGCATTAGCAAGTTGCTTATCGCGGAAAGCGCATGCCAACAGGGGCGTATCTTTGTAGATGAAATCAAAGTAACAAACGACTGGGCAACCCTGTTCGATGAAACAGCAACGGTAGATAAATTCCCCGTAGTAACGGTTACTCCCGCATACCCGAGTTTCACGGAGAATGACGAGCCTATGGAGGTGGATAGCACTTACACCACTACGATTACTATCACCGGTAAGGACTTGACAGGAGATATTACGCTTTCTACCACTCGTCCCGATGAGGTAACATTTAGCAAGACCACATTGACGAAAGCCGAGATTGAGGCAGATGGTGGTGTAGAAGTAGTTCTGACAGCAAAACCGACAAAGGTAGCGCTTTATGAAAACGCAGTTGTCTCGCTGACAGATGCAGATGATAAGGTTCTCAAGACTGCTACTATCAATTGGACGGCTGTGCAGATTATCAAATGTGCTACCATCGCAGAACTCAACGAAGCAATGGAAGATGCAACAGGCGAATCAACACTCTCGCTGAACTTCATCGGCGAAGCAATCGTAACCTACAATTTTGTAGTGTCTGCCGGTTGGTGGGACAATTATTTTGTTGTTCTTCAAGACGCAACTGGAGCCTGCTTGCTGGAGCGCAGTGATGCATTCGTGGATTATGATGACGATTGGAATAAAATCGACCTTCTTCCCGTGGGTGCAAAAGTTACGGGACTGGATTTGTCTGAATATACCAACGATGAGATAGTTTTCCTTGCTCCCAATCAAAGCAGTTTGCAAGAAAACTTCAAAGTACTCGGTACCGGCGAAATCACTCCGAAAGTGGTTACTCCTGCCGAGTTGAAGAACCACCCGTTTGAGTTGGTTACCTTGCAAAACGTTACCTTCGCTCCCAAGGCTACCGTTACTACGTTTGATATAGAGAATAAAGAAGCAGATGCCAATGGTTTGGGTACCGCAGTATTGGTTGACCTCAAACAAGGCGAAACGGTCGTTACGGCAAGCGTTAGCGCAACGATGTTAACAGAATGGGATGAAAATGATAATTCGATAAAAGTGCCGGAGTGCAACCTGATAGGCACCACCATCCCCACCGATCCTGCGGACGTAACGGGTATTGTGTGGGCTGCTGACGAGATTCGTCTGCGTAGTACGGCTGACATCAAGGCGGCTACCACCGGCATTAACAATGCAGCATTGAGCAGCGAAGAGGGTATTGAGAAGTTCGTTCGCGACGGGCAACTCGTCATCCGCATGAACGGCGTAGAGTACAACGTGCTCGGCGCAGAGATTCAATAACAACGCCCACCACACAATAATAAAAGAGGCTGTCTAACACATCGTTAGGCAGTCTCTTTTTGTATGCAATAGGCAAGAGACGAGAAAAGGGGTATACGTGTTTTGGACAATTATTACAGATGGGATGAAGACACGTTACAGACACGTTTATGTTACGATAATGTTACGATAAATATGCTACTGATAAGGGTGGCAGATCAGGTATGGTTATGCGAAAAAAGGACAACTATCCAAAAACGTGAGTTCGAAAGAAGGTACTATACATGAAAATGAGCACGATTGCTTTTTATCTCAGTTTTATGAACCATTTATCTAAATACCTACACATAGGTATTGCATATATGAAAAAAAAAGACTAATTTTGCGGCGTTTTATTACTCGAAATGAGATTCATACACATCGAAACAACGATAATTCTTTTATTTCAACAAAAATTTCCAAAAATTATTCATTATTTAACATATATTCTTACTCACGAACACGTTTTCAGCCTCGGTGGATAGGGGCGCAGACGAATATGAAACAGGAAACAAACATATCGCGCATAGCCGTTGTGGGTAGTCCGCAGAGCGGTAAGTCGGCGCTCACCGAGCGACTGCAAACCATGATAGACGCGGCGGAGATGTCGCTGCAACTGACCGAGATACACAACCTCGACGACCTGCATGCCCATAGTTTTGCGGTTATCTTGCAGGTCGTGGACTGCATGCACTTGGAGCAGAGCCTGATGCTCACCCCGCATATCATCGATGAGCACGAGAAGATAGTGATGGCGTTCAACCGCTACGACCTTTTGCAGCAGACCGACCACTCGCTGGATATACAGCAGATGCGCACGCTTATCGGTGTACCTCTGGAGTTGGTATCCGTGGAGACGGGCTTGGGCTTGGATAGCGTCATCCGCCTGCTGGAAGAGACAGTCCACAAACCGCTCTCTACCGCACACCCGATTTATCACCTGCGCGACCTCAAAGACGAAGACGCCTACGAGGCATATGTGCACGGTATCTTGACCCAGTGTTTGCGCCACGCGGAGGATGACCAAGAGCAGACCACGCTGGAGAAAGTGGATAAGATACTGACCAACAAGTGGATAGGCTTCCCGCTGATGATACTCATCCTCTTCTTGGTCTTCCAATGCACGTTCAGCCTCGGAGCCTACCCGCAGGAGTGGATACAGATGGGGATAGACGCGCTCTGTGAGTGGTGCAGCAGGCTGATGCCCGCCGCGTGGTGGAGCAGTCTGCTCATTGACGGTGTGATACAAGGGGTAGGTGCCGTGCTCGCTTTCCTGCCGAACATCATCATCATGTTCTTCTTTATCTCCCTGATGGAAGACAGCGGCTACATGGCGCGTATGGCATACCTGATGGATGGTATCATGCACCGCGTGGGCTTGCACGGACGTTCGTTCATGCCTATGCTGGTCGGCTTCGGCTGCAACGTGCCGGCTATCATGGCGGCGCGAGACATCAAAGACCCGAAAGACCGCACGCTGACCATGCTCATGGTGCCTTTCATGTCCTGCTCTGCCCGCCTGCCGGTGTATATGCTCTTTGTGGATACGTTCTTCGTGCGCTACAAAGCGCTGGTCATGCTCTCGATGTACGTAATCGGTATCGGACTGTCTATCCTCTTTGCACTTATCATGAAGCACACGAAATGGTTCCGCAAGCCGGCGGACGACAGCGTCAACGAGTTGCCGGCTTTCCGTATGCCTACGTGGCGCGCCACGGGTGCCCATATCTGGGAGCGCGTGAAAGACTACTTGCAGAAAATATCCACCGTCATCCTATGGGCGTCCATCATCATCTGGGCATTGGAGTACTTCCCCACACAAGACGTGAACGACCTTGAGAACTCCTATCTCGCAATGATAGGCAAGGCAATAGCCCCCGTACTGAGCCCGCTGGGCTTCGACTGGAAGATGTCGGTCTGCCTGTTGACGGGGCTGCCTGCTAAGGAGGCTATCGTCTCTACGATGGCGATACTCTACGGCGGCGATATCGCTACGGCGGCGTTCACGCCCGTTACCGCCTTCGGCTTCATGCTCTTCACCCTGCTTTACTTCCCTTGTATTGCCACCATCGCCACCCTGCGCCGCGAGGCAGGCAAAGGTTGGGCATGGTTCACCGTCTTCCACTCGCTCTTGCTCGCATGGGTGGTAGCGTTCTTGGTGAACCTCATCGGCTCTTTATTCTAAAAACGGGAAAAACTTGCGTATCTCGAAAAAAAGTCGTAACTTTGCCACCGATTTTTGTTTTTATGTATTTTATACATTGTAAATATGATTAGGAAAAGATTGTATGTGTGGAAAGTTGGGTTAGTATGCTTGCTATTAGTCGGAGGCGGAATGCCCATGTGGGGACAGACACGGGAGATTGCTTCTGCCATCAAGACCGATGTGGGGATGGAGACGGCGTATCGGCAATTGAAGGCGCGGTTTGAAGAGCGCGACCCGTCGCTGCAGAACGACCTAAAGACCTACCTTGAGCAGTACCCCTACACGACCTACAAAGACGAGGTGCACTTCATGTCGGGTGTGCTCTATGCCGAGAAAGGAAAATGGAAGAACGCGGCGAAAGCCTTAGAGCAAGCCGACTACAAAGCCCTGAGCCGTCCGCACCAGCCTGATTATCAGTTCTATCGCGGATATGTGAACCTGATGCTGCAAGAGTATGAGCGGGCAATCACATATTTTGCCATTCTCAAGAAAGGTAACTCGGGTGCGGCCGGGAGACCGCACCTCCATGGAGGCAATCCCTATACGCAGAAGGCGACCTACTATTGGGGGTATTGCCAATATAAACTGCAACGCTACGACAAGGCGTTGCCTGCTTTTTTATCCTTGGAGAGCGTGAGCGAGTATCAGGCGACGGTGCCTTATTTCATCGTGCAGTCGTACTACGCGCAGGGGGACTTCACCGAGGCGCAGGCGCGGGCGGAGGAGATGTTAGTGGTTAGTGGTCAGCAGTCAGTGGTCAGGGGTCAGGGGTCAGTGGTTAGTGGTCAGCAGTCAGTGGTCAGTGGTCAGGAGGGAGAGTTGCACCGTATGCTGGGGGAGATATACTACCGCAAGGGGGATTACAAGCAGGCGGTGAGTCATTTGAGAGCGTACTTTGAAATGGCTACCACCTCGGAAGAGCCCCGCCCCCTTACCCCCTCCCCGCAAGCGGGGCGGGGGAGTGAGCAAATCTTGTCCGCAGTGCCCATCGTGCGCAATGATATCTACCTGCTTGGTATGGCGGAGTACCAGATAGGCGCGTACCAAGAGGCGGTAACCCACCTCAAGCAGGTGAAGCAAGAGAAAGACACCATCTCAGAGAGCGCGAGCCTGACCTTAGGGCATGCGTACAGGCGGTTGGGCGAGAGCGGGCAGTTGCCGTCGGCGAGTGCGCAAGAGCAGGCGAAGATGGCATACCAAGCGGCGATAGGCTACGGGCTGACGCCGCGCGTGAGCGAAGAGGCGCTGTATAACTACACGCTCTGCACCTACGAGCACTCGTCCGCCTTGGGCGAGAGCGTGAAAGCCTTCACCGCCTTCCTGAAGAACTACCCGCAGAGCCAATACCGCGAGCAGATATTCACGCTGCTGGGGGACGCGTTCATGCGGTCGAAGAACTACCAAGCCGCGCTGAACGTGCTGGATTCGATAGAGGTTGCCGGTGAGTATAGGGGGGATAGTGATTCTAGGGGTTCTAGGGATTCTAAGGGGTATGCCGGATTGGCGGAGACTAAGCAGTATCTGCGCTATCAGTTGGGTGTGGACGCCTTCCTGCAAGGGAAGATGGAGAAGTCGCGCGCGTGGATGACGGAGGTGATTCAAGGAGGTACGGTCTCCAGGCCGTACCAAGAAAGCGCAATTGATAGCAAGGTGCGGCATGGAGACCGCACCTCCTTTGGGCATTGCGAGACTATGGTGCGGTCTGGAGACCGCACCTCCTATACCACCGAGGCGTACTACTGGCGGGCAGAGGCGGCGTATCGCCTGCACGACTACGAGGCTTGCGCGAGCGACATAGCGCACTATCTCGCACAGCCGGACGTGCGGCGTTCGGCTAACTATGCGTCGGCGGCATACCTATACGGCTATGCGCTCTTCTCGCTGCGGCGCTTCGACGAGGCAGGCGAGCAGTTCCTGCGATATATCGACCAAGCGAGTGGTCAGTGGTCAGTGGTTAGTGGTCAGGGGTCAGGAGTTAGTGGGCAGTGGGCAGTGGGCAGTGGGCAGTCGGGCAATGATCCGACGTATGCCGACGCGCTCAACCGCATGGGCGACTGCGCCTTCAACGCCCGCGACTTCCGCAGCGCCATCGCCTACTACGGGCAGGTGATAGACCTTGGTGCGGCAGGCTCGGACTATGCCACCTTCCAGAAAGGGTATGCGCAGGGACTGCTGCGTAAGTACACGGACAAGATAAGCACCATGCAGACGCTGGTGGCGCGCTACCCGAAGTCGGACTACGCCGACGACGGTATGTACGAGATAGCGCGTGCGCAGTTGCAACTGGAAGACGAGCCCGCGGCGATAGAGACCTACGGGCAGTTGCTCAAGACCTATCCGAACAGTAACCTCGCGCGCAAGGCGATGTTGGAGCGCGCCATGCTCTACGGCAACCTCCATCGCACCGATGAGGCGATTGCTGCCTACAAAGCCACCATCGACCGCTACCCCGCCACCGACGAGGCGTATGCGGCACTCGACGCCCTCGAGGCACTGTATGTGGAGACCAATAACATAGCCGAATACCTCGATTACACCAAGCAACTGAGCAAGCAGAACATGCACGTTACCACCGCCGATGACTCGCTCTCGTATGCGGCTGCCGAGTTGCAGTATATGCAAGGCAACTACACGGCGGCGGCAACGGCGCTGAGCGGCTATCTGAGCACTTACTGCGCGGGCGGACGCTACTGCACCACGGCGCAGCAGCAGTTGGCAGATGCCTACTACCGTCTCATGCAACCCGCGGACGCCCTGCGCGAGTACAAAGCGCTGGCGGAGATAGCAGGCAACCCGTATATGGAAGAGGCGTGCATGCGCGTGGCGGAACTGAGTTACGACGCGGCGGACTACGCGACGGCACTCGACTATTTCTACCGCCTGCTGTCGCAGGCTTCGTCCACGGAGAACACCGACATCGCGCGGCTGGGTATCCTGCGCTGCTCTTATTACCTCGGGCAACACCGCGCGACGATAGACATCGCGGGGCAGATACTCGCCGACTACCATACTGACAGCAACCAAGCCCCCGTGGCGGCAGAGGCGCGCTATAACCGCGCGAAAGCCTACATAGCGCTGGAGCAGTGGGGAGAGGCAATAGCCGACCTGCAGGTGGTGGCGGAGGAGGTGCGCACCGCCAACGGCGCAGAGGCGAAATACCTGCTCGCGGAGTGCTATTTCGCAGAGAATGAGTTGGATATGGCGGAGGAGGAAATCATGTCGTTCGCGCAGATGAACACCCAGCAACAGTATTGGCTCGCCCGTGCGCTCATCCTGCTGGCGGATATCAACACCCGCCGAGGCGACACCTTCCAAGCCAAGCAATACCTGCTCTCGCTGCAAGCCAACTACCAACCCGCGGGCGACGGCGACGACATCGCCGAACGTGTGGCGGGCAGGTTGAGGGAAGATAATTAAGAATTAAAAATTAAGAATTAAGAGGGCGCATGCTCTGATTATTCTGAACACTCTGATTATTCTGAATAATGATGATGAAAATGATGAGGCGATATATCGCTATTATACTCTGCCTGCTTGCTGTTACGGCGGCGATGGCGCAGACCGATACCACGCTCAACCGCAACGTAACGGTGGAGCGGGAGTTTCAGCCCGTGGTGCAGGCGGCGGGGAAAATCAACCAGAAGCCTGCTATCACCGAGACCACGCTGCCTGAGCACCCTGTGGTGTACTCCGACTACAACGCGCTGCTGAGCCCCGCCTTCAACACCAACGACCTGCTGAGCCAACCCACGCGCTTTGCGGAGCCCGAGCCCCTGCACGGCTATGTGCGCGGCGCCTTCGGACACCCGAACACCCTCTTTGACTTCCGCTACACGCTCAACGGACCGAGCAACAGCGGGAAGAAAGCCAAAGACCAACTCGATGTCTATGCGCACCACCATGCGCAGTGGGGCAGGCGCGCCGACAGCCGCACGAACCTCGGACTGCGCTTCGGGCACTCGTTCGCTACCTGCCAACTCTACTTCGGTTTGGAGGGGCGTAACACGTTCTACACCCGCCACGGACGCTATTTCGACCCCGCGACGGAGACACTCACGATAGATAAACCGAGCCAACTGCTGTCGGAGGACAAGCAGACGACATGGGGCGTGGACGCTTTTGTGGGCGTGAAGAGCAACAAGAAGCAGGACTTCCAATATAAGATACAGGCGGGCTACACGCTCTTCGCCCTGCCACAGTACGCCGCCGAGCACCAAGTGCGCTCCATGCTTGACCTTGCCTACAAGATGAGCCGCCACCGCGTAGGATTGAACCTCTCGGCGATAGATGCCTTCATCAGTACCGACCAGATAGCCGACTCGCTCTACAACCCGCGGCATGCCATCCGCATAGAGCCTTTCTATGCCTACGGCGGCAAACGCTTCAACATCCACGCGGGCGTGAACCTCGACCTGAACATCGGACGCGGGCAGATGATGTCGGGCATGGAGAACGTGTCGTTTGCACCGTCGCCGAACGTGCAGTTTGAGGGGCAAATCGCCAAGGAGTGGCTCACCATGTACGGCGATATCCGAGGCTCTTTCGGCACGGGCATCTACCAAGCCTATATGGAGAATATGCCTTACCGCTCTCTGTCGGCGGGCATCACGTCGCACCATGTGGCGGGCTACAAGCCTGTGGATGCCACGGTCGGCTTCCATATCAAGCCCTATCGCGACCTGCTTATCAATATCTACGGCGGCTATGCGTATGAGAAGAATCAAATCACCCTCATCGCTACGGCAGCCGACTTCACGGGTGCTGTATCGGGCATGTTCCACCGCGCGGGCGACTTCGTCTATGCCTACTCCGACTACGGACGCGGGAAGGTAGGCGCCAACGTCCACTACCACTATCAGGACATTATCCAAATCAACCTCGGCGGGAACTACTATATCTGGGACTGCTTCGGGCACGAGCCTATCCCCAAAGACTATCAGCAGTTCTTCGCAGAGACGGACGGGAAAATGCCCGAGGATGCTATTTACGGACGCGCTAACTGGGATTTGCACTTGCGTATTGACGGGCGTATTGACGAGCACTGGTCGCTCTATTCCGACAACCTCTTTGCCGGCAAGCGACTAGCGCTGACCACCATTGGTACGAAGACGCTCAAGCCGACCGTGCAACTCAACCTCGGTTGCCAATACGAGCAAGACAACTGGGCAGCGTTCCTCCAACTGAACAACTACATCCACCGCCACAACGATATCTACTACGGCTACCAGTCGGAGGGTATTAACTTCCTCCTCGGAGGGAGTTATAAATTTTGATTTATGAGCCAAGAACCAAGAGCCAAGAACCAAGACGGATTACCTAATTGAGCCAAGAACCAAGAGCCAAGACGGATTACTCACCATACAAAACTATTTAGTCTTTGCTCCTTGTTCCTTAATCCTTGTTCCCTTATGAAAACTACCGTATTCCTTACCGGTGCCACGGGCACCATGGGGTGGGCAGGTATGCAAGAAATCCTGCGCTATCCCGAACAATATCACCTGCGTATTTTAGCGCGTCCGAGCGCCAAGAACAAAGAGAAACTCGCCCCCTACACCGACCGCGTGGAGATTATCTGGGGCGACCTGACGCGCTATGAGGATGTGCTGCGGGGTGTAACGGGTGCGGACATCGTCCTGCACGTAGGCGGCATGGTGTCGCCGCAAGCCGACTACCGTCCGCGCGCCACGCGCAAGACGAATATCGCCGCCGCGGAGTACGTGCGCGATGCCGTCTTGGCGCAGCCCGAGGAGAAGCAGCCGAAGGTGGTGTATATCGGCAGCGTCGCGCAGATGGGCGACCGCCGCGAGCCGCTCCACTGGGGACGCGCAGGCGACCCTATCTGCATCTCGGCATACGACCACTACGGACTGACCAAAGCCATGGGCGAGCGTATCATCACCGGTTCGCCTATCAAGCGTTGGGTCAGCCTGCGCCAATCGGGTATCCTCTACCCCGCTATCCTCAACAACTACGACCCTATCATGTTTCACGTGCCTATCCGTGGCGTGCTGGAGTGGGCGACGGTGGAAGACAGCGGGCGACTATTAGAGCGCGTGTGCCGCCCCGAGGTGCCGGAGGAGTTCTGGAAGAACTACTACAACATCGGTTCGGGCAAGGAATACCGTATCAGCAACTACGAGTTCGAGAGCCTGCTCATGGAGGCGATAGGCTGCCCGCGACCCGAGCAGATATTCGAGCCTAAGTGGTTCACCACCCGCAACTTCCACGGCATGTGGTATATCGACGGCGACCGCCTTGAGAACTACCTGCATTTCCGTGCGAACATCCCTATTCGCGACTATTTCCGCCAACTGGCGCAGAGCGATGCTATCCCTTCGTTGGTGAAATTCGCCTCCAAGACCAAGATAGCCAAACTCTTCCCCCACTGCGTCAAAATAGCGATGTACCGCTTGGCATGCTCGGAGGAGCATGGCACGCAATGGTGGATAAAGCATAACGTAACGCCCCGCATCCACGCCTACTACGGCTCGCTCGAGGCGTACCGCGCTATCCCCGACTGGAAGCATTTCGACACCTCGCGTCCGTCTGATACCGTCGTGCGGCTTGACCACGGCTATGACGAGGAGAAACCCCAAGCCCTCTTCACCATCGAGGACATGCAGCGCGCCGCCGCGTTCCGCGGGGGTAAGTGCTTGTCGGAGAGCATGGTGCAAGGCGACTGGGACACGCCGTTAGAATGGGAGTGCGCCGAAGGACACCGCTTCACGGCATCGCCCCGACTCGTCCTTTTGGGCGGACACTGGTGCCCCGAGTGCATGCCTTATCCCTACGCCGATGAGCCGAACGCGCGTCCGTGGCAGTGGGACAAGATAGCCCGCGAGAACCCCTTCTTCGCCCAACTGTGGGCACCCCTCCACGACCCCACCGAGGACAACACCTACGGTCCCGAGGTCTTCAACGGCTGGGAGAAATAAGACGAAGAGTCGCCTGACAAGAAAGAACAGACAGCCTTATGAGAATATCAAAAAATGAAAAAGGAAAAGATACCCCTATAAAAGGACGACACCCGATAGTTTGACTTGCGTCAGGGACTACCGGGAATTCCGCCGCAAAAGTACTGCTTTTTTTTGATATACACAAATTTTTGAAGAAAAAAATGTAAAAAAGTCTCTTTTTTATGAAATACAAAGATTTTGAGGGCATAATGTCAGCCGAAAGAATGAGTAGGTATCTTGCGGCAACGCAAGGGGATACCCGTAAGGCGATGACTCTTTACCGCAACAATTTGCATGTGTCGCAAGAGATGTTTACCGTTGTGAGTTGTTTTGAGATTGCACTTCGAAACGCTATTGATGCACAAATGATTGCAAAATTTGGCAATGATTGGTTAAGAGATGCGATTTTGCCCGGCGGAATATTTGATTCTCAAAAAATGATGGTATCACAGCAGCAAATTAGTAGGGCTTATTATTCATTACTACATGACGGATTGTATAAACATTCAAAATTGCTATCTTCCTTGACTTTAGGCACATGGAAATACATGTTTGCGAATGTGCAGTATCGGGCTACGGGGCAATGCCTACTTAAGATTTTTCCTAATAAACCACGCTCCACACCCGAGTTTCAGTATAACAACTCATATATTTTCAACGAATTAGACAAGGTAAACACATTGCGGAATCGCATTGCCCATCATGAACCTATATGTTTTACCCATACATCCCAAGGTATAGATACCAGTTATGTTATCAACGAATATCAAAAAATCCAGACGTTGTTTGCGTGGATGGGCGTAGATAGCAAGGCACTATTGTATGGCTTAGACCACGTACTGGATGTATGTAACAATATGAAATAAATAGAAATAACCCATGTTTTTTGACGAATTAGCTTTATCGGACGGGGTGCTGGATGCACTGTGGGACATGCATTTCGACACCTGCACGCCCGTGCAAGAACAGACCATACCCATCATCCTGCAAGGCAAGGATGTGATTTCCTGTGCGCAGACCGGCACGGGCAAGACGGCGGCGTATATTCTGCCGCTGCTCACCAACTTAGAGTACGACAACCACGACCCGAACAAACTGAACGCCATCATCATGGCACCCACGCGCGAGTTGGCGCAGCAGATTGACCAGCAGATGGAGGGCTTCGGGTTCTATGTGCCGTTCTCGTCCGTAGCGATATACGGCGGCAACGACGGCGGGGCATGGGGTACGCAGGTAGCGGGCTTGCAGCGCGGTGCGGACATCGTTATCGCCACGCCCGGGCGGCTCCTGAGCCAGATGAACATCTACGACATTGACTTCTCCGGCGTGAAATACTTTATCTTAGACGAGGCAGACCGCATGCTCGACATGGGTTTCTACGACGATATCATGACCGTGGTGAAGCGGCTGCCCAAAGACCGGCAGACCATCATGTTCTCCGCCACCATGCCGCCGAAGATTCGCGAGATGGCGAAAGCCATCATGCACGAGCCCGAGGAGGTGCAGATAGCCGTCTCGCGCCCGCCCGAGACCATCCACCAGCAGGCGGTGCGGCTCTACGAACCGCAGAAGACCGCGATGGTGGTGGAACTCCTGAAAGGCAGGAACCTCAAGAAAGTGATACTCTTCGTGGGCAAGAAGCAGAAAGTGCGCGACCTGACCCGCGCGTTGCGGCAGCAGAAGATAGAGGCGCGGGCGATGTACTCCGACCTCGAGCAGAAAGAGCGCGACGAGGTGATGCTCGATTTCCGCAACGGCAAGGTGGATGTGCTGGTGGCGACGGACATCGTCTCGCGCGGCATAGACGTGGACGATATCCCGTTGGTTATCAACTACGATGTGCCCCGCGACGTGGAGGACTACGTGCACCGTATCGGGCGCACGGCGCGTGCGGAGAACTCCGGCGAGTCGGTTACGCTGGTCAGTCCGAACGATGCGCAGGCGTTCCGCCGCATTGAGCAGTTCCTGAAAAAGACGATAGACCGAATCCCCCTCCCCGAGTCCTTGGGCGCCGCCCCCACGGATGCCGACTACGCCGCCCGCAGCGGCAGAGGCGGTGGGCACGGTAACGGACGCGACGGACGTAGAGGCGGACACGGCTCCCGCAACGGCAGAGGCGGGAATCGCGGCAAAAAAGGCGGAGGAAGGTACCCCCATACGGTAAACCCTCAACGGGGCAACATATAATAGCAAAAAGACATAGAAAAACAAAAATAGAATGGACAAAAATCCTGAATATGGCAAAACTCAAGTCTGACATACTACACGTTCAAGGAATAGATGTAGGGATTTATACTGAGGACTATAGGAACGAATACATCTCGTTGACAGATATCGCACGTTTCCGCAATAGTGACGATCCGCGATTTGCGATACAGAACTGGATGCGCAACCGCAATACCATTGAGTTTCTGGGGCTTTGGGAAAGCTTGCACAACCCGAATTTTAACCGTGTGCAATTCGACACGTTTAGAACAGAATCAGGACTTAACCGCTTTGTGATGACTCCTTCCAAATGGATAGAATTGACAGGGGCTATCGGTATCACTACCAAAGCCGGACGATATAACAGCGGCACATACGCACATAGCGATATTGCAATGGAGTTCGCTTCATGGATTTCTGCCGAGTTCAAGCTCTATTTGATGAAGGACTACCGCCGACTTAAGTTTGACGAGAACTCGCGTTTGTCGCTGTCGTGGAATCTGAACCGTGAGATTTCCAAACTTAATTATCGTGTACATACAGACGCTATACAGCAGAATTTATTGCCTTCGGAGTTAACCAAAGAGCAGCAATCATCTATTTATGCCGATGAAGCGGATGTACTCAACGTGGCATTGTTCGGAATGACAGCAGCCCAATGGAGAGCACAGAACTATGGCAAGAAAGGTAATATCCGTGATTTCGCCACATTGCAGCAGTTGTTAGTATTAGCCAATATGGAATCATATAATGCCTTGCTGATAGGACAAAAGCACTCACAGAGCGAACGTTTGCAGGCATTGCGTGCGATGGCAATCAAACAGTTACAAACTCTTTCTGCTTTGGATATAACAGGTTTACCTCAATTGAGTCAAGGCAAATGAGTTATACAATTTTTGGTAATGAGCCAGAACTATCTCCTATTCAGACAACTGACAAATTGGTTGTAAATTTCAAGTTTTAAGTTTCAATATGGCAAAAAACACAAACTTAGGGGCAGCGAAGACGGCGAAGAACGATGAGTTCTACACCCAGTATGCGGATATTCAGAAGGAGGTAAACGCCTATATCGAATACAACCCCGATGTCTTTCGGGGCAAGACTATTCTGTTGCCCTGCGATGATCCCGAGTGGAGCAACTTCACCAAGTTCTTTGCACAAAACTTTGAGTTCTTCGGTTTGAAGAAACTCATCTCCACGTCATACGCCATCGAAAGCAAGAAGTACCAAACCGATTGGCAGCCTACCCTCTTCGAGACCGAGAATCCGCTATACAACGTGGAGAAGAGCCGCGTAAAGGGTAAAATCTTCACGCTGACGCACGATACGAACCACAATGGCAGGATAGACATCAACGACCTGCAATGGCAGTATTTAGAGGGCGATGGGGACTTCCGCAGCGCGGAGGTAACTGCCCTGCGCGATGAAGCCGACATCATCATCACCAATCCGCCGTTTTCCCTATTCCGAGAGTTTATGGCATGGGTAATGGAAGGAGGAAAGCAATTTGCAGTAATAGGGAATAAAAATGCTATTACATATAAGGAGATATTTCCTCTAATAAAAGAAAATAAAATTTGGATTGGCTACACCTCAACAAATGTGGATATTCTCTTTACTGTCCCAAAAGACATGGAAAAAGACTTGATTTCTCAAAATCAAGGAAGTGCTTACAAAATTATAAATGGGCATATTTTCGCGCGGTCGGCAAGTATTTGGTTTACGAATATAGACCATGGTCGGCGACATAAGCCACTGCTACTGATGACCATGGCGGACAATATCCGATTCAGCCGCCACAAAGAGATAAAAGACATCGGCTATCAACACTACGACAACTACGATGCGATAGAGGTGCCCTACACGGATGCCATCCCCTCCGACTATGAAGGCGTGATGGGCGTACCCATCTCCTTTATGGATAAATACTGCCCCGAACAGTTTGAGATAGTGATGATTACAAAGACTTGGTATGGTGGCGCTTCCAAGACCTATCCCGAGCAGATACAAGTGGACAGAAATGGTAAGGAAAGCAAAGTAACCAAACTGAATGATGGACCTGTGATAAAGGTCAGCGAACCACCCACAGACGGCACCTACTATCGGATAGGAGATAACTACTATATCCAACAATACGCCCGCATCCTAATCCGTAAGAAGCAATAAGGGGCATTGGTGACGCAGGGATGTAGCGGGGGAGTGGCAAGATGGAGGTGCGGTCTCCATGCCGCACCAAAGGAATGGCAACGTTCATCAGAAGCGCATCTGAGGGTGCGGCCTGGAGACCGCACCTCCTTTGCATTTCAGAGTCGAAGGTAATTTCAGTTCCCCCGCCTCTCCTGAAAGGAGGGGAGGGGGTATGGGGGCGGGATGCAAGCATCGGCATCCTGCCGCTAAGGGGAGGGGATAAAGGGAATGAAGGGGGATGAAAGGGATAACTGGCAATGGATAAATGATAAATGACTTATTACTTTCGGTTTATGAAGGTCATCGTGCGGCTGAATGCCGAATCCTCCTCCCGCCCCCTACCCCCTCCCCCCTCTACGAGGGAGGCGGGGGATTGGCAAAGCATATCCAAGCAGTTTGTTCCAAACTGTCCGCCGAGATGCGTTGTGGGAGTGAGGCGGGGAGTAGCAACCGCAGTTCCTTTGCCTTTCAGAGTCGAAGGTAATTTCAACTCCCCCGCCTCCCTCGTAGAGGGGGGAGGGGGTCAGGGGGCGGGAAGGTACGTTCGGCTTCAAGCCGCTAAGGGGAGGGGATAGGATAGGAGTTTTACTTTCGGCTTACGAAAGCCATCGTTGCGGCTGGAAGCCGAGTCCTCCTCCCGC
Organism: Paludibacteraceae bacterium; assembly: GCA_051870915.1. Taxonomy (GTDB): domain Bacteria; phylum Bacteroidota; class Bacteroidia; order Bacteroidales; family Paludibacteraceae; genus Colicola. Next base: position 16,293 of record JBJECI010000008.1, read on the forward strand.
CCCCTAACCCCCTCCCCCCTCTACGAGGGAGGCGGGGGAGTGGCAAAGCATACCCAAGCAGTTTGTTCCAAACTGTCCGCCGCGGAGGGGAGGCGGGGGAGTGGCAAAGCATACCAAAGCAGTTTGTTCCAAATTGTCCGCTGCGATGCGTCGGGGGAGTGAGGCGGAGGAGTAGCAACCGCAGTTCCTTTGCCTTTCAGAGTCGAAGGTAATTTCAACTCCCCCGCCTCCCTCGTAGAGGGGGGAGGGGGTCAGGGGGCGGGAAGGTACGTTCGGCTTCAAGCCGCTAAGGGGAGGGGATAGGATAGGAGTTTTACTTTCGGCTTACGAAAGCCATCGTTGCGGCTGGAAGCCGAGTCCTCCTCCCGCCCCCTAACCCCCTCCCCCCTCTACGAGGGAGGCGGGGGAGTGGCAAAGCATACCCAAGCAGTTTGTTCCAAACTGTCCGCCCCGAGAGTGAGGCGGGGGAGTGGCAAAACGTTTACAAGCAAGGCTTGCGCCTTGCCCGCCCCGACAAGTCGCAGCGTCCCCAGTGCGACAATTATACGTTAAATGAAATAAACGAGTTTACGTTAATACTATGAAAGCAGAACGGAAGATATATACCGTGGAGGAAATCTGCAAAGGTTTTACCTACAACGAGGCAGAAGGCAAAGGTTTGTTCGGGCTCTCCGGCAGACTGACTATTCAGCCGGAGTATCAACGCAACTATCTGTACGCCGAGCAGAACGGGGCACGCGAGATAGCCGTTATAGAGTCCGTACTCAAAGGTTATCCTATCGGCTTGCTCTATTTCAACCGAGTGGACGAGAACCACTTGGAGGTATTGGACGGGCAGCAGCGTATCACCTCGTTGGGGCGTTTCGTTACGCGCAAGTTCCCCATCAGCATAGACGGTATGGAGCAGTATTTCGACTGTATGGCGGCAGACCTGAAGGCGAAAATCCTAAAGACGGAACTATTGGTCTATGAATGCGAGGGGACAGAAAGCGAAATCAAGGAGTGGTTCAAGACGATTAACATCGCAGGGCTGCCGTTGGAGGAGCAGGAGATACTGAATGCCGTCTATTGTGGACCTTTCGTTACCAAAGCCAAAGAGGTGTTCTCTAATTCGCAGAACGCCAATACCAACAAATGGTCGGCGTTCTTGCGCGGCAACGTGAAACGCCAAGCCTACTTGCATACCGCCTTGGAATGGGTGAGCCGCGGCGAGGTGAGCCGATACATGTCGCTCCACCGCAACGATGATAACATCCGCGAGATGGAGACCTATTTCAACAGCGTCATTGACTGGGCAAGCGGCGTGTTCACGCACGTAGAGAAAGAGATGTGCGGACTGCCGTGGGGCGAACTCTACGAGCGATACCACAAGCAACCCTACGCCCCCGCGGAGGTGGCTGACAAGCAACGCGCGTTGTACGAAGATTACTACGTGAAGAACAAGAAAGGCATCTATGAATATATCCTCGGTGGCTGCCAAGATACCAAACTTTTAGAGGTACGTTGTTTCGATGAGCCGACCAAGAAAAGCGTGTATGTGCGGCAAACGGCAGAAGCCACGCAGGCGGAGGTGTCTAACTGCCCGCTCTGCGCAATGGGGCATGACGCCAACCGCACACGCATATGGAAACTGACAGAGATGGATGCCGACCACGTAACGGCTTGGTCAAAAGGCGGCGCAACAGACATCGCCAACTGTCAGATGCTCTGCCAAACCCACAACCGAGCAAAAGGGAATAAGTAAAGCGAGTAGTGGAAGGGGAGGTTGTGGAAATCAGTACTTGATATTGTCTATCAGCCTTACGGGTTCGCAATAGACCGTTACGCAGCCGATGGCGTGGGAGAAGTCCGCGGCGGGTAGCAAGGTCGATTGGTCCACTATCTCGTAGTACTCCACTTCCAGCCCCTCCACGGCGTTGATGGCGTCCACCACGCGCTGTTGCACCTCGGCAACGCTCTGCGTCTGCGCCCACTCGCGGCTCTCGAAGAGGATACGCGAGATGTTCACCGCCGTCTCTTTCTCGCTCTCGGAGAGACGCTCGTTGCGGCTGCTGAGCGCCAACCCCGACTCCTCGCGCACGATAGGGCAGCCGACGATTTGCAGGTCGCCGAATGTGCCTGCCAGCGCAGAGCCGCTCACCATGTGGCGGATGATAGCCAACTGCTGATAGTCTTTCTCGCCGAAGTAAGCGCGGTCGGGGCGCACGAGGTAGAACAGGCGGCTCACCACCTGCACCACGCCGTTGAAATGCCCGGGGCGCATCTTCCCTTCCATCACTTGGTCAAGCCCGTTGAAGTCAAACTCAAACGTGCTGTTCATCTCCTCCGCGGTGTACATCTCCTCGGGCGTGGGCGCAAAGAGGAAATGCGCACCGAGGTTAGAGAGCAAGTCCGCATCGCGCCAGATATTACGCGGGTACTTGGCGAGGTCTTCTTTGTTGTTGAACTGCGTGGGGTTGACGAAGACAGAGACAAAGGTTACATCGTTCTCGCTGACGCAGCGCTTGACAAGCGAGGCATGCCCCGCGTGAAGCGCACCCATGGTGGGCACCAGTCCGATGGTCTTGTTCTGCTGTTTGCAAGCCTCTACATGCTGGAGGAGTTCTTGCTTGGTGGTGATGATTTGCATATAATGGAACTTCGTGTATTTAACTCCGCTTCGCTTCGTGTAAATAACTTCGTGTTGGGAACTCCGTGTATTTAACTTCGCTTCGTGTACTTGAAGCAAGTGAGTTAGCGGAGCGCACCCAAAAGCAGGCGGGGATGCCCCGATAAATCGGGATTCAAGCACCTGCGTACCCGAACAATCTACCGCAGGCGAGACGCCTACGTCCCCAGTGCACCCAAAAAGCGTGCAAAGGTACTAAAAAAAACGGACAAAACAAATTTTTCAAAGGAAAAAGTTGCAAATGTCAATAATTTTTAGTACCTTTGCAGGAAATTTCAAAATTCTATGCCTATGAAAGAGCCGAAACGTATCTTGTTTATCTCGCAGGAGATATACCCCTATTTAGCGGAAGAGACGCCCATTCGTGTGCTCAATAGGCAGTTGCCGGAGTTGTTCCAATCGAAAGGGTACGAGACCCGCACGTTCATGCCGAAGTTCGGCGACATCAACGAGCGCCGCAACCAGTTGCACGAAGTGATACGCCTTTCGGGCATGAATATCATCATCAGCGAGACCGACCACCCTCTGCTCATCAAGGTGGCGAGCATACAGTCCGCACGTATTCAGATTTACTTCATCGACAACGACGACCTGTTCCACAAGCGCAAAGGCATTGCCGATGCCGAGGGTAAGGAGTATGCCGACAACGACGAGCGCTGTATCTTCTTCGCCCGCGGAGCCATCGAGACCGTGAAGAAACTGCGCTGGACGCCCAACGTGGTGGTCTGCTCGGGCTGGATGTCGGCGCTCGCGCCGCTCTATCTCAAGAAAGCGTATGCCGATGAACCCTTCTTCGCGAACTCCAAAATCGTGCTATCTATCAACGACGACGAGTACCAAACGCCGTTTGGCACGAAGTTTGCACAGAAGTTGCAGATTGATGGAATCTCCAACAACGACGTGCGCAGCATAGCGGGCTTCCCCGTAGGCTACGAGGAGTTGATGCGACTGGCGATAGACTATTCCGATGCCATCACGTTCGCCAGCCCGAAGATTAACCAGCGCGTGATGAACTACGCAGAAACGAGCCGCAAACCCATACTGCCCTACGAAGAAGGCGCAGACAACAAGCGTTTCTTGGACTTCTGCAACGGACTGATAGGAGAGTAACGTAAGACCGCCTTCGGCTGAAAGACCGCTCACTACGTTCGCTGAAAGATAAAGGATTAAAGACTGATTACATTCGTCTATGATGTGGATGGAAAATAAAGGATTAGGTGCTTTGTTGGTGCGGCTCCCGATAGGTCGGGATGACACTTCCGACCGCACCTCCTTGTTACTTGCTTTTACACTCTTGCTTTGTTTCATGCTGACCGGCTGCAAAGACGATGTGGTTACGGCGGGCAGTTCGCTGCTGGGCGATAACGACAAGATAGTCGTTTGCTCCGATACCTTCTCCCTCTCCTCCAACTTAGCCCCCTGCGGCAGTATCATCACCGCCCCTGACTCCTTCCTGCTGGGCGAGATAGTTACCGACTACGGCACCGTGCGCGCAGAGGTGCTGACGCAGTTGGCATGCCCCGTGGGCTTCCAATATCCCGAGACCTCGGAAATCGACTCCGTCTGCCTCTTTATCTACTACCGCGACTGGGTGGGTAGCAGCACCACTCCGATGGCAATCAACGTGTATGAGATAGACCGCAGCGTGATGGAGTACAACCTGACCTACACCTCCGACCTCAACATCGCCGACTATTGCAGCATGGAGGACAGCACGCTGCTGATAAGCCGCCAGCCGCTTATCGTGGCGGGAAACAAAGCAGACAGCGTCTATAACAGCAGCACGGGCACCTACCAGCCGATGGTGCGCTGCCGCATGAGTGACGACTTCGCACAACGCTTCTTCACCATGCAGACCTATACCTCGCAGGACAGTTTCAACGAGTTCTTCAAGGGGCTGTATATCACCCCCACCTTCGGCAGTGCCACTATGCTACATATCACAGATGTGAGCATGGCGGTCTATTACCACTTCTCCTACAACCGCGGCGGACAAGACACCACCGTAACGGACATGAAGGGCTTCTACGCCAACGCGGAGGTGCGTGGCTTGAACCGCATAGAGTACCGCGACAAAGAGACGCTGGTGGAGAACCTGCTGGCAGACAGCGCGCATTATAGTTACGTGATTGCCCCCGCGGGTGTCTATACACGCATGCAGTTCCCGATGTTGCAGATAGAGGAGACCATCATGCAGAGTCTGATTTACAAAGACACGGTGAAACGCCCCTATGTGAACCTCGCGCAGTTGCAGGTGGATGTGCTCAATGTCTATGACGGCACGGGCGCGGACAAAGACCGCAACGACTGGCTGCAGCCTGCCGACTATATGCTGCTCATCAAGGAAGAGAGCCTCGACCGCTTCTTCCGCAAGAAAGAACTGCCTTCCGACACCGTGGCTATCCTCTCCTCGCTCAGCACGGGCGTGGACTCGCTCGGCAACACCATCTACTACTATTCCTACGACCTCAACACCCTGCTCACCAACCAAATTCGACAGGTGATGAACCCCGACACGCTGAATATGCTGCTGGTGCCCGTAACGGTGGAGACCACCACCAACTCGTCCTACAGCACCACCTCCATCACCTCCGTGCGCCAGAGCCAAGTGATGTCCGCCACGAAGATTCGCAGCGCACAGAACGCCGACAGCCCCCTCTCGCTCAAAGTAGTGTACTCCGGATTCTGACCGATTTACATATTGCCTTACATTATAAAATAGTTAGTGCGTAATTCCGCTTATCCCCCAAAGGAGCAGAATTACGCACTAACTGATTTATTTCTCAACCTTATTGAGGGTCTTGAACGGTTACAAACACCATCTCATAACCATCCGATTCACTATCGGCAAAGCATCTGAAATAGGTTAATCCTTTTCCCGCCTCTATATAACGCCCTGCGCGTCGAGGCTGTCAGCTGTTGTATGCAACACCTGCTCAACCTGCTGCCAAGGGCGGCAACCCGACATGCAGAGGACTGCAACGGCTATGACAAACAATGCTCTGAACATAACGATAGACGTTTGGCAAGTGGCTACGTGTAGTATGCTGTTATAGTCGCTATAGGTTTTTGCCTAAGATGGTGTAGCGTTTGCCGTTGCGGAGGAGGATGATGGTGCCGTCTTGGAGTATCTTGGTAACCTTATCTTGCGCCTCCATGGCAGGGAGGGACGGAGTGGGTCCTTGGATGGCGGTGGGGGTGTCGGGGGTGGTGTTGAAGGTGCCTTCCTCCGTCTCTATCACTTCCGTTTGGCAGAGCGTTTGGCGCAGGTAGTAGTAATTAGTGTTGGCGGATAAGTTCTTGATAGTGAACGAGAAATACTCGGCAAAGCGCTCGGCTTCATTGTTACCTTCCTCTACGTCCTCCGCCTCGACGCGCTGCGGGGCAGGGCTGTTCAGCACTATTTCCTGCAAGCGTCCGTCTTTGTCAAACGACAGCGACATCGCCAACTGCGTGTGCGCCTCGTCTTTGTACAGATACCACACATAGCCCGTTGCCGAGAAACTCTGCACCCAAGAGATGGTAACCCCCTCCTCCGTGCTCAC
>JBJECI010000009.1:0-4351 GCA_051870915.1 Paludibacteraceae bacterium
GAAGAGCAGGTGCATCTGACGACGAATGTGCAACATCTCGTTGGCGGCGGTAGCAGCAAGCAGTTGATTAAGTTTGTGTTAGACGATTCGGCGCAGGGCGAGTTCTACGGGCAACTACGGATTGCGCCGAATGCACAGAAGACCGAGGCGCACCAGACCAACCGCAACCTGCTCTTGAGCGACAAAGCCCTTATGCGGACACGGCCGCAGTTGGAGATATACGCCGATGACGTGAAGGCGACTCACGGGGCAACCACAGGGCAATTGGATGAGTCGGCATTGTTCTATATGCAGCAGCGCTGCTTGGACGAACTGACCGCGCGCAGACTGCTGATTGCCGCCTTTATGAAGGATGTGCTGGAAACCATTTCCGATGAGGCTTTGCGCGAGGAACTGCTCAAACAGGTAGAGCCTGCTATAGCAGAATAGAATAGCCGCTATTTAACGTGAATTCGAAATAAGAAACATATACATCGAAACGATGATGATATTTTTATTTCAACAAAAATTTCCAAAAATTATTCAAATATTTTTTTGCAATGATATACATGTTGACCCGGTGTCTCAATATTACCCCGCCCCCTTACCCCCTCCCCGCAAGCGGGGCGGGGGAGTTGTAGGAGGACACTTCTCATACGTAGGGTTTCACCCTACGCTAATCTATGTCGCCCCTTCGGGGCTATCGTTTAATAAATAATTTGGGTCAACTCGTATATCATTACTTATTTTTGCTCTTTAACATATAATTTCCGTTAATTATTCATTAATTCATTACCAAACTTGTTCCGACTTGTCGGGAAAACCAAATTACTCTTTGACTGCTGAAAGTATTCACTTATATCGAACTCACGTTATTTATATAAGCAATCGGGATGGTACATTGATTTGCACCATCCCGATTACTTTTTTACTTGCAGAATGTTATCCCATCGCGCCGTTCACCTGTATCACCTGCCCGGAGATATAAGATGAGAGGTCGGAGGCGAGGAAGAGGGCGGTCTGCGCCACCTCTTCGGGCTTGCCTGCGCGCTTCATGGGGATGAGCGAGAGGAAGTGTTGGTGCACCTCCTCGGGCAGCGACTGCGTCATGTCGGTCCAGATAAAACCCGGCGCTATGGCATTGGCTCTCACGCCGCGCGCGCCCAGTTCCTTGGCGGTGGTCTTCATCAGTGCGATGATACCTGCCTTGGAGGCGGCGTAGTTCGCCTGCCCCGCGTTGCCGTTCAGCCCCACGACCGACGAGAGCGAGATGATAGAGCCCGCGCGCCGGCGCATCATGACAGGCGCGACGGCGTGGGTGAAGTTGAACGCCGACTTGAGGTTGACATGCAGCACATCGTCCCACTGCTGCTCGGTCATGCGCAGCAGGAGCGTGTCGCGCGTGATACCCGCGTTGTTCACCATGATGTCTATGCGTCCGCCAAAGTCATGGAGCACCTGCTGCACCACCTCGTGGGCAGCGTCGAAATCCGCCGCGTCGCTCAGGTAAGCTTTGGCTTGCACGCCCAGTGCCTGCGCCTCAGCGACCACCTCGGCGGCAGGCTCATCGGGTACGATATAGGTAATCGCGATGTTGCAGCCCTCCTTGGCAAAGAGCAAGGCTATCTGCCGCCCGATACCTCGCGCAGCACCCGTGATAATGGCTGTTTTTCCGGAAAGAAGCATTGGAGTTTCAGTTAACAATTAATAATTAACAATTAACATGCCCTGTATTTTACTTTTTTGGAGTGGCGAAGCAAGATTACTCGTCTTTTATCGGGAACACCCCTGTGGGGTTTAGGATGGTGTATTTGGTCATCTCTTGGTTGGAGGTGAAGCCTATGCCCTCTATGATAGACTGCTCGCGGGTGATTTTGATGACCGAGTCGGAATAGACCGTCTCCGCTTTCTGGTTCCAATAGAGTTCGGGCGTCTCGAATATCTCGTTCTTCTCGTTCACGGCATAGACATTGCCCGTCAGGTGCCAAATCTGTTCCTCCTCCCAGTACTTGGCATAGTCGGAGCGGAGCGAGGCGTTGACATTCAGTTCTTCGTCGAACTTCTCTAAATAGATACCCTTCGGGAAGTCCCAGTAGGCGGGTTGCGCCTTGTCGTAGATACGCCATTGCTGCGCGTTGATACGATAGCGCGTGATACCTGAGTCGGAGATGAGGGTACTCACCTCGCTGGCGTCCAGCACGGGGACGGATGCCCGCTCGCTCAGCGCCACGCGGTCGATTTTCATCTCCCCGCGTGAGCAGCTTGCGGTGCCCGCCATCAGCCCGACGAGAAGCACGAACACCACTCCTACCCTTCTCAAGAGGAGGGACAGGGATGGTGCACTATGGTTCCAAAGAAGTCTCACTGTTTATTTGCCTGCACGGCAGGTGGTGGTCTCACCTATCCAGCCGCCTACGTAGTAGGTTGCTCCGCCCAGTTCGTTCGGGAGGTCGAACATCTCCTCGCGGGTGGGATAGTACTTGCTGTAAGTAGCAATCAGTTTGTCGGCGTCGGCAGCGCAAGAGGGGTCAACCGACTTCGCTTTCACGAACTTATCCACAGCCGCCCAGAATACGGTCTTGTTCAGGATAGCCGCTTTGGCAGCAGGATAGTCTGCAGTGGAATAAGGCTGCGAAGCCGCATAGGCACAACCGATAACGATGTAGCAACGTCCTTGGTCGTCGCGGCTGTTGAGCGACGCACGCGCATACGCACGCGCCTGCGGGTAATTCTTAAGGTTGGTGAGGTATATCAGCGCGATACTGTACTGATAGTCAGCGATGTCCTCATCGGCGGGGTCAACAGCCGTAGCCAATGCGATAGCCTGCTCGTAGTAGTCGATAGCGCCGCGGTAGTCCTCTTTCTTGGTGGACATACGTGCGCAGCCGGCAGCCGACTCCTCGGTGGGTTGCAGACGGTGAGCGTTCTCGCAAGCAGCGAAATAGACATCACTCTCGGTGCATTTCACGCGTTTATACAGCGCAGCCACCTTGCCGAGCATATCCATGTTCTCCTTGTTGTCCTCAACCACCTGTGCGTAAATCTCGTCCAACTTGGAGCAGTCTGCCGCGCCGGAGATAGCGAAGATATTGTCCACATAGTCTTTCTGCTTGGCAGCGATAGCGGCGTTCTTGTCAGCGGGGTTGGCTGCTTTCTGCGAGAGATAGTTCGATGCCAACTCATAGTCCGCGATGAAGCGCTCGCCGTATTGGTCTGGGTTGGTCTTGTAGATAGCATACGACACGTCCACCAACTTCACCAATACCATGATTTGGCTCTTCTCCTTCATGCCCTCCACCGAGGCTTTCAGCCACGAGTAGCAGTTCTCGTTGGCGGGGTCTTCGGGGAAGTACTCGCAGTAGTCCAGTCCCTTCAAGCCCAGCACGTAGGCGGCAGGGTACTTGGGGTCGTCGCCGAAGTATTTGATACGCTTATCGCTCATCTCCAGCAACAACTTGCGCAGACGGTCTTTCTCGGCTTCGTCGGTAGCGTTCTTGTACTTCCACTCGATGATTTTGCTACCCTGCGTGTAGATAGCCTTGTTGGCGTTCGGGCAAGTGGTGTACACTTCCCACCACGGCTCGTAGGCGTCGGCAAACTGTTTGTTCTTCACACTCTCGTTGAAGAGCGACACGTTCACCACGCACTCCTCCGTAATCGTGGGTGTTTCCTCGGGCTCCGCTACCGCTGCGGGTGCTTGCTGAGCCTCTTCTGTCTCTACCTTTTTGGTGGGTTTCTTCGCGCTGCAGACTGCCGGAATAGCGGCGCACAACGCCAGAGCAATAAACGATTTTAGTTTCATAAATGTTGGTATGTTTTAAGAGTTATTTTTATTAGTGGTCAGTGGTTAGTGGTTAGTGGTCAGTGGTCAGTAAACGAAGCGGTCTTTCAGCGCCAGCGGTCCGACAGCGAAGCGGTCGTTCAGCGCAGCGGTCTGACAGCGCCAGCGATCCGACAGCGCGAAGCGCGGTCCTCCATCACAACTTCCGCTTGAAGAACCAGTTCTCGGAGATGGAGGCGTTGATAGTTAGCCTCAGCGAGTTCTCCTGCAAGGTCGCGGCGTTGCCTCGGTGGGTGTATTCCAGCGTGGCGTTGAACACCGTCGCCGCCGTCCGCAGGGGGAAACCGATACCTATGCTGGCGGTAACGTCCCGCGCACTGTTCTCCAAGGAATAGGAGTCCGCCACGTTCACGCCGCAGCGCCAGAGCATGCGCTCGTAGTATCGGCGACCGTTGGGGTTGTGGCGATACTCCACGCCCGCGCTGTAGCGGCTGCGGTCGCGGAAAGCATGGGTCTTGCCTTGGTACATCGCCGCGGACATGCACTGCCGCTGGTAGTCGAAAGCCACCGTCAGGCGGTCTGCCCAACTGT
>JBJECI010000010.1:0-4345 GCA_051870915.1 Paludibacteraceae bacterium
AAAGCATCCGCTTAGCAACATATATAAAGTCAAATTTTTAACGAACTATTGTTTTTATGCGTGGGCTAATTTTGTTTGTTCTTTTATTTTCTTTTTTTTGCGGCAAGATGCCGAGTATACCATCCCGCCCCCTTACCCCCTCCCCTCCTTACAGGAGAGGCGGGGGAGTTGCTGCGCCTCTTAATTCTTAATTAGCAAGCGGGGGAGTTAAGGTTACCTTTGACTGTGGAAGGCATGGTGCGGCGCTTAGAAACCTCACCTCCATGATTTATCCTTCATCCGTTCGCGCGTTCTAATTTTCCTTGTTGTGCGTACCAGAGGTAGCCTTCCACATCGCGGTAGCCGAGAAGTCGCATTACCTCCATATAGTCTGCCACCTGTTTGTGGTACTTCGGATTGGGTGCGCCGAATTTATAGTCCAGCACTATCGCTTTGTCGCCTTTGAGCATCACGCGGTCGGGTCGCTTCTCCTCGCCGTTCACCATCATCGCCTGCTCGCGGAGCAAGTCCCACGAGCCGTCAAACCACTCGCACATCTGCGGGTTCTCCCATGCGCGGTTCAGCAGCGACTCCACCTCGCGACGTTGCGCCTCTGACTCTATCACGCCGCGTTGCATATAGCGCTCCACCACCGCCTGCTGCTCTTCGCGCGTTATCATGTGCGCCAGGATATCGTGGCAAAGAGAGCCGATATTGATATGCGCTATCATCTGCTCCGCCTTCTCCTCGCCGAACAAGCCGTAGAGCATCGATTCCTGCGACTGGCGGAAACGCACTTGGTCGTCGTTGCTCTGCATGGCAGCCTGCACTTCCACGGCATTGCGGAAGGAGAACAAGTCCGCTTTCTGCTCCTGCTTGGGGCAGTGGATATAAGGCTCTTCGCCTAAGGTATATTCTGCAAAGCAAGGCTGCGTCTCGTCTGAATAGTTCTCAAACGCCTCCAGCGCCGCCTCCTTGAGCCCGTAGGCATTCATCAGCAGCGTCCCTACATGTTGGTCCACTTCGCCCTCTTTCTTTTGCACGAGCCAGTCGGTGTAGAGATAGAGGTTGTCAGCAGCGCGCGTGAGTGCCACATAGAGCAGGTTGAGATTATCCACGCGTTGCGCCTCCGCTTCCTGCCGATATGCCGCCTCGTAGTCCGTGCCTTCCATCGCCTGCTTCCACGGGATAGGCACCTGCTTCAGCCGTTTCACATTGCCCTGCGGCTCCACGCAAGCCTCGCACCACAGATTGGGATGCTTCGTCTTGTCCACCACTGCCCAGTTGCAGAAAGGGATGAACAGCGTCTTGCTCTCCAAGCCTTTGGAGGAGTGGATAGACATGATACGCATGGCGTTGCTGTCCGGCGCGGAGATGGAGTCGGTGTGCATCATGTCCGCCCAATACTGCAAGAAAGCCTGTCGGTCGGCTCCCTCGGTGGCGACATAGTTCATCAACTTGTCCATGAAGCAGTTGACATACGCGAGGTCGTCGCCCAAGAACATACCTTGCTCATCGCAGAGCAGCAGGCGCACGATGGCTTGCACCTGCTCGTAGAGCGGCAAGTCGTTGGTCGCTGCAAGCCGCTCTTGCAGGTTCGCTTTCGCGGGGTGTGCCTCGGGCAGGTGCAAGTCCACATAACGAAGTGCAATGTTCTGCGCGGGGTCGGTCGCCAAGAGGGCATTGATAATCATCTGCACGGACTGCGATTGGTCGATATGGAAACTGTCGGCAGAGACGATACGCACCTCGTTGTGCCACTCCACCTGCGCGTTGTAGAAGTCCACCACCTGCTGCGCTTGTTTGTTCGTGCGTACCAGTATCATGATGTCCGATGCGCGTTCGCCCTTATCCAATAGGTGGCGGATGGTGGCGAACATATCCGTCAGTATGTCTTGCTGCACCCGCTCCGTCTGCAAGGTCTGCTCAGCAAGGGATACTGGGGACGCGGGCGTCTCGCCTGCGGAAGTTGCCGCCTTTTTCTTCGTTGCCCTGCACTTGGGATACACCCGCAGGCGCACCAAACCGCCATCGTTTTTGCTATTGTAGAAATCGGAGAGGTTATGGAGGTGCGGTCTCCAGGCCGCACCATCTGTCTCTAAATCTTCTTCTCCTATGGTGCGGCCTGGAGACCGCACCTCCTTGTACCCCTCATCATACAGCCCTTTTATCTTGCTATTCTCCTCATTGAGGTCGCACACGCGCATCATGGTTTGCAGGTTGAACTGCACCACGTTTCGCCGCGAGCGGAAGTTCTTCACCAACGGCGCAAAGTCCTTGTTGTAATAGGCTTGGAAGGGGTCTTGCTCCGTGCCGAGTTCCGCCATGATATGCCAGTCGCCGTTGCGCCAGCGGTAAATGCTCTGCTTGATGTCGCCCACGATGAGCAGCGTATGCCCTTCGCCTGCCAGCACATCGGCTATCAGAGGCTGAAACACCTGCCACTGGAGCGTGCTGGTATCTTGGAACTCGTCTATCATGATGTGCTTGTAGCGGATACCGGCTTTCTCCAATACGAAGTCCGCATCGCCCTCTTTGAGGGCATTGCGCAGGGTGTCTGCCGTCTTAGCAAGCAGCATACGGTTCTCGTCTTGCAGACAGGTCTCTATCTCTTGCAGAAGGCTCTTCATCAGCCGCATATCGTTCAGACACGACCGCGTGAGCATACACTCGCGGTACATCTTCCCGCAGCGCGCCGCCTGCTCGTTGATACGCAGCAGCAGCGGGTCGGTGGTCTTCTCTAACTTCTTCTCCGTCAGCCAGCGGAAGCAGTCTTTGCTCGGAAGCGTCCTATCACCCGCCAACGAGCGCTCTATGCGCCTGATAGCATTCCCCACATCCTTATCAGGCTTTGCTAATGCTTCGTTAGCAGTCTTCGCCTGCACCACCATGTTCTGCAAGTTCTGCATTTCAGGCAACTGCGCCCAGCGGTCAAGACTGCGTTTGTAGGCACTTATCCTCTTCTCGTCCAACTCCACCTTGCCGTCCGACACCAGCATCTGCACCTGCTCGTTGTAGAGGTCCAGCGCTAAGTTGATGAGCGTCTGCCGTATGTCCCAACGCCCTTCTTGCCGCAACTGCTCTTGCAGGTAGTCGCCCATTATCTGCTGTAAGGTCGGGCTCATATTGGTGGTAAGCAATCGGTCAACTGCCTTGGTAATCACTTGCTTGAGGTTCAGTTCTACGCGGAAGCCTGCTGCCTTACCCAACATCTTCGCCATGCCCGCCAGCAGCGTCTGCAAGAAGGAGTCGATCGTGCTAACCTGCACATTATCATAGTCCAGCAGCATCTCGCGGAAGCATTGCTCTGCCCTCGCTTTCAGGGAGGTGCGGTCTCCAGGCCGCACCATAGTTTCGCTTCGATTTCCCTCTTGGTGCGGCCAGGAGACCGCACCTCCATGATTCACTCCCCCTTTCCCACTCAACTCCAAGGCTTTCTTCAAAAACGCCTCATCGCCAGTGCCGGTGGCTATGCCGTAGAGGTAGCCTAAGATACGCTCCTTCATCTCGGCGGTGGCTTTGTTGGTGAAGGTTACCGCAAGGATATTGCGATAACTCTCGCCGCTCAAGAGCAACCCCACATAATAGGCTGCCAGCGTGAAAGTCTTCCCCGTCCCCGCCGATGCGCGGCACACGTTCATAGGATGTTGATAATCTATTGCCATAATACCTGATACTTACTTCTTACAGAACAACCTTGGTTGGTGATTCGCCTGCAAAGATACTACTTTTTTTGCATATACGCAATAGCAAACAGCATTTATCAAAATCCCCCTCGCAACTCAACGCTGCGAGGGGGATTTGATAGGGGCTATATAAGCTATAGTCCTTATAGTCGCTCTCCGAGGATGCTGTAAGTCTTGCCGTCTCGGAGGATGAGCACCTGCCCGTTGCGAAGGACTTTCTCTGCTTGACCTGCGGGGGTGCACTCGGCTTCGTGGACACCCGTCGGGGTGTTGCTCAGGGTGGTGAACTCGCCCGTGTAGGTCTCCAAGGTATCGTAGTACTCATCACGCACCGTCAGGGTGTAAGCATACGCAGAGCCTTCGTCCAAACCCGTTACCTTGAAGCGGAAACCGTTAGCAGTCATCTCGGCGTATGTGGCGGGAGCCGTACCATCCGCTGCGGGAACATGCTGCCGGCGCGGCTTGAAGGCTATGCTCAGCAACTGACCTTGCTCGGTGAAGACAAGCGTGCAGAAAATCTCGCCATTCTTGGTGAGCACAAGCGAATAGGTGTCCGCAATCTCCGTAACAGGAGGCTGTCTAACAAGTCAGGTTAGGCAGCCTCTTTTATATTATACAATTCCTTTCATACAACTGCAATCTATGATAATTGTCCTTTTTTCGCATAACCATACCCAATC
>JBJECI010000011.1:0-4310 GCA_051870915.1 Paludibacteraceae bacterium
AGTCGCTTATATAGTACTTACAAAAAGTTAACGCACCAGTAATAATTAAGAATTAAGAGTGCACTTCATAGTCGAAGGTAACTTTGAATTAAGAATTATAAATTAAGAATTATGAGTGCGCATACTCTGAATAGTGGCATACAATGCCCTCATAATTCATAATTCATAATTTTCAGTCGCTTTTCTTCTTCTGCCAGTTGCTGCAAGAAGCGTTTGCTCTCTTCGCTGTCGGGATGGAGGAGACGGTGGTGTTTCTTCTGATAAAAACGATGCAAGGTCTGCATATCTTGCTGCGTCTGCGGGCTCATGTAGGTGCTGACAAACCGCTCCCACACATACAGCACCGCCTGCGCCGACGGGTGCACCATGTCCTCCGCATAGAAACGGTAGTCGCGCAACTCGTCCAGCACTATCTCGTAGGAGGGGAAATAAGACCCTCCCCGACCTTCCCTACAAAGGGAGGGGGAAAGATTAGTTTCTAAAGTCGAAGGTAATTCTCCTACTCCCTCCCTTTCCGGGGTCCCCGCAAGCAATGCGCAGTGGGGTAGCTTCAGGGAGGGCTGGGGTGGGTCCTGTCTTGTCAGTTCCTCCACCGCCGCCAGCAAAATACCTTTCGATAGTTGGTTCTCGTGCAAGCCGTCCTTCACATGCCGTATAGGAGACACGGTAAAGATGAAGTGTTTCTCCTTGTATCGCTCCAAAATCGGCTCCCATGCCGCCACTATCTCATTGACCGTCAGCCGTCTGCGCGTGAATGCCGAGGCGGGCAACTTATGACAGTTGGCTACCACGCGCCCCTCGTATTCATACACCCATGCCGTCCCGAAGGTGATGATGACCACCGTCGCCTGCGCCACCGCCTGCCTCATCTGATCGCGGCTCTCCGCCACCGCCCTGCGAACCTCGCTCTCATCCGTTCCCGAGAAAGAGCCATGCCGCAAAAGACTGTGGTACAGCCCCTTATCATATACTATCCAATCCTCATCTGCGCGAGTATCCATCGCCTGCGCGATAGACAGCGGGTTGTACAGCGTGCCATACGGATTCGACGTATGAGGCAGGTAGCACTCACCCATCTTCTCTGCCATACTGTCCGAGAAGCAAGAGCCCAAGAGCAAGCTATTGTCTTGATAGGTAATCTGCCACGCCGACGGCGATATATGTACCTTTGTTTGCAGTTCCATTATTTTTCTGCTATTTGTGTCATGTTGCTTTTTGTGAGAAACACAAAGCGGGCATCGCCGCTATTCGAAGTGCATAACTTTGGCGGGGGAGATGCGGGTGATGATGGCGGACGGGGCGAGCAAAACCAATAGAGAAACAAGCAGTATTCCTGCGTTGAGCATGAGCAACCAACCCCACGGGAAGGCTATGGGTACAAAGTTAACATAGTAGGTTGATGCTTCCAAAGGTATCCAATGCGTGAAATACTGCAATGCTGCCAGACCTAATCCCAGCACGTTCCCCCACAACATCCCCTTACCGATGAGCATACCCGCCTGCGCGATGAAGATACGGCGCACATAACCGTTGTCGGCACCCAGTGCCTTCAACACACCTATCAATTGTACTCCGTCCAAAATCAGGATGATAAGTCCCGAGATAATGGTGAAGCCTGACACGGCGAGCATCAGCAGGATAATCACCACCACGTTCATATCCAGCAGGTCGAGCCAAGCGAACACCTGAGGGTTGAGTTGGTGCAGGGTCTGCACATAATAGACGTTATAACCATTCTCATCAAGGTGGTTCACCGTGGCGAAATAAATCTCGTCTGCCGTTGCGTCCAAGTAACGAATGTCGTCTAATAGTATCTCTACGCCCGACACCTGCGTACTGTCCCAGCCATTCAGCCTACGAACCACCTCCGGCTGACCCAATACAAATAGTTCATCGAACTCGCCGAAGCCTGTCTCGTAAATCCCTGTGATGGTGAACTTACGCGCCCGCACCTGCTCATCCACGAAATAACTCAGCATGCCATCGCCAATGGTAAGCGCAAGGGCACTGGCTTGGCGACGGGAGATGAGTACCTCGTTGGGCTTCTGCGGGAGCGCGCCCTCCTGCAAGTTCTTGGCAAAGTAATCCCAATAGTCCGTACCCTTGAACACAATCCCCTGAAAGGCATCGTCCGTCTTCACGATTCCCGGCTTCGTAAGAAACCTGTGCACGGATGCCACGTGCGGATAGCCTCTAAGTGCTTGCATCAGCGAGTCGCTCACCTCAATGGGCTGCATCTCATAGGTATTGTTATTGTCGAAGTTCACCACCTGTATGTGCGCCCCGAAACCCGCCACCTTGTCCGTGATGGTCTGCTTGAAACCCACCACCACACACACCGTGAGCAACATCACCATCACGCCGATGATGATACCCGCCAACGCCACCCGCACCGCGGGACGAGACCTGCGGCTACCATCCGCCTGCTGCGTGAAATACAGGCGCTTCGCTATCCAGTATGCTGAGTTCATTTTTTTTCTTTGGATGAAGGATTAAGGATGAAAGATGAAAGACTTATTACCTTCGTCTATGAGTTTTCAGAGTTGAGACTATTTAGTCTTTCATCCTGTGTCCTTAATCCTTAATCTAAATTTGATGCCGATTGTACCTTCCCGCCCCCTGCCCCTCCCCTCCTTTTCCCGACAGGTCGGGATAAACGAGGAGAGGCGGGGGAGTTAAAGTTACTTTTGTCTATGAGGATTCCTTCGAGCAATTGTTACATGATGTAGTTATCTCGCCCCTTCGGGGCTTAGGAGTGATGGGGTCGTCTCTTACATAGGGGCGAGCCCCTATGCTAATCTATATCGCCCCTTCGGGGCTTAGGACTATAGTCAAAACTATTTAGTCTTTCATCCTGTGTCCTTAATCCTTTATCCATGTTGGCACGGTTTTTGTCGTAATGTGGTCAAAAACAGTTATTTATATGGTAAAAATACTAAATAGTTTCGACTATGAGATTTCATAGACGATGGTAATAAATCTTTCATCTTTTATCTTTCATCCTTTATCTTATATGAAGTATCGTTTCAATATTCTTTTACTATTCTTCCTTTCCGTCTTTGCTCTGTCGGCGTTTGCTGCTCCGCAGCCACCTTCTTCCGACTCCTCCTCCGGCATCCCGCGGCGTACGCCCGAAGAGGTGGCTCGGAAGCAGACGGAGATGTTGGTGCGCGACTTGGAAATCAAAGACTCCTTGCAGATAGATACTATCTACCGTATTCACTTGCGCTATGCTCGTCTGAGGCAGGTGAGCAACACGCGAGCCGAGCATTTGGAGCGCGTACAACAGATGTACAACGAACTGCGGCAAGTGCTGACCACGGAGCAATACGAGCAGTTTATGAACCAGCAGTTGGAGAGCCCTCGTCGTCCGCAGTCTGTTTGCAAGATGCCTCAGAATACGCAAGTCGTTCATCCACACGCGCCAGCAGACGGCGCACAACCGCATACGTCAGGGTCGCCAACAACGCCCCCACCAGCAGACCGCCGATGATATCCCCCGGGTAATGCACGCCTAAGTACATACGGCTATAGCAGTTCAACGCCACCCATAGCATTAAGCCTACGGTGGCGTATCTGTTTCTATATAGCAATGAGAAAAGCAGTGCGCACGCCATCGTGTTCGCCGCGTGGCTGCTCACAAAGCCGTACATGCCTCCCGTGTAGCCGTTCACAAGATGCACCATCCCTGCCAGCGCGGGCTCATGCGTAGGGCGCAAACGGCACACCCACGGCTTGATAACTCCCGAAGACACAAAGTCGCTCATCCCTACCGCTACGGCAAAGCCCGCGAAGATGATGAGGAGACGGAGCAAAGACCCTCCCCAACCCTCCCTACAAAGGGAGGGAGCAAGATTAGTTTCAGTAGTCGAAGGTAACTTTTTACCCTCCCCCTTGTGGGGGGAGTTGGAGGGGGTCCCGATCCCAAACCGATACACCACCAGCCCGACCAGCAGGGCATAGAGGGGTAGCCATGTGGTGGATTTGGATACGTACCACATCAGCATGTCCGCCCATTCGGCATGCCAGCCATTGATAGCCAGCAACCATTGTTGGTCAATGTGTATCAAAGAGTCCATAGATTAGGATAAAAGATAAAGGATAAAGGATGAAGGACACAATAGTTTTGACTCTGAAAAACTCATAGACGAAAGTAACTCTAACTCCCCCGCCTCTCCTGAAAGGAGGGGAGGGGGTAAGGGGGCGGGAAGGTACAATCGACCTCAAGCCGCAAAGGAAAATAAAATAAACAAAACACTACTGTCCATTAAAAAAGTTAAAATTCGTTTGTAACTAACAGAAAATCAACA
>JBJECI010000012.1:0-8424 GCA_051870915.1 Paludibacteraceae bacterium
TATGATAGGGAATTGTATAATATAAAAGAGACTGCCTAACCTGACTTGTTAGACACTCTCCTTTTTCGTTTTTCGGCGGAATAAGGTGCGGAATTGACAGAATTTTTTTTTAGTTACCGAAGGTTATTTATCGGAACATATTTGCTTTTTTCCCAAGACGGAATAGATAGAAGAATAGGCGATGTTGCGAGCAAAATTGTTTTAATCGAGAGACTCCGGTGGCATGCACTCCATACTCTCTGGCATGCACAAAATCGCCTAAATCGAAGGCTTGCGCCATCAGTCTGCCGTTGGTATATAGTTCCCATTCCTTCTCATCGAAAGGAAACTCACTCGGGAAGAGTTCACATAGATACCGATACACCTCTTTATCTCCTTCATATCGTTTGCGTAGGCGCTCTATGGATTTGGGGCGCGTGATGGATTGTGTCTCAATGCCGAAGGTCGCGGTAGAGACGGGCAGGATATCAAAATCGGTGTATGCAGCAAGAATAACCCATGCAGGCCAGTCTTGCAGCGAGAGACGACGATGAATGAACTCATCTAAGTCAAGATGCGACTTGAGGAAATCTGCACGATACATAATGGTAGCGTTGCAAAAGCCTGTCTTGCCATCGCCCCATACGGCATGCTGCAGAGGCTTGTCGCGCGAGATGCTTGCTACGGCTTCTGTGATAACGCCCGTTTCCCGATTATGTGAACGGTGATTCGTCAGTAGCACATTGCTTTGGGGATGACTCTCCATGTAATCCAATTGCAGTTGTAACTTATTCGGATTATGCCAATAATCATCGTTATCACAATTGCAGATATATTTGCCGCGGCAATCTTTCACGCACTGCGCCCAGTTAGCACCCAAACCCAGATTTTCTTCCCGCAAGAATAGACGAATGAGGTCGGGATACTTCTGACGATAGTGTTCCAACACCTCGCGTGCATTGTCAGTAGAGCAGTCGTCGCCTATCACAATCTCTACGTCGAACTCTGTGCCGCGCCCCTCCTGCGCCACAATGCTTTCTATTGTTTCACCTACCGTATTTGCGCGGTTATAGTTGGGAATGACTACGCTAATTAAATATCTTTCTTGTTTTGACATAATTCAATATCTGTGTCTTCGTTCTGCTATTGTCTTTTATGTTTTTTGTAGGCTCGGTACTTAATAATGGCTCCATATACGATTAATGTGTAGATACCCAAAATGTTCAGCAGAATCATAGCCAAAGGAGGTTTCAAACCATATAACCAATAATGAAACTCTCGAAATTGCTTTTCTTTTTCTTGCATGCCACTTCTACAGCGGGAACGTGCGTGTGCAAAGAATGATTCTTTGATGCCTCTTCTGCCTGCTTGACGGGCATTATTCTGATGCTTGTGAATCCTGATGGTATCAGAAGACCACGCTGATTCTCCGCCCGGGAGCAATAGAGCCGTTTTTGTTTCTGCCTTTTTCCATAATACATAGTATAGCGTCAATTGATCGCGGCGTGTATAGCTATTATACAAATCCCACCACATATCGTCTATACCCTTTGTTTTTGCGTTATGGCAGCGGAAAATCACATTATTTTCATATAAACCTCGATGTCGTGGATAGTTTTCTTGACGTAATCTATGACACCAACGGAATATATTTTTTTCAGTGTCTAAACCATATATTGTATAGGCTTCATCATAAATACAATCTCGATACGGATGTTTTATGCCCGCCCAATCAATACCTTGGTCCACTAATTCTACGACACGGTCGTATATCCTTTGACCAGATATTTGCACATTGGCATCAATATACAAAGAAGCCTTGTAGTTTGCCAACAACTCATTGGGGTGCATCTTTGGATAGCGAGATAGACGCGTTTTATCTTCATTCGCATAAGGAATCGAACGTACTTGCCATATTCCTACGTTGGATGATTGCACTTCATCTGTGAAAAGAACATAATCGAAGCGCTTATCAATCACAAGCGGTTGATATATATCATCGTATTCTCCTGTTCGAACAGTATATATTACGAATGGTTTCATTTGTTTTTTGGCAAGTCGAACATATCCCCTAAAATACGATCATACTCTTTTGGATGAAAATCCATAAATCCCGCCCATGTGTAAAATGTCAATTCTCCGAAATATAATTGACCATTATGACGATATAAATCTACTCGTACTTGTGGAATTCCGGCTGCAAGTTTTTCAGAGATAGCAATCAATTCATCCAATTCGTTTTTTGGCGGTAAGGGTTTTCCGGCAGGCTTGTATGCGACCCAAAAAGGTATTTTATTTCCATGAATATCATAATGATCGTTAAATCTTTTTGACCATTCTACATGTGCAATGCCAGAACAAACTGTGATGATGGTAACTTTGCCGTATAGGCAAATAATTTTATACTCGATGGATTCTGGTTTTCCTAAACTATCAATATATTCTTCTATGATAATACGTGGGCGAACTGTTTTGTATGCCCATTCACGCGACATGGCGTAATGATTATTTTTGAGAGCTTTTTTGAAATACTTGGCAGCATAATCTACATCAAATTGAGACTTATCTTGGCACACCATAACGCTGCCGCTATCATGTGTACATTTAATTACAAATTGGTTAGGTAGTTCTGAAAAATTGATTTGTTCAAAGTTATCATAGATACCTAATGTCTTAATAACATGTTCCCAACCAATCCGTTCTGCTACATATTGTTTAACTTCATATTTATCTACTAATTTATGGTATAGTGGATTATGATCATGCAACTTCATCCACTGAAATTTCTCACAAGCAGTTTTGGGATTGTCCAAGTCTAAAGGATAATCCATGCAGTTTTTCCATGCGTGTTCTATGAAGTATCTATCTGAGAATTTGAGACGTGCAGCATGCAGTGAATAATTGGGGTGGGTTAAGAAATAAAATAAAGAGTGTTTCATAGTGAATTGTTTTTATTAAGTTTTCGTTTTAAGATTCTTTTTAAGACTTTGGGACCATAGGGTATAATGGCATATATTGACCATATATTCATTGCCAAAATAGGATATTTAAATTTACTGAAGTATTCTAAAAGTCCTATCTTTAATAGAGGACTAACTGTATATGCGCGTCCTCTTATTTTTTCTAATATTCCCCATCCCAAATACCTATTATGAGGCAAATGTGTATGATATTTGAATAGGTCTGTATGCCAAGCATCTTCACCTTGTGGTAATAATCTATCGGCTTTGAAATCATATTTCCACATAATATACATCAGCGAAAACTGATCGCGCTTACAGTAATATCGCAAACTATCCCACCACTCTCTGCCTATTACTTCTATATTATGTGTATGGCGTCTAAATATGATGTTGTTTTCTAATAATCCATAATGCTTCGGGAAACCGTCATCCTTTATTTTTTTATACCATCCAATAGTTTCGTAATCATGTACCCAATGCATGTCTAAGATAGCTTGCATTTCTTGGTAAGCACAATCTCTATAACAATGATAAATCCCTGCCCATTCCGTGTTATTCTCTACAAGTTCTAAGTATTTTTGATACAATGTGGGAGAGATGATTTGAATGGTTCCATCAATATATAACGAATCATCATACTCTGAAAGTAGAGCAGTCGGAAGGCATTTAGGATATCTTGATAAAAGCCGATTATCACCTTCTATCACACTCGGAATATTCCTTATCTGCCATACTCCTATTTTATCCCCCCCCCCCTACAAATTTATCTGTAAATAACACATAATCAAATTGTTCGTTTATCTCAATGGGTTGATGTATACTATCAATATTTCCTACTATAACCGTATATATTACATGTTTATTCATCGTTTTTCTCCTTATTGTTTTTTTATCGTAACGAATTCTTATCTGATTTATACCATTCCATAAATTTTGTTATCCCCTCATGTAAAGTTACTTTCGGGCGATAACCCATGTCACGTTCTAATACACTACAATCTGCATAAGTTTGATACACATCCCCCGCTTGCATAGGCAGGAACTCTTTCTTCGCTTCCTTGCCATATGCCAGTTCCATCTCAGAGATAAAATCCATTAACTTCACAGGATGACTACAGCCGATATTATATATTTTATAAGGGATACCATGTGGACATTTCTCCTTGATAAGTGTATGGTCTATGGCTCGGATAGTTCCTTCTGCAATGTCATCAATGAACGTAAAGTCCCTAATCATATCGCCATTGTTAAACACCTTTATTGGCATATCATTGCGCATCGCATTCGCAAACAGCATAGGCGACATATCCGGTCTTCCCCATGGACCATAAACAGTAAAATATCGTAAACCTATAGTCTGAAATCCATACAACTTGCTATAACAATGTGCCATTAGTTCATTAGACTTCTTGCTGGCAGCATAGAGACTAACAGGAGAATCGACCTTATCATCCTCGTTATATGGAACTTTTTCGTTCATTCCATAAACAGAAGAAGAGGATGCAAAGACTAATTTTGGGACATTATAATTGCGGCATGCCTCCAGAATATTAAGAAAGCCTACCAAGTTGCTCTGCATGTACGTATAGGGATGCGTGATACTATAACGCACACCAGCTTGTGCGGCAAGATTGACTACTACATCGAAATGTTCACCCTCAAATAGAGCATCTATCGATTGTTTGTCATCAATAGACAGACGGAGGAATTGTAGGTTAGGATAAATGACGGAATGATACATTTTGCCACAAGGCATATCTGCTTCATCATTTTCAATTCCAATTAGCTCACGTAAGCGTGCATATTTCAAACGTACATCATAATAGTCATTGATGTTGTCAATGCCCAATATTATATCGCCACGTTGCGCTAATAGTTGTGCAACTCGCGAACCAATAAAACCCGCAATGCCTGTTAGTAATACTCTCATATGCCTATATATACAAAAATCCCCATCTCGACATATTTGGCATCTACCAAATCCTTGTCAAGACGGGAAAACTATTGTTTCTGCTGTCTAAATAAAAAACGCGGACTTAGCTGTTGCTTGTTCCGCTTATTGAGGCCTTCGCGTTGCCCTACTTGTAGAAACAAGCAACGCGAAGCCCACGCAGATATGTATGCGCCCTACTTGTCCCAACCTATCGGGACACTCTCGCAACGAGCGGATACAATCCACCCATATACGAAATGCGTATGGCGAGTATATACACACCTTCGGGACATCTATCGTTGCTAAGTTTCGAAACAAGTAATAGAAAGTTGCGAAGTTTCAATAAGCTCGAAACAAAGCGTGATTAGACGCCTTTATATAAATACATGTTCGCAAATCCCACCCCGTGGCGTCGGCACCTCGATATTAGGCTAACGCAGCGCGAACATCCCTGCGTGGGCTTTGCGGGCGCAAAGATACGACATTTTTTTGAATTATGCAAAAAAATGACTTCACTTTTTTATTTTTTTATATTTTGGTAATAATATACGAGTTACCCCAAATCTCTACTGCAATTTTGAAAAAATATTCTTTCGCAACTTCCTGTGCAAAAGGATGAAGCAATGTCGGCATTACGATGATTAGGAAAATCAAATGGGAACCGCCCCATATAGAGAGCGATTCCCATGATAAAATGTATTGTTTGGGGAATGGAGAAGATATAATAACGACACTACAAACCCCGTTGCAGTTCTTCCCACGTAATATCTTCGTCTTCCACCGTCGAGGGCTTATACAGCATCTCTTCGCGGGCTTTCTCCTGCGGAAAGGTGAAGTAGGTGCAGGTGCATTCGCAGAGCAGTTCGCCGTCTTCGCTCCAAATCTCTCCTGCTACTATTGCGATGTTGCGCCGCATCTCTTTCAGGTATCCGCGCAACTTGATGTATTTCTGCAAAGTAGATACGGGCTTATGGTAGCGCGTCTCCATCTTGGCGGTTACGCCTGCGGTCTGCAACTTATGGAAAATCACCCATCCGCACACCTCATCCAGCAACACGGCTTGCACGCCGCCGTGGAGCGTGTTTATCCACGATTGGTGGTTCTGTGTGGGTTTCCAAATCGAAATAATATCGTCTCCGTCTTCGTAGAAGCGCATCTGTGTGCCGATAGGGTTCGTAGGGCAGCAGCCGAAGCAGTTGTACCCGCTCATGCCCGTCCATGGATTATGTATCAGTCTCATAGCAAGTTCTTCACCAACTTAAACAGTTTATACGGCATATAGCGGAACGGCATGTCTATCCATGTCGGCGTGGTAACCACTGAGCGGCGGTGGCTGAAGGCGAGGAACGAGTCCTTGCCGTGGTAGCACGACATGCCCGAGTTGCCCACGCCGCCGAACGGAATATGGTTGTTTACGATGTGCATGATAGTATCGTTGATACATGTCCCGCCCGCGGAGGTATGGTTTAAAATATAGTTACTATCAGTACCGAAGTAGTATAATGCCAGCGGTTTCTCCCTCTTCGTAACAAATTCCGCTGCCTCTGACAGTTCATCAAAGGTCATCACGGGGAAGATAGGACCGAATATCTCCTCCTGCATCACGGGCGAAGACGCATCTACATCGGTCAGCAGAGTAGGGGAGAAGAAACGCTCGCGTGCGTCCATCTTGCCGCCGTAGTAAACCTTGCCGTATTGCAGGTAACTGCTCAGGCGGGCAAACGCCCGGTCGCTCACGATACGAACAAAATGCTTTGCTTCCTGCTGATTCTTGCCCAATAGGTGGTCAAACTCTTTGGCGAGCAGTTGCAAAAACTCCTCTTTCACCTCGTTCTGCACCAGCAGATAATCCGGCGCGATACAGGTCTGCCCGGCGTTGAGCAACTTACCCCACGCCACGCGCTTGGCTGCCACCTTCAGGTTTGCCGAACGGTCGATGATACAAGGGCTCTTGCCGCCCAACTCCAGCACCACGGGAGTCAAGTGCTTCGCTGCCGCGTCCATCACCATCTTCCCCAAGTCGGGGCTGCCGGTGAAGAAAATCATGTCCCAACGCTCGTTGAGCAATAGCTGATTCACCTCGCGGTGTCCCTCCACGATGGCGATATACTCCTCGGGGAAGGTCGCTTCTATCATCTCCACCAATACGGCGGACACATGCGGCACGTAGGGCGAGGGCTTGAGCATAGCCGTGCACCCCGCCGAGATAGCACCCACCAGCGGGTTGAGCAGCAACTGCACAGGGTAGTTCCACGGCGCGATAATCAGCGCATTGCCCAGCGGCTCTTTCACTATCTTGCTCCGCCCGGGCAGGATAGCTACGGGAGACGGCTTGCGCTCGGCTTTTGCCCATTTCTCGCACTTGCGCAGATGGGTACGAATCTCGCCATAGACGATACTTATCTCCGTCAGATAAGCCTCCTCATACGACTTGTGCAAATCCGTCCAAAGAGCGTCTGTCAGCGGTTTCTCGTACTGCTTGATGGCATCTCTCAACTTCCGCAACATCTCTTTGCGGAAAGCCATATCGCGCGTTGCACCCGAATGGAGATAAGCGCTCTGCGCCTCATGAATGTGCTGAATAATCTCTTGCATACTAAGTCAGTAGTTAGTGGGATAATAGTTCAAGGAGGTGCGGTCTCCAGGCCGCACCATATAGTGGGCATAGGAACTGAGTTTCAGAGCATGAGCCCTCTTAATTCTTAATTCATAATTCTTAATTCTAAATTTACTTCCCTCTTCCCGTAAAATGGTCCATCGCCCTAAAGATACCAAATACCGTGCCAAACAGCCAGTCAAACACGCACGTCGGCAGGATACCTTGGAAGAAACGCACAAAATGGAATCCCCACGGCAGTCCGCAGAAGTCTTGGTTCTTCTCTATCGCACGGATAATCTTGCGGCTGGTCTTCTCGGGGTCAAGTATCGGGAAGATAGGCGACTCCACGCCGTTGAACATACCCGTATTGATATAATAAGGTGCAATCGTAGTGAAGTGCACGTCTTTCTTCATCTGGTGCAACTCGATACGCACCGAGTCGCTCCATCCGATAACCGCCCACTTGCTGGCAGCGTACACCGACATCTTCGGGTTGCTTATCATGCCCGCCTCCGATGCGATGTTGCAGATATGCCCTTCGTTCACGTCCAACATCGGCTGCAACGCTTGCAGCGACAGTACCATCGGCGCTATCGTGTTCACCCCGAAGGTCAGCCGCACATCGGCTATCGTGTTGTTGTTGAAGGTCTGATTGCCGCGCACGATACCCGCGCAGTTTATCAGCACGCCCACGCGCTCAAACTTCTGCAGCACTTCTTTGTAAGTTGCCACCACCAAGTCGTCGTTCATCACGTCCACTTGGTAAGTCGTTACCATGCCGTGTTGGCTCAGTTCCTCTTTGGCTGCCGCCAGCGTGGTGGGGTTCACGTCCCAGATAATCAGGTTCTTAGCACCTTTCTCGAGGCAGATACGCCCCATAATCTTCCCTATCCCCGATGCACCGCCGGTGATGAGGACATTCTTTCCTTTAATCTTTGTCATACCTTAAA
>JBJECI010000012.1:8524-21459 GCA_051870915.1 Paludibacteraceae bacterium
GATGCACCGCCGGTGATGAGGACATTCTTTCCTTTAATCTTTGTCATACCTTAAAAAACAATCATGGAGGTGCGGTCTCCAGGCCGCACTCTTGATAAAGGATGAAGGATAAAAGATTAAAGACTGATTACATTCGTCTAATCAGATAAAGGATGAAAGATAAAAGATTCAAGACTGATTACATTCGTCTATGAGTTCCTGAATCAATACTATTTAGTCTTTTATCCTGTGTCCTTAATCCTTCATCTATAGAACTATTTCGTCTTTCATCTTTTATCCTTCATCCTTTATCCAATCTTACTTATACATAAACCGCTTAATAGACCGCTTCGGAGTCTTCTCAAACTCGTTAGCCACCAGTTCCACGTAGGCAATCTGGCTGTATTGCGGCAACTCTTTGTTCAGTTGTTTGCGGTTCTCTTCCATCAGTTTTGCGAAGGTCGGCTCGCCGTTCAGCAACTTATGTCCTTCCGGCGTGTTGTCGGGGAATACCAGCGCTACCAGTTTGCCTTCGCGCTCTACTACCACCGATTCTACCACGCCCGGCATGTTGTTCAACTTGTCCTCAATCTCTTCCGGATAGATGTTCTGCCCCGAGGGACCGAGAATCATGTTCTTGCTGCGTCCGCGCAGGAACAGGTTACCTTCTGCGTCCAGCACGCCGAGGTCGCCCGTGCGCATCCAGCCGTCTTCGGTGAACACGGCTTTCGTCGCCTCCTCGTTCTTGTAGTAGCCCTTCATCACGTTCACGCCCTTCACCTGTACCTCGCCTTCTTTGTGCTGCGGGTCATCCGAGTCGATACGGATACGGCACTGCGGCAACTCCTTACCGCAACTGTGGAATACGAACTTCTTCCAGTTCTCATAGGAAATCAGCGGACCGCACTCCGTCATACCGTAACCCACGCAGTAGCAGAG
This sequence comes from Paludibacteraceae bacterium, assembly GCA_051870915.1. GTDB lineage: Bacteria > Bacteroidota > Bacteroidia > Bacteroidales > Paludibacteraceae > Colicola. The sequence continues at coordinate 9,443 of JBJECI010000012.1, forward strand.
GTTTACGTCGCGCAGCACCTGCTCCACCTCTTTGTTCAGCGCAGCGCCGCCGATAATCAGGTAGCGCAACTCGTTGCCGAAGGCTTCCATCAGGCTGTCGTGCACTTTCTTGCGAATCACGTTCTTGATGATGGGCGTGTTCCACAGCACCTTCATCACAGGCTTGTGAATCACGGGGAACACTTTCTTCTTGATAATCTTCTCTATCACCAGAGGCACCGTCAGAATCATGTACGGGTGCACCTGCGCAAACGCTTTCATCAGTGCCGATGGGGTGGGGGCTTTGGTCAGGAAGTACGTGCTCGAACCCGCGCATACCTGATACAGGAACTCGAACGCCAGACCAAACGCGTGGGCGATAGGCAGCATCGACACCACTTTATCGTTGTCCGTGCGCGTGATGTTGTCAAACGCGAACTCGATGTTGCCCGACATGTTCTCCTGCGTCAGCATAACGCCCTTCGGTGCACTCGTCGTCCCCGAGGTGTAGTTGATAATCGCCAGTTCTTGCAGGTTATCAGTCGGATAGCATACGTCCTCGCGCGTAACCCCGTTGGGGTATTTCTTTGCAAACAACTCATCCACGTTCGCATAGGTTGCAGCAACCTCCTCGCTGCCGGCATGGAAGAGCGAGTAATCGTCCATGAAGACTACGCCTTTCAGTGCGGGCATCTCTTCGGGTTTAATCTTGTTGCGCACGTTCGGACCTACGTAGAGCAGGCTTGCTTCCGAGTGGTTCACAAGGTTATGAATACCTTCGCCCGTGAAGTCAGGCAGAATGCTCACTACCACGGCACCGTACGACTCGATGGCAAGGAAAGTAACGCCCCAGTTGGAGCAGTTACGACCGCAGAGTGCCACTTTGTCGCCTTTCTTGATGCCCAATGCCTCAAAGGTAACGTGCAGACGAGCAATCTGTGTTGCCAACTCGCCGTATGAATACTTGGTAGGACTGTCTAAATCCGCCAATGCCGGAGCGTCCCACCGACGCTTAATCGTATCTTGCAGATACGCTAAATAATGTTTTGTTGCCATATCTCTAATGATATTATTTTATTTTCTTTCAAGGAAGACCAAAGGAGGTGCGGTCTCCAGGCCGCACCATTGTCTGTGCGGGGACGCCGGCGTCTCGCCTGCGGACTGTGTGGAACAAACTATAAAGATAATCGAAAAAGAGTATATGAAATAAAGTTCAGAGCATGCGCCCTCTTAATTCTCAATTCTTAATTCGTAATTCCATCCCACCCATACGCCGCAAAGGTAAGCATTTTATTTTGAACAACTGTTCAATAATACTACAAAAATAACTATTTCAACCAATCCATCCCTCTAAATAGTACTTTTGGAACAAAAAAGAGAGGCAAAAAGCCTCTCGAACTCCTGCTGGGGACGACCCGACATGTCGCGGGCGGTTTCAAGGAGGTGCGGTCTCCAGGCCGCACCATAGTGCTCAAAAGAAAAGCGGTCGGAAGTTTATCCTATGTTCAAGTGCCGCACATGCCCTCATAATTCATAATTCATAATTCAAAATTATCTACGCCTTTATCAACTCATACAAGTAGTTGTACTGCCGCGGGAAGATGTCAAAGTCCATCGCCACCCCGTGTCGCCCAGCGTCGTAGGCGTCCTTCACGTGCGTGAACATCATCGCCAGCGTCTCCACATCCACGTCGCTGCGCACTTTCCCCGCGCGGATACTGTTGCGAATCGCTTTCTTCCACATCTCCATCTCCGTCGCGTACAACTTGCTCGCGCGCCGATACAGCGACGGAAAGCGATTGTACGCCGAGAACATCAGGTTCAGCACGTTGCTCGTGTTGATGTTTTTGTTGTCCCACGTCTGCAGCACTTCCTTCAGCGACTCCACATAATTCAGCATGACCTGTATCATGTCTTCCACCGTCACCTCGTTTTCAGGCAATTGAAACAGCCGCATCTTCGGCTGGATAAAGTACCGGTCCATGCACACTTCGAACAACTCGTCTTGGTTCTTGAAGTAGTAGTACAGCGTCCCGCGCCCCATGTCCAGCGCCAACTGCAAGTCGGTTATCGACACGTTGTTGTATCCGTTTGTGGCATACAACTCCATCGCTTTCGCAATGATATAATCTCTACGGTCTTTCATACGCTCTCATACTTGCAAATTTCGTGCCAACTTCCACCCGAAGAGCGAAAAACCAAACAAGAATCCCTCATCTTCGCCTGATACAAACTGACACACCCTGACAAAACACCCTTTTGGCATACTTTTTGTGCGCTAATCTAATGCTGTCTCTTCCCTATCAATCGTAGGTGATTCGTAGGTGATTCGTAGGTGATTCGTAGGTGATTCAGCATACTATACCGACACTTTGTACTAACCAAATAACAACTTATAACTATGGCAAAAGCACAACTCGACCATCCTGTCCGTTCCCTCAAAGGCAAAATCGGCAAGAAGGCAGACATCGTTTTCCGTCAGAAGACCACCCGCGAGGGTATCGCTTTCCGTCAGGAAGCCTACGTCGTAACCAACCCGAGAGACAGAAAAAAGAACCCGCCCACGGGCGAAGAACTCCGACACTTGCAACTCTTCCGACAAGCATGCCAACTCACAACGGAGCAACTCGCAGACCCCGTCAAATATGCCGATTGGCTTCAGCGTTTCCGCGCCCAACTCACAAAGCCGGACAAAGACGCCCCCATCGACCCCACAACGGGCAAGCGCAAAATCTACTCCCAACTCCCCGCCTACATCCGAGCCACCATCCTCCGACAACTAAAAGCAAACCCCGAAGGGGCGAAATAGAAAAGCGTAGGGGCTTGCCCCTACGTACCGAATCCCCTCAAATACAAGCCCTGTAAGGGCGACATAACTAAATAACGTAGAGCCGCATTTGTCTCGATTCTGTCGGGAATAAGCAAACAATTTCAATAGTCAAAGACTAATTTAGTTTTTGGTAATGAATTAATGGTGAATGCTTGCATCCCGACTTGTCGGGATTACACGTTAATTATACGTTAAAGAAAAAAAGTATTTGAATAATTTTTGGAAATTTTTGTTGAAATAAAAGAATCATCGTTATATCTATGAACATCGTACTAATCGGTCAAGGCAATGTGGCAACCAACCTCCACCATGCCTTTTCGCTCAAAGGTCTGCGCACGCAGATGGTCTCTTCCCGCGAGGGGCTCTGCTGCCTTCCCGCTGCCGACGTCTATATCTACGCCGTCCGCGACGAAGCATTGCCAAATGTAATCAAAACCATAGCAGAAGAGAGTAAAAAACCGACAAACACCTATCTTCGCACAGCCTTGCACCTACATACATCCGGCACGATGCCGATTCCCGTCTTTGGCGATGCCTTCCCTCACGCAGGGGTCATGTACTTCTTCCAGACCTTCAGCAAAGCCAAACTGATAGACGACTTCTCCCAAATTCCGGTCTTTGTGGAGGGCAGGCAGATAGACGACCTCAGTGCTATCTTCACCTTGGCGCAGACGCTCACACCTCGCGTCTATGAGGCATCGCAGCACGACCGAGAGCGACTCCATGTAGCGGGAGTCTTTGCCAACAACTTTACCAATCACATGTACGCTCTCGCCGCGGACATGCTCAAAGACACCCACATCCCTTTCCAAGTCCTGCTTCCCCTCATCGACCAAACGGCAGAGAAAGTGCACCATCTCCCCCCTCACGATGCGCAGACAGGCCCCGCCAAACGCCGCGACGAGCAGGTAATGAACCACCACCTCTCCCTCCTCAACACGCCCGAACAAAAACAACTCTACACCCTCATCTCACAGATGATTATGCAAAATCACTGACTAACGTGATTTCGATATGAGATTTTATATAGAGGTACCTTTTTATGTGAGATTTTTTGCGCTTAGTGGTGATTTCAATCGTATAGAATTTGGACAATCTTTTAGAAAAAATAACTAAACCCTTGCATAATCAAAAAAAAAGTAGTACCTTTGCAGTCCCATTGGAACCATGGAAAAAGACCAACAATTCATAGAACGACTGATCGCCCTCGGTAAGCAGATTCTGCCGCCGGACGCGTCTTTGTGGCTCTATGGTTCGCGCGCAAGGGGCACTGCAACGGAAGACTCCGATTGGGACTTGCTTATCCTGCTCAACAAAGACCAACGCGAGGCGGAGGATTTTAGTAAATATGGGGCACCGTTTACGGAGTTGGCATTGGATGAAGGCGAATATAGTATTCCGCAAATCTATACCCGTAAAGATTGGAAGCGCTTCTCTTTTTCGCCTTTTGTGAAAAATGTAGAACAAGATAAAATTGTATTGGTATGAATTTGACGGATGAAGTATTGTTTATTTTTAGGACTATTCAGTAAGCATAAGCCGCTAAAATTAAGGTAATGATATACGAGTTGACCCACATTCTTTATCAAACGATAGCCCCGAAGGGGCGACATAAAACAGCGTAGGGGCTCGCCCCTACGGAAAGGGGAATCACCAATTACGAAAACCCCGAAGGGGCGACATAACTCTATATTGAATCGCAGGGGCAATATGTACATCATTGCCGAAATTAATGAATAATTACACGGAAATTATACGTTAAAAAACATAACAACAACAAACAATGGACAACAAAAAACGAGTTTACACCTTCGGAAACGGAAAGGCTGAAGGTAATGCCCAGATGCGTGAAGTGCTGGGCGGCAAGGGCGCTAACTGCGCCGAGATGAACTTGGTGGGGGTCCCCGTTCCTCCGGGATTCACCATCACGACCGACACCTGCAACGAGTACTATCAGATAGGTCAGGAGAAGATTATGGAACTCCTGAACGATGAGGTGCTGGCTGCCGTAAAACATGTTGAGGACTTGATGAACTGCAAGTTCGGCGACCCTGCCAACCCGCTGCTCGTCAGCGTGCGCTCGGGTGCGCGTGCTTCCATGCCCGGTATGATGGATACCATCCTCAACCTCGGTCTGAACGACACCGTGGCAGAGGGCATGACCAAGAAGACCAACAACCCCCACTTCGTTTATGATTCCTACCGCCGCTTCGTACAGATGTACGGCGACGTGGTGCTCGGCATGAAGCCCGTGAACAAAGAGGACATCGACCCCTTCGAGGCTATCATCGAGGAGGTGAAGGAGATTCGCGGTATCAAGTTGGATAAGGACTTGAACGTAGATGAGTTGAAACTCCTCGTTGCTCGCTTCAAGACCGCAATCAAAGAGCAGACGGGCAAGGACTTCCCGACCGACCCGATGGAGCAACTCTGGGGGGCTATCTGCGCCGTATTCCGCAGCTGGATGAACGAGCGCGCTATCCTCTATCGTAAGATGGAAGGCATACCCGATGAGTGGGGAACTGCCGTTTCGGTGATGGCGATGGTATTCGGCAATATGGGCGATACTTCGGCTACGGGTGTTTGCTTCAGCCGTGATGCCGCTACCGGCGAGAACATCTTCAACGGTGAGTACCTGGTGAATGCACAAGGTGAGGACGTGGTAGCAGGTATCCGCACCCCGCAACAGATTACCCTCGAGGGTAGCCGCCGCTGGGCAGCGCTCCAAGGTATCTGCGAAGAGGAGCGTGCCAGCAAGTATCCCTCTATGGAGGAGGCAATGCCTGAGTTGTACAAAGAACTCAACACCATCCAACAGAAGTTGGAGGACCACTACCGCGATATGCAGGATATGGAGTTCACCGTACAAGAAGGCAAACTCTGGTTTTTGCAGACTCGTAACGGCAAACGTACCGGTACCGCGATGGTGAAGATTGCGATGGATTTAGTGCGCGAAGGCGTTGTCAGCGAGAAAGAAGCTATTCTTCGCTGCGAACCGCAGAAACTCGATGAGTTGCTGCACCCCGTATTCGACAAGGCTGCTTTGAAGAAAGCCAAAGTCATCACCCAAGGTCTGCCCGCCAGCCCGGGTGCCGCTTGCGGTCAGATTGTGTTCCACGCTGACGACGCACAAGAGTGGCACAAAGACGGTCATAAAGTGGTGATGGTTCGTATCGAGACTTCTCCCGAAGACCTCGCAGGTATGTCTGCCGCAGAGGGTATCTTGACCGCTCGCGGCGGTATGACCAGCCACGCTGCTGTGGTGGCTCGCGGTATGGGTAAGTGCTGCGTCTCGGGTGCAGGTGCTATCATCGTGGACTACAAGGCTAAGACCCTCACCATCGAGGGCGTTACCTACCACGAGGGTGATTATATCTCGCTCAACGGCTCCACCGGTCAAGTATATGCAGGTGAGATTCCGACCCGCGCGGCAGAACTCTCCGGCGACTTCAAAGCCCTCATGGACCTCTGCGACAAGTACACTCACTTGCAGGTTCGTACCAACGCCGACACCCCGCACGATGCACAGGTGGCTCGCGATTTCGGCGCAAAGGGTATCGGTCTGACTCGTACCGAGCACATGTTCTTCGAGGACAAGAAGATTGTCGCTATGCGTGAGATGATTCTTGCGAAGGACACCGAGGGACGCGAGAAAGCATTGGCAAAACTGTTGCCCTACCAGAAGGCTGACTTCAAGGGTATCTTGGAGGCTATGGACGGATTCCCCGTGAACATCCGTCTGCTCGACCCGCCGTTGCATGAGTTCGTTCCCCACGATTTGGCAGGTCAGCAGACCATGGCAGAGGAGATGGGTGTATCCGTTGAGGAAATCCAGCAGCGTGTGGCTTCTTTGGCAGAGAACAACCCGATGTTGGGGCACCGCGGTTGCCGTCTGGGTATCACGTTCCCCGAGATTACGGCTATGCAGACCCGCGCTATCCTCTCCGCTGCTTGCGAACTCAAGAAAGAAGGCAAGAACCCGATGCCTGAAATTATGGTGCCGCTGATTGGTATCCTCTACGAGTTCAAACAGCAGAAAGAGATTATCCAACGCGTTGCCAAGGAGGTATTTGCCGAGTATGGCGTAGAGGTTGAGTTTGAGATTGGTACGATGATTGAGATTCCTCGTGCTGCTCTGACTGCTGACCGCATCGCTACCGAGGCACAGTACTTCTCCTTCGGTACCAACGACTTGACGCAGATGACCTTCGGCTACAGTCGCGACGATATCGCTTCCTTCTTGCCGGCATATCTGGAGAAGAAGATTCTGCAAGTTGACCCGTTCCAAGTGCTTGACCAGAATGGTGTAGGTCAACTCATCAAGATGGCGGTAGAGAAGGGTCGTGCCGTTCGTCCGGGATTGCGCACCGGTATCTGCGGTGAGCACGGTGGTGAGCCTTCGTCTGTGAAGTTCTGCGCTCGCGTGGGTATGAACTACGCTTCCTGCTCGCCTTTCCGCGTGCCTATCGCTCGCCTCGCCGCTGCCCAAGCAGCCGTAGAGGACGATAAGTAATAGCGTCTAATGCACCCAAAAAGACCATCTTGCCGATATGCAAGATGGTCTTTTTGGTACGATATTATATATCAAAGGCTGCCGAGGGCGAGGCAGAGGAGGCCGATGACTATGCCTGTCAGGCAGGCGATTTTCTTGCCCGCGTTGGGTTCTTTCAGGATGAGGATGCCGTATAGGAAGGGGATGATAGTGCCGCCGCGGCGGATGGTGGAGACGATGGCTATCATCGAACTCGGGTCGCTCAGCGCCAGCATATAGACATAGTCGGAGAGCACGAGGAAGAGGGAGATACATGCCACGGGGAGCAAGAGTCTTCGGTTTACCATAGGGTGGGGTGTGTCTTTGCTTGCGCGGCGTGTTCTCCAACGGTTGCAGAGCCAAATAACGAGCATCATAAGGGCTTGGTATATAGTGTAATAGACCTGCACGGCGTTGTGGTCGTAGTGGCGCATCATGTACTTGTCGTATAGTCCGCTGCCCGCGCCGATGAGGATAGCGAGCAGGAGGCAGAGGTAGTACTTGCGGGTGGTATTTGAGTTCGTTGCAATAGGGTGGGAGAACTCTTTCCCCGCCCCCTTCACCCCCTCCCCGCAAGCGGGGCGGGGGAGTACCTCTGCGTCCCCGGTGGTGCGGCTCCCGACTGGTCGGGATAACACTTCCGACCGCACCTCCTTTTGGGTTTTCGCGGTGAGGGAGAAGAGGAAGATGCTGCCTAATGCGCAGACTACACCTGCCCACTGCCAGCCATTGAGGCGTTCGCCGAAGATGAGCATGGCGCCCACGAGTGTCCACATCGGGCGGGTGGCTTGCATGGGTGAGACCACCGACAGGGGTAGATACTTCACGGATATATAGGCGAAGATCCATGAACTGAGTACAATACACGACTTCGCAAAGATAAGCAGGTGTCCCTGCATGTTCACGCGGGGAACAAAGAATAGGGTGCCCTCCATCATCTCTGGCGATAGTCGCGAGAGCAGGAGCGGCACACATAGAATCAACGCGGATATGCACACGCTTCCCGCCAACACCGTCAGCACATCGCCGCGCTGCAAGGCGCGCTTCTTGCTGACATCATAAAAGCCCAAACAAAGGGCGGACAATATGGCTAATAGAACCCACACGATTGGTAATTAAGAATTTAGAATTAAGAATTAAGAGTGCGCATGCTTTGAAAACTGTCCGGGTACGCAGGCGTCCTCGCCTGCTATAATGATAAGTTTAGAATTAAGAGTGCGCATGCGCTGAGTACTCTGAATGCTCTGAGTACTCCGATTGTTCAAGACAGAGCACAAACTACCTATTCAAGAATATCTGATACCCGACGTCGCAGTTGAGGCAGTTGTGGGGTTGGCAGTAGTTCTGGTAGAGGTGGAGCAGGGCTTGGGTGTCGGCGGCGTTCTCCACCTGCTGCCCGAGCAACTGCCATTGGCGGATGATACGATTGTTCTCCGGCGGAATCTGCTCCATCAGCAAGTAGGCTTGCTCCGCCGCTTGCAGGTCGTGGTGATAGAGCGCGTGGGCGTACTTATAGGGTATCACGCTGTTAATCAGCAATATATCCACCGAACTCTTGCCCAACACAGGTGGCGCGTCCAATGCGAAGAGGCGTGCGCAGTCGTCCAACGATACGGCTTCTATCAGGCGTGAGAAGAGGAACTCCGACTGGTAGAGCAGTTGCGCGAACTGGCGAATGCGCACCTCGGGGAAGGTCTGCGGACGCATACGCGCGTACTTCCACATTGTGCCGCTGATGGGCTGTAAGGAGAACTTCTTTTGCAGGAAAAGGTACTCCTTGAGCAGGCGTTGCTCCTCATCGGTGTGCGCCCGCTCTGCTGTCAGTAGCCCCGACTGCCCGAGTAGGATGGCGGTGAGTTGGAAGAGGCTGTTGCGGTGTTTCTGCAAGCAGGAGAGCGGGGTATGGATAGCCAGCGTCTCGAAAGGAATGCCGTTGGTGTGGAAGCCGAAGTTGTGTGCGAGCGTGATGTAGAAAGCCTGCTCCCAACTGCCGTGGGTGATATCGAGCAGGCGCATGACAGACTGCCGTTTGCACTCCAAGCGTTTGCGAAGCAGCACACGGCGCCAGCCTTCCGTGAGCAGGTCGGGGTCGGAGAGCAACTGCCTGCCGCACTCAATCATCCCCTCGGCGGAATCCATGCGTTGCGCCGCGCTAATCAGACTGCTCAGGTAGTCGCGGTCTTCGGCGTATTGGAGTTCGCACTGCGGCAGTTCTTCGCCCTGCGAGTTGTAGATTTTCTTGTCCGCCTTGCGCACTACGTGGAGGATGATGCGGTCGTAGGCGGGGTTGAGATGGTGCTTGTGGGTGTACCAGTCGGAGGAGGTGAGGTGTATCTCCACATTGCCATACCACTCCTGCTCGCCGATGCGCAGGTGCACGTTGGCGAAGTCGGGTCCGGCATCGATGTTGTGCTGCCCCACGGAGAGTATCTCCACGGGTCTGCCGTCGGTGGTCGTCTGCGGGAATCCCGCCCACAGACAATGTTGCCAGATATAGTGCAAAAGGATTTCAGGCATGGTTTTCCAAATTTATCCTAGACTCCCTAGAATATCTAGAATTTCTAGAATATCTAATTTTCCTAGAAATTCTAGTCTGTATAGTTTTTCTATTCTCTTCCAAGTTCTCTTTTTAGTCTTTCAATCTCCGCTTTGAGGCGAGTATTCTCGGCTTCGAGGGCGAGGAAGCGGGCATCTTGCTCTTGGCGGTAGCCCGTGCGGGCGGCGTACATCCGCTCTTTGATACCTCCCTCTTGCACAAACTGCGTCTCCAATCCCTCGATATAGGTGCTCATCATCTTATCCGTCATCCTGCATAGGGTGTAGCCTATATTTGCCATCTCCTCGTCCGTCCACCGCTCGAAGAATGGCTGATAATCATCTAACGCATTGTGGCAACGGCAAAAAGTGAGCATGCCATCGTAACGCGGGTGCCCGCTCTGCCATATCGTCCCGAAGCGGGTATGTAGGTAGTCTTTGAAATCTTCTTGCAACTCTTGGATGCTCGCCCTCGCCACGTTCAGTAGTTTCAACTGCATCTCGGTAGATGTAACGCCGTCTGCCGACCCCTCTACGATGTTCTGCTTTCCCGACCGAGCCGCCTGCACCATCTGGTCCACCGTCCTATCTCCGTGAGAGGGTAGGAAACGCTTGCAAAAGACAAAGGTCATCTGGTAAAGCACCTCTGATTTTTGGTAGAAATAGAGTTCTTTCCAGACCACCTGCTTGCGCAAGACTCTCGGAATAGGCTTGTTGGGAGAAAAAGAAGACATGAATTGCTAATTTAATTTTGTTAATTTTATTGTTTATACTATTCCCCTAGGATTTCTAGATTATCTAGAATCCCTAGAATTTCTAAAATGTCTATTTTTTCTATGCTTTCTTTTCAGCCCGCAAAGTTACGCACTTTTTTTGAAATGTGCAATAGAAGAAAACGAAAAAGTTTTCTTCTCCATGATATACCCCCTCCTACACTCAAGTGGGCTATTGGTTACAGCAATAATATATCCCCTTAAAATTGCAGCGCGATACCGGCCCCGCTGCCATATAGATTCAGTTGCATATCCAAGATACGAACACCGCTGACATACAAGGGAATACCGACAACCGTCAGTGCCGCACCGGTTGCGAACAAATAAGGTGCGGCAGTGTAGCACCGCGTAATAGCCAATAACTGCTCCGGTGTGGCATTGAGTATATTGGAATTGCCCGCTCCCATCAACACTATTCCCGTGAAAAGCATCGGTACGCCTATGCCCAAAGACACTTGCCCCGACATCTTCAGGTTTTTCCCCACAACCAAAGCAGGGTTATACTTTGCTGGCTCTTGATGTCTTTTGAATGCCATTACTTGCGAAAGAGGTACCTCATCAATATCTACAAACTTACCTTTCACACCCCAGAATGTTCCTAATCCTCGTATGCGCATCTGGTCTATGTCGCGGGGGGTATAGGCAATAGTATCAACCTCTATTCCGTATGCTGTTTGTTTGTATTCGCGGGAGAGCAATAGGGTATCAGACAGACTTATCACATCTATTTTTGCCGACTCTCCTTTGTTATCTATTATGGAAGCAACTTGTTGAGAACATACAATGATAGTGCACAATTGCATTACGGCGATAAGGAAATACTTTTTCATATTTGTTTGATATTTTGAGGGTTATTTGTTTTGACCATATACAAAAAACGCAGACCTCGAGTTGCTTATTCACAAATCGAGGCCTTCGCATACCCTATAGAACAAATAAACAACAAGAAGCCTACGTGGATATGACGACATAAAACACCCACTAATGCAGATGTAATATGACAAACGCCATATCAGTAAGCATCTACTGTTTACTTTGGTTTTTGTTCTATAACGAAAAAGTTGCGAAGTTTTTCGATTTGTTGAACACAAAGCACAATAAACGCTTTTATCAGTATATAACCCGACAAGTCGGGACGAACATACGAAACCAATACTTGATTTCTGCGGCAAAGATACTGCTTTTTCCCGAATTATGCAAGAGATAGGGCTAAAAAAACGCTCATTCAGAGATACCACAAAGGGTTTTTCACCACATCTCTCCGAAATTTTCCCGTCATTTCTTGCATATACCAACTATTTTTACTACCTTTGCAGGCTCACCAGTAAAAGTCTGTGTTGATTAAGAGAAAAAGTTTGTATAGATTTGG
>JBJECI010000013.1:0-4106 GCA_051870915.1 Paludibacteraceae bacterium
CGCCTCCCTCTTAGAGGGGGGAGGGGGTAAGGGGGCGGGAGGAGGACACGGCATCAAGCCGCAACGGGGATAAAAGATAAAGGATGAAGGATAAATGACTTATTACCTTTGTCTATGCGTTTTTCAGAGTCGAAGGTAACTTCTACTCCCCCGCCTCCCTCTTAGAGGGGGGAGGGGGTAAGGGGGCGGGAGGAGGACACGGCATCCAGCCGCAAAGGAGATAACAGTCGAAGGTAATTTCCAACTCCCCCGCCTCCCTCAAAGAGGGGGGAGGGGGTAAGGGGGCGGGAGGAGGACACGGCATCAAGCCGCAACGAGGATAAAAGATAAAGGATGAAGGATAAAAGACTTATTACCTTTGTCTATGCGTTTTTCAGAGTCGAAGGTAACTTCTACTCCCCCGCCTCCCTCTTAGAGGGGGGGGAGGGGGTAAGGGGGCGGGGCTACATACTGGGGGCGTGGGCGTCTCGCCCGCGGTCTAACAATCTCTCCCTTTCCCCTCGCTGTCGGTTAGCGGTAATCACTGAGAGAACACTGAGAGAACACTGAGAGAACGCCCCTTAGAAACTCGGTGCTTTTTCGTTCAGTTTGCGGAACAGGTCGGGGTCGGTGTGGTTGGCATATCGGGTCGTCATAGAGAGGTCGCTGTGGTCGGCTGCCTGCATTACCGACAGCGGGTCGATACCTGCTTTCAACATCCCATTGATACCCGTATCACGCAACGAATAGAGTTGCATTTCTTTCGGCAGCCCTATCTCGTTGCGCATATTATCCCATACTTTGCCATAGGTGTTACTGGTCATCGGCACTTTGCCACACTGCCAGCACCTATCCGCAAAGAGGTAGTCATTAGGTTGTGCACCCATGATATGCTTACCCAACATCGCTTTCAACTCGTCAGACAAACGAGCACGACGCTCCTTGTGGTTCTTCGTGATACTTGCAGGCAGCACAATACAACTTTCGTTGATATTCACCATATACGCCTGCAAGCGGCTTACCTCCACGGGACGGATGAGAGAAGTATGTACCAACTCGCAGATAATAAGGTATTGCGGGTTGGTCTTCTCAAAGTACTCCCGTATCTTCTTGCGCCATTCCTCGGGTATCAAGATACGGGTCTTCGCCTCCTCGCGCTTCGGCTTGATTTTGGCGAATGGATTGACCTCGCAATAGCACTTCTCAATCGCCCAATTAAACAAGACACGTCCTTGTTTAATGCCATTGTTGTAAGTGCCATTGCTAACCGTGCCGTCATCGTGCCGCAACTCCTTGCCCGAATTACGTCGGCTCGCACCATCCAAGAGGTGCTCCATGAAATCCACTGCTATTCGCTGCGTAAACTCATTGCTACGCAACTGCGGGTGGTTGGCTTGCAACCACTTGGAGAGGAGGTTCCCGAAACTCTTATAACTCCGCATAGTGTTTGCGGTCAGTTCCCGCTTTTTGTCCGCAAGGAACTTCTCTATCATTTCGGTCATCAAGATAGAGCCGTCATCCGTGGACTGCACTTGCGTGGATGATTGAGTAAAGGAGGAGGGTAGGGGAATAGTTGTGGTTACCGGCACTCCTTGTGGTTGTGCTGCCTGCATAGGTACAATCTGCATACCTTGCGCCTGCAAGGTCTGCACCTGCACAACTTGCGTAGTATCGGTAATAGCATAAGGAGACCAACCGCCCGCTAACTGGCAGTTGATACGAATAATCATTTGCGTAGTTATCGAACGGAACTCCGCAAATGTACGCGCCCGCTTACGCTCCCGATTGACACGGACGCGCTTGCGCTCTAAACTTTGTGAAATCTGATTGTAGGCATAATACTCAATGTACCAACCCATCGAATTTTGACGCAGAACCGCCGGCATATATCGCCGCATAGTTCCAAAATTTTGTTGTAATTCAGGCATTTTTTTTCTCTCCCACTTTTTCTGATTGCCTGTCAGAAAAAGTGAGAGATAAGTTCTACCTATTGATTTTTCGGGACTCGGAATCCCGAAAAAAGTTTATGTCACATTTTTGGCACAATTCTGTCACACCTGCCCAACGTGCCTAAAATAGGGCAGTTTGGCGTAGCGGATAAATGTGCATAAATGTTTCCGATTTTTGTTCGTAAAAAACTAATTATTAGTATCTTACAAAAACAAAAGGAAGGAAATCTCACAGATTTTCCTTCCTATGCGGAAAGTGAGGGATTCGAACCCCCGGTACGACGTAATGCGTACACCGCATTTCGAGTGCGGCTCTTTCGACCACTCAGACAACTTTCCAATAATTCATTACCTTGCTACAGAACATCCTCTAAAGCGATGCTTATCCTAAAAAGCGAGTGCAAAGGTACTATTTTTTTTTGATATATGCAAATGTTTTGCGATTTTTTTTGTTTTTTGGATTTTTCTACTTTCGTTTGCATCTATTCTTGACTACGTTTCCCATCTCATACCCCAGTTGTGCGATGTCCTAATTCCCATGATTTTATCCATAGTATTGCATCTGATTCTAAAGTCCAATATGGTAGTCGAGCCACAGCATTGTATTTTAGGTCTTGATAAAGTGCGGTGCATGGCAGGTTGTTGGTAGCAATTATTGCATAGAGCAAACGCAAGTTCAAGTGTTGGAAAGCGTATTTCTCCAGAAGTTGTACCGCCCACTTCCCAACTCCTTTTCCGCGCGCCGAATTTGCAATGTATATTCCGATAGCGGCTTTCCTATTGCGCGGATCGAAATCGAAAAGGTCTATGCAACCCAACGTTTCTCCTTCGTCGTCAATGATTAAACGCAGTTGCCCGTCTCGATAAATGTCGCCGGTGGAAGAGTCGATATAATTACGTAAGTCGTGCTGCGACAAGGGATTATGCGTATCCGAATCTGCCCACGCACGCGCATCATTCTCCCATTGGTAAAGGAATGGGAGATCAGACGGTTCTAACTTACGCAAACGAAGCATAGGAGTGAGATAATTAAGAATTATGAATTATGAGGGAATTGATAATTTATGCATAAACTAATACATATTCGATATGAACTTAGCCGAATAGTTTAGAAAAGAAAGATTTCTGTTGTGGTGCAGAATCGGGGATAAAACTATCAGTGGGTACCGGCTGGTTATGCTTGCCGGTATGAATCATATTGTAGATAACTCCCCAATCGGGCAGTCCTCCCAAGTTGCGGTCATCGATATAGATATCCGCCGTAACCTTTCGATTTGCCCGCGAAGCAGGGTCTTCCTCGGGATAGTTGGAGTTCACAGCATAAAACTCAAGCCCCTTGGATGCACAATAATCGACTGCTTCTTTGAGCAAGTCGCCTTCGCGCACTGTCCAAAGGATAAGTTGATGGTGGTCTTCTTGCTGTAGTTTCAGCAGAGTTTGAATGGCAAAAGGTATGGGTTTGCCTATACGCGGGTACTCATGAGTAACAATAGTACCATCAAAATCAACTGCGATAACCATATAGTGTAATTAAGAATTATGACTTAAGAATTAAGAGTAGCAAAGCGAGCCTTATTAGTAGTTTTCTTGATTGGATTGCGGAGTAAGTTCTATTTGAATCTTACGGGCAGTAGGTTTGGTGAAATACCAGCCGATAGCACCAATCGCAGCAATCCAAAGCATAGATTGATAGCAGCCCAAGAGATAAAATGCAACAATACCAAGCACCATGGAATTAGAAACCAGCACGATGCGCCAAGCGGCATAGGTTTGATACTTACGATAGTGCTCCTCGGTAAGCATCGGATTGTCGGGAGATAGGTCTTTGAGCATACGATTGCATGCTCTCTTGAAACCATATAAGCCCAAGGGGATAGTGAGCAACGCATCGAAAATAACAATGTATTGAATCGCCTTTCCTAATGTAGAAAGGGGCTCAATAGGCAAGACGACTGCCTTGACAATTAACAAATACATCAGCGTAGCGGCAACGACAGCCAAGAGCATCATGCCATAATAATACCAATTTAGGTACTTTGCGATTTTTTGTTCCATAAAGATATTTACGAATTACGTATTGTCCAAATATTCTTCAAATATTCTTCAAATATTTTATTTGACCATTTATTATTACCAAAAACCAAATTAGTTTTTAACGGCTGAAAGGATAAGCCTCTA
>JBJECI010000014.1:0-18003 GCA_051870915.1 Paludibacteraceae bacterium
TGCCTATTGCATACAAAAAAAGACTGCCTAACTTGACTTGTTAGACAGCCTCTTTTTTAGTAAGGTCAGATGGTTATTCAATCGTGTTACCAAGGACATCGTAGCGGATGCCTTCGCGCTCGATCACGAGTTGTCCGTTCAGCCAGTACTTCTTGGCAGCAACGGGGATTACCGCGGTGTTCCGGATAGCGGTTGAGGGATTCAGCGACTTCCATCCGCTGCCGGTATAGACATAGTCGCAGCCCTTGGTGCTGAGGTCGTCGGTTTTCGAAGAACCGTTGTTACTGAAGATTACCATTTGCGGCAGTACGCCTGTGAACTCGTAGTACCACAATGCTTTCCCTTCAAACTGCTCGCCGGCGGCGGTCATTGCTACACCGGGCCAACTGCTGAAGTAGTTCTTGTCAGGGTTCTTGTCCCATGCCCAGATGTACGGCGTTGCATAGTCGCCGGCATAGTAGATACGGCATGCCTCGCCCTCCTCGGGTTGGTCGGGCTCTATCGGGTCCACTATCGGCTCATCGGGCGTATCATCGCTATCGCAAAGCAGGGTTACCGTGCCGGTTATGTTCCCGCCGTTGTAGATAGCATGGTTCTGATAGGTGAGGTCGCCTGTCTTTGCTTGGTCACTACCGTTGTTCCAAATAATCTTCGTCGGAGTGCCTACCGATGCAGGAACGATTACTTTCCACATCTTGTTGCCCAAGTTGGTCGCTGCCACGCCGGGCCATGTGGTGCCGGTGCCTTCGCCGCCCCAGAGGTGCACATGCACATTGCTGGTGATGCTGGTACCATCGCTGTTGAAGAATGCGCAGAGTTGGTCAGCCGAGCCGAGGCAGGGAGTGATAGGCTCTTCGGGTTCCTCTGAGGAGCCGCCTGTGCTACCACCGGGCATACCCGGGTCATCGGTCAGTTCGTCTTGCGTACCATCCCATGCAGGGGTGGTGGTGACGCCCGGGGTGGTGTTGTAGAGGTATTTGCCATCCGTACCGACCTTGCCCGGCGCGGGGGTCTTGCTCGTGGTCAATACATACACGCGCATGTTACCCTTGCCTGAGCAGGTGGCGGTGAGGGAGTTGTTGGTAACCGTCTTAGTGTCGCCCGTAACACAGTCCACATAGGTACCGTTCTCAATGCCCGTGAAGGTAGCACCACCCGAGATGCAGACGAGTGCGTAGGAGTCGGTGGTGGCATCGGTGTAGCGACGCTTGAACGCGAAAGAGCCCGAGCAACCCTCGGTGCTGTACTGCCCTTTGCGCAGCGCGGGCACTGCCTGACGTATCTGATTCAGACGGATGATATGCTTTGCCAAGGGATGGCTCAGGGTCTGTGCCACATTGCCCGTAGCGGTATATTCGCCGAAGTCGGTTGCCTCGATAGTGCCTTTCATGTAGCCGCCATAGTAGGCGCGACCTGTCTCGCGGAGCGCGATGTTCGGACCTAAGTCAATGGGCTTACCTTTCTGGAACTCTATCTCGGAGCCGTAGTAGATACAGGGAATCCCCCGGAAAGTGAACATCAGCGCGAGGTTCTCTGCCCAAGTGGCTTGGTCGAGGGAGAAGCGTTGTCCCTCCGGTGCACCATCGGGTGCGTAGTCGTGGCTATCGACATAGACCACGTTCCATGTGGCATCGTTGTAGTACTTATCGCCGCTCTTGACACTCCATGCCTCCTGTGCGCTGCGGAAGTTCCAGTGCATGGGGAAGTCGATGACGCTGAAGCCGGAAGCCTGCGAGTAGTCGGGGGTATGGTAGGTGTTGCCGTTGAGCAGGGCGTTGGTGGAAGTGCGGCTGTCGCTGTGCTCGCCCACATAGTCTGCTGCCTGCTGGTCCACGGAAGTTACGTTGGTGTGGGTACCCTTTTGTCCTTCGGGCACTACGATACCGTTCCACGAGGTCTCGCTGGTGTCCCAAGCGTAGTTCTTAGTCTCTTTCCATGTGTAGAAGTAGGGCGAGAGGTTGTCGCGGTTGCGATAGGTAACGTTGCGGTCGCGCGCGCAGACCTCGCCGAACATGAAGAAGTCGCCGTTGTTGCGTTTGGCTTTGTATTGCTCTGCCAATGCTTCAAACTGCGGGATGAAGTTGTTGTTGAAAGTCAGTCGGGAGATGTGTCCGCTGGTGTCGATACGGAAGCCGTCCACACCCATCTTGATGAACTCGCCGTAGCAGCGGACAAGGTAGCTGGCTACATATTGGTTCTCGGTGTTGAGGTCCACACAGTCGCCGGCTATCTGCGCCCACCAGCGGGTGTCGTCGTCCCAGTTGAAGGAGCCGAAGTGGTGCCAATAGTTGTTCACGTCATGGTTCTTGCCGTCGGTGTTCTTCATCTGCGCCAAGCGGGCATCATACTGCTGGCCGCCGGCTAACGAGAGGTAGTTGTCCGGCAGTTTGCCGCCGTCTTTTTGGGTGTAGGGCACCATGCACTCATCGATATTGGCTTGGTTCGCCTCCCAGTTGCGGGTGAAGAGTTTGCAGAGGTTCTCCTCGCCGAAGTTGCCCGTGTGGTTGAGTACGATGTCGAGGATGATTTTCATGCCGCGTGCATGCGCCGCGTCAATCAGGTCTTGGAAGAGCACGTCCTCGGTCTCGGTGTGGGTCTCGTAGCGACGATCCACCTTGGAGAAGTTGCTGGCGTGGTAACCGTGGTAGTCGTAGCCGGAGGCGTTCTCCACGATGGGTGTAACCCAGATAGCGGTGAAGCCGAGGGCTTTGATGTAGTCGAGGCGTTCGATGACACCTTTGAAGTCTCCGCGCCACTCGGGGTCCCCTTCATTGCCCGCTTGGACTGCGTCCCAACAGTGGACGTTGTTGCTCGGGTCGCCGTCGTAGAAACGCGTGGTCATGAGGAAATAGATGGTTTCGTCACGGAAGTCCGTGCGGCTGCTGAAAGTGGAGGAAGTGGCTGCCATAGAAGACAGGCACCAAACCACAAAGAGCAGAAATACACTTAGTTTTTTCATGTGATAATTATTGTTGGTTGATTGATTGATTGTTGTTATAGTTGCTATAGATGCTATAGTTGCTATAGTTGTTATAGAGGCTATAGGCTTGCACGAAGAAAGAGGTGAAGTGATTGCTTCGCCTCTTTCTTCGTTATGACAGGATTACCAGAGCACTACTTTTTGGTTGTTCACCATGTAGAATCCTTGCGGGAGGTTGACGGTGGTGATACCTGCTGGCAGGTCGATGGATTGCACAAGGCTGCCGTCCACGGAGTAGATGCAAACGTGCTGTGCCGTCTCGGAGCCGATATAGAGGGTTCCTTGCTCGGTGTAGAGCAGGAGGTTGCTCTCTACATTATGGATGCCCCAAGGCTGGTCGCTACCACTGCTCTCGGTGCTATGCGGTTCGGGGTCGGGCAGTGCGCCGGTGCAAGGCTCTTCCTCGGGATAGTCAGGTGTCGGGTCTGGTTCGGGGTCGGGCTCTGCGGGTTCATCGGGTTGAGGCACATCGGCACATAGGGTGGTAACCTGACTATCGTAAGCAATGCTGCTCTGATCATGTCCTTTGTAAAGACCACGCTCGTGGTAGTCCATATTGGAAGATTGCGTACCACTACCGTTGTTCCAAATGATTTTCCAGCCGGTAGTAGTTGTAGTCGCACCTTCGGGTATCACAAATTTATATACGCCTCCGCCTAATGCGGTTGCCTTTGTACCGGGCCAATCACCTACTATCTTTGCATTGCCGTTACTCTCATCCCATATATAGACAAAAGCGCTGCTGCCAAAGGAGGTGGCGTCGGCTTGGAAGAATACGCAGCGCTCGTCGGCGGTCTCGAGGCAGGGGGTAGCAGGGTTCTCAATGGAGCCGCCACCTGTGCCGCCGCCGTTATCGCCGAAGCGCGGGTCGAGGGCTTCTTGCTTGCCGTCCCACTGCGGGTCGCCGATATTGGCTTTGCTGCTACCGTAGAGGTACTTGCCGTCCGTACCGATCTTGCCCGGGGCGGGAGTCTTCGAGGTGCTCAATACATACACACGCATATTTCCCTTGCCGGAGCAGGTGGCGTTGAGCGTGCCGTTGGTAACGGTCTTCGTGTCGCCCGTAACGCAGTCCACATAGGTGCCGTTCTCAATACCCGTGAAAGTACCGTTGCCGGAGATGCAGACCAAAGCGTAGGAGTCGGTGTTGGAATCGGTGTAGCGGCGTTTGAAAGCGAAGGAACCGCTGCAACCCTCGGTGCTGTATTGCCCCTTGCGCAGCGCGGGCACTGCCATACGAATCTTCGACAAGCGGCGGATATGGCGTGCCAAGGGGTGTTGCAGGGTCTGCGCCATGTTGCCGCAGGCTTCCTCATACTCGCCGAAGTCGGTGGTGGTAACATAGCCGCTCAGGTAGCCGCCAAAGTAGGCGCGACCGGTCTCTTGCAGCGCGATGTTCGGACCTTTGTCTATATCTTTTCCTTTCTTGAACTCTATCTCGGAGCCATAGTAGATACAGGGAATGCCGCGGAAGGTGAACATCAGCGAGAGGTTCTCTGCCCATGTGTCTTGCGGTTGGTTGAAACGCTGGCTCTCCGGTGCTCCATCGGGTGCGTAGTCGTGGCTATCGACATAAACCACGTTCCACGTAGCATCGTTGTAGTACTTATCGCCGCTCTTGACGCCCCAAGCCTCTTGGGCAGTGCGGAAGTTCCAGTGCATCGGGAAGTCGATGACGCTGAAGCCGGAAGACTGCGAGTAGTCGGGCGCATGGTAGGAGTTGCCTTTGAGGAAAGCGTTATCCGAAGTGCGGTTGTCGCTGTGCTCGCCTACGTAGTCTTTCGCCTGCTGGTCCACAGAGGTTACGTTGGTGTGCGAACCTTTGCTGCCCTCGGGAACGAACTGTCCGTCCCATGAGTGGGGGTTGGTGTCCCACGGGTAGTCTTTGGTCTCTTTCCATGTGTAGAAATAGGCAGAGAGGTTGTCGTGGTTGCGGTAGGTTACGTTGCGTTCGCGCGAGCATACCTCGCCGTACATAAAGAAGTCGCCACCGTTGCGCTTAGCCTTGTACTGCTCAGCCAGTGCCTTAAACTGCGGGATGAAGTTGTTGTTGAAGGTCAAGCGTGCGATGTGTCCGCTGGTGTCGATACGGAAGCCGTCCACACCCATCTTGATGAACTCGCCGTAGCACTTCACCAAGTAATCTGCCACGTATTGGTTCTCGGTGTTGAGGTCCACGCAGTCGCCGGCTATCTGCGCCCACCAACGGGTGTCATCGTCCCAGTTGAAGTCGCCGAAGTGGTGCCAGTAGTTGTTCACGTCGTGGTTCTTGCCGTCGGTGTTCTTCATCTCCGCCAAGCGTGCTGCATACTGCTTGCCGCCCTCCAGAGAGAGGTAGTCATCGGGCAGGCGTCCGCCGTCTTTTTGGGTGTAGGGCACCATACACTCGTCGATAGCCGATTGGTCAGCATCCCAGTCGCGGGTGAAGAGTTTGCAGAGGTTCTCCTCGCCGAAGTTGCCCGTGTGGTTGAGCACGATGTCGAGGATGATTCTCATGCCGCGTGCGTGCGCAGCATCAATCACGTCTTGGAAGAGTACGTCCTCGCTCTCGTAGCGTTTGTCCACTTCGGAGAAGTTCATAGCGTGGTAGCCGTGGTAGTCGTAGCCGGAGCCGTTGCCGACAATAGGGGTAATCCAGATGGCAGTGAAGCCGAGGGCTTTGATATAGTCCATCTGTTTGATGAGTCCCTTGAAGTCGCCACGCCATGCAGGGTCCCCCACGTTGTACTGCTGCGCGTCCCAACACTGGGTGTCGTTCGACGGGTCGCCGTTGTAGAAACGAGTGGTCATCACGAAGTAGATGCTCTCGTCGCGGAAGTCGGTGCGGCTTGGGAAAGCCGTCGCCTGCAAGCCTATGCTGCATAACAGCACCGCCAGCAGGAGGATAGTTTTTCTTTTCATGGGATAGTAGTGTTGATTGGTTGTTGATTGTTGTCCGTGTGCCTTTGTCCGGGTGCGCAGGCGTCCCCGCCTGCTGAAAGGAGATAACCTTTGTTGCGTTGTTTTTTAGCAGGCGGGGACGCCTGCGCACCCGGACATTTTACCCGATGTCTCTATAGCCCCTTGCCGTCGATGGTGTACATCTCGCCGGTGGGGAGGAGGAGATAGAGGGTGCCTTCGTGGAGCACTTTGCGCACGGTGGTGGCGGGTTGAGCAAGTGCCTCTTCGAGCGCGGTTGCACCCGTGTAGTTCACGTCGTACCACTGCACGTAGTCGTACAATCGTACCTGCTTGTTGCTGAGGCTCAGTCCGTTACCCGAGGGGTATTGCTCTTTGCCCGCGCCCTCTTTCAAGCCATTGTTGAAGATGACATTCGCCGAACTTAGGGTCGAGGGCATCTGATAAGCATAGAAATCGCCGCTCAGGAGCGTCATCTTCACGCCGGGCCACGGGGCGTTCTCTTTGGCACCGTACATATAGCAGTAGCAGTCTGCCCATGCGTGTTCGTTCTTGAGGATAGCCGTGCCTTGCTTTACGGGGAAGGCATCGCCCTTGGTATATGTATAGGAAACGGACTGGTCTTGGTCTACGGTGCCGTTGGTTGCCGTAACGGTTACCTGCACGCTCTCGCCTACTTTCAGGTCTGTACCCACTACGAAGGAAGCGCTACCCGTGAACGATTGTGCGGCAGCATTGCCTATCCGATAGGTGCCTGCGGTGGCGTTCTTGATACGGCAGGAGAGGGCGAGGGCATCGGAGTGGAAAGTGTAGTCTTGCGCAATGCTCAAGCCGACGGAAGGACCCGCAGCAGGAGCACTGCCTGCGCGGCGGCAACCCACGTCTGCCAACTGGCAGCGGATGGTGTCGGAGTCGGATTTCTCCGCCGAGGTGGAAGCATCGGAAGTATAGTCGCCATAGACATTATCCAGCATCGAAGCATCGTGCGGCAGGCAGTCGATGCCCGACTCGCCGCGGGTAGCGATCATCATCACGCCGATACCCGTCGTGGTGAGGTCGGCTTTGGTGATGCCTAATGCGGCGAAGGGTATCTTCATCTCGTAGAACGAGTCGTATTTCTTCTGATGATTGCGGCGCACTTTGCCTTGGCAGGCTGCGGCATCCAGCACGTCGAGCCATGTGGAGCCGTCGTTGTAGGCATCCTCCGGCGCATTGGGCTGGTAGAGATGGAGCAGGCTGCTGCCGAGGAAGTCGTGGCTCATCTTGTAGGAGATGCCGTTTTTAGCGTATTCCTTGCAGGCATCGCCGTAGTTTGTATTGCCCTGTGCGTCTGCGGGGAGGAACATCGCGGGGGTGCCCTGCCCGGGCTTTCCGCTCATCATAAAGAGGTGGTCCACGGGGGTCTCATAGACTACATTCACCTTCCCCCAAAGCATGCCGCCGTCTGTCAGTCTGCCGGTCATGGTCTTGGCGGGGTCCACGCTGATAGCGACAGCCAGCGGCACATCGCCCACATAGCCATCGTCGGAGATAGGACCGTTGCCGTCTTGCTCCCACCATGTGTCGAAGGTGTTGACCATCTGCCACGCGAGGTAGAGGTTGGCATCGTCCCAAGCGGCGTAGAGGGCATAGCAGTCGAGCACGCAGTTCTCGTGCATGCCCTTGAAGGAGTTGCACACATCGTTGGCGCTGCCTTGCGCAATCAGCATGTCGGTCGTCCAGTCGGAGGGGTTGCCGTCAATGGTGATGGTGGCTTGCTTGCCGAACTGGTTGTTTGGGTTGGTGGCATAGACACCACGGTTCTCCACTGTCCCCGCAGCGAACATCGCCGAGCAGGAAAGGGAAAGCAAAAGGGTTAAGATAGGTCTGTTCATGTTGGTTGATTTTTTATAGTTTCTATAGTTGGTATAGTGGCTATAGTTGGTATAGTAATTATAGGGGGCTTTGCATGCTTTGTCCGGGTGCGCAGGCGTCCTCGCCTGCTGAAAGGAGATAAGTTTCTTGCGGGCAGCCCGCGGGCGAGACGCCCGCGTCCCCAATTTCCCCCCCCCCTGCACCCCCTCCCCGCAAGCGGGGCGGGGGAGTTAGCCTGCGTACACCGAATAGCCTTTGTTGCGTTGTTTTTTTAGCAGGCGGGGACGCCTGCGTACCCGGACGGCGTTGTTGCAAAAAGGCTCCACAGCTGCGGGAGAACCCCGTTGGGCTATGAAGCCTTTTTGTTAAGTAGCCTATATCATTATTGGATGGTTTGTCCCATCAAGTTGTAGGTAACGCCCTCGCGAACGATGAGGACTTGACCATCGCGGATAACCTTTACAGCAGCATTCTCAACTTCGATGTTGGAGAGAGCAGATGCACCAGGGCACGATAAGATATTACCATTTACATCATAGCAAGTAGATTCTTTAGCAACAATATCACTTCCTTTGTTTATCTTGAAAGTAACGCCGCTATCTTCATTTACCTCTTTTAGAACCCACTCGTACCAACCTGTCAAACCGTCAACAGCCGTCATTACGGGTTGGTTGTCCCAAGTGTAGTTTGTGCCTTCTGCGTTTTTTGTATTCTCTGCACTCGGGCACTTGCTACCTGCATTCCGCCACCAAATAGTCGGAGCAGCATCGGCTTTCACACGGATAGTAATATCTACATAGTTGATGACAACCTCTGCGCCTTGGATTTTAGTAATAGTGATTGATTTTTCAGCAGTCGGGTTCAGAGTGAACACTGCAGAGTCTCCTTCCGCAGGACTATCTACCAACTGCGGGCTTCCAACCCAAGTACTATTATTATCGCTTGCAGAGGTGTTCCAGTTGCAACCATAAACACCATTATCATTACCAAATCTTTCGCGAATGGAGTAAGTGCCATCTCCATTGTCTTTCAATTCTTTCCATGCCCAACCGATACCATACCACGGGTGCTTCATGTAGTAGGAAGCCGTCGGGTCGGGGGTATCGCCGCCTTCACCGTTAGTGAACACACCGGTAAGAGTGATTTTGTTGGTGGAGGGGTTAAATACTACGGTCATGTTTGCATCGTAGGTAGTGCAAACGATGTTATTATCACTATTACCAGTTACTCCGGCGGGAGTGGATGCTAAATTGGAAAAGCCCCAATTCTGTCCTCCTTCACTATCCCATTTGCCGTCTGTAATCTTAAACTGGTATTCCTTGCCACTTACGCAAGTGGTGAAAGCCTTCGACCACGTGCCGTCCGATTGTTGGTCAAGAGCCATACCGGCAGGATCCCACTGCTTTCCAAAGAGCGTGGCAGAACTACCGGCGATGTAATAGGTAGTTGCGGGGTCAGGAGTCGGGTCGCCGCCTTCGCCACCTTCGCCGCCGGCATTAAATACCGACCAAGTGCCGCTATTGTCCCATCCTGTCAGAGTGTATAAATCTTTACCATCAGGTATGGTAAGGTTCTCTTGTTTATTCCATACATCTGTGCCATTTGAACCAATGCGTTGGAAAGTTACCTGAGTTTGTGAATCTTCAATAGTAACTTGGTAGTAGCCACTTTTGCCATCCACAGCAGTCATACTTTGATTAGAAACAGCCTCTTTGAAAGTAGCCCCATCTTTGTTCCATTCTATTGAACCTAAACTGAGGTAAATAGTTTTCGCTGCGTTGAGCGACAGTGCGCAGACAAGTGCGCAGACAAATGAAAATAGTTTTTTCATGATAATAGTTTGTTTAGTTAGTTATTTTGGTTGTTGAGTGATTTCGCAGACATGATATAGGTGCAAGCCTGCACGCAGACTTGCACCTAACGGTATCAAGCAATTACAATACCTCTTGTCCCATCATGTCGAAGGTCTTGCCCTCGCGAACGATGAGCACTTGACCATTACGGATAATCTTTACACAATCCATCGTGGTGTTCACCTCTTGGATGCCCATCTCTTGAGCGGGGAATACAACCACTAAGGTCTTGGTCTCGATGGTGAAGTTGAATACATAGTCCCCTGCTACGTCAGGAGTCAGCGTGGTGTTGTCCATGTTGTTTTCCGCTGCCAATACCACGGTGTTGCTCTCGCGGGTGATAGGGGTGGTCGTGTTCTTGAGCCAAGTAGTACCATTCTCTACTACAGAGAACAAGAAAGTCTCCGTACCCAAAGCAATTGTGCAAGTAGCCACGCCATCCTTTACCGTCATCGGGTTAGCTGTCGGGTCGTAACTATTCAGGTTTGAACCGATACCATAGGTAGCCGCAGGGTCGGGAGTATCACCTCCACCTTCGCCACCTTCGCCGCTGTTAGCAGGATAGGTAACCGCCAAAATCTTGGTCGCTGCGGTGTATGTGAATACATACTCACCTGCTACATCGGCTGTCATCTTATTATTACCACCTTTCTTGTTGAAATCTGCGGTATTGCTTGCGCGCGTAATGGTTTCCCCGCTTGCACTCCAATTGCTGGAACTGCCAATACGAGCACCAAACTCATAATCTCCTGCCTCCAATGTGAGCGTGAGTGTTGCCGTTGCACCGTCTGAAGAGATAGCGAACTCATTGGTATTAGCCCAATCTCCGGTAAAATTGCCATGGAGTAAGAAATAAGTAAGAGGTTGCGGCTCTGCTGTACCTTGGAAGACACCGGTTAAGGTGATTTTCTTGGTAGTAGGATCGAATACAACTTTCATATTTGCATCGTAAGTGGTGCAAATGATGTTATTTTTACCGGTTCCTTCTGTCGGAGTAGTAACACCCTCGGGAACGGTTGCTAACTCACTATAACCCCATGTGTTATCCCATGTACCATCTGTAACCTTGAATTGGTATTCGCTACCGATTCCGCATGTAGTGAAAGTTTTTGACCATGTACCATCTGTTTGTTGGTCAAGAGCCATGCCCGCAGGGTCCCAAGACTTATTAAAAAGACTGGCCTCATTACCCGCAATGTAGTAGGTTTGTGCGTTGAGGGAGATTGCGCAGACGAGTGCGCACACAAAAGAGAAAATCTTTTTCAGGGTAATAAAATTTGGTTAATAATAGTATTGTTTATGGATAAGAATGTTTTAGCGTGTGCCAAAATCGACCGCAAAAGTACTACATTTTTTTTGAATAAGCAAGAGAATGTGTGATTTTTTTGCGTTTTTGTGTAGAAAATGATACTATTTGTTATGCTTTTATGTTTTAGAACATATTTTTGAAGGAGAAAGAGGAGGCATATAACGCCGAACTATAATTACTATAGCCTCTATAGCCCCTATAGCCTCTATAGTCTCTATAGCCCCTATAGTCCTTATAGTCCCTATAACCCCTACAAACTATAGTTTTTTTCGTAACATAGACGGGTCTGTAACGGGTTCTAACCGTGTCTATACAAGAGTAATCAACTCATGAATAAAAAAGCTGTCTAACTTGACTTGTTAGACAGCCTCGCTGCTGTGTTGCGGAGGATGGGATCGAACCACCGACCTTCAGGTTATGAGCCTGACGAGCTGCCACTGCTCTACTCCGCGGTATAAATATCTCCGACCTCGTCTGTTCGCAACTCTGCTTATCATCAGCTCTCTCTCAACACAGCGGTCAGTCATTAGGCTTTTGGCTCTCTTCTAAACCGCTCCGCCAGTCCTCCTATAAGCGAAAGTGCGGAGACTACTTCGGAAATCGAGTGCAAAGGTACTCCTTTTTTTTGATATATGCAAATAATTTTGAAAAAAAACGTATTTTTACCAGAAAAAAGCAGAAAATAGTGCTTTTTGAGACTCTTTCTGACAGTTAAAAACGATTGTTGCCATAGAAACTATAGCTACTATCCATGCCATAAGTAAAACGGAACCCCCTAAAATTTTATTGTTTTCTTCCTTCCCGACGGTTGCGGAAGCGGCGCACCTTGAGGTCGTTGCGGTGGGCATAGCGCTCGGGGAGGAGGATAATTTCTGCAGAATCGCGGTAGAGGTCTGTCGTCAGTCGCGTGCCATCGGGCAGGCGGATGAGTTGTACCTCGTCGTAGATGGTGCTCGGGAGTGTGTCTTGCAGCAGGCGCGATTGCAGGGTGAGCGTGTCGCCGGAGAGGGTCAGGAGTTCATAGAAACGGCAGCCGGAGGCAATGCGCGTATCGTGGGGACTGACCTTGTTAAGGTAGAACTTCGCGGCGGCATTGGTGTTGACGAACGGCAGGCGGCGCGAGTAGTTGTGGTCGTGTCCGGCAAAGACGAGGTCTGCCCTACGCAGGGCGTGCGCAAAGGTGGTGAAGATAGTGGTGTTGAAGCGTCCTGCGCCGCAGGAATAGACGGGGTGGTGCATCATCACTACCACGAAACGGTCGCCCGCGCCCGACATCACGCCGTTCAACCAAGTAAGCGTACGCATGTATTCATGCAGCCACTGCATACCGTTGCTATCCAGCACGATAAAGCGCAGGTTGGGGAAGTCGATATAATAGGTGGAGCCGAGGAAGTCCTGCGGTCCGTTGTGCGGCTGGGGGAAGTTCTGAAACCACAGTTCGGGTAGCGTGCGGCGCAGTCCCTTGCGGTACTCGTGATTGCCCGGGCAGTTGATAATCGGCAGGCTATCGAACGCCGTGCCTTGCAACTCACGGTAGAGTTGCTGAAAATAATAAGGATAGCAACGCTCCACAAAATCACCCAACTGCGCGTAGGCAGCGAGTTCACCCGCCTCATCAGCTATCTTTTGATAGTCGGCACGGGTGAGCGAGTTGTGGACATCGCCCAAGAGAAGGATTTGGTATTGTGGTGCTTGCGGACGCTGCGCATAGACCGCAGAGTCGGCAAAAGTACGAAACCGATAGGCGATGGTGTCGCCCGTGAGGGCAGGCTCCGCCGGATTGCCAAACCACGCCTGCCAGCGCACTACGCACAAAGCAACGCCTCCGACCAGCAGAAGCGTCAAGCACACGATGCGTAGTATTTTATGACGATGAATCATATTGGATGAAAGATTAAGGACACAGGATGAAAGACTTATTACATTCTTTTCTGTATAGCCCCGCCCCCTGCCCCCTCCCCGCAAGCGGGGCGGGGGAGCTCATAGTCGAAACTATTTAGTCTTTTATCCTGAGTCCTTTAGCGAGTGCAACGAGCGGTCTTTTATCCTTAGAAGGGCAGGTCGCCGGATTCGTCGTCTGCCGAAGCGTCAAACACTTGCGTGTTGGCGGCAGGAGCGGGTTGAGCAGCAGGTTGCGGTGCGGCTGCAGCAGGTGCGGCTGCGGGTGCTGCAGCCGGTTGTGCAGCAACCTGTGCGGCGGGTTGAGCCACCGTCTGGTCGCCCTGTTGCACACGCCAAGCGCGGATACTGGTGTACCAGCGACCGTTGAACTCACGCGACTCGATGTCGAACGAAACGGTTACCAAGTCATCGATGTTGCAAGGGTTGTTCTTGATACGCTCCTCGCCGAAGATTTCAAAGCAGACTTTGCGCGGATACTGTTCCTGCGTCTCCAGCACATACGACTGTACTTTCCAAGGGTTACCTGTTTTGCTAACACCTTCTTGTAACGGCAATACCTGTATGATTTTTCCTACTATGTCCATTTTGTATAAGTTAATAGTTAACAGTTAATAGTTAATATGGCAATGTTAGTTAATAGTTAATAGTTAATATTGCCCTGTGGTTCAGTACTATACAGAAAAACTGCGGGATATTAACTATTCACTATTAACTATTCACTTTTTGTTATCCCTTGATAGCGGCTACGCCCGGGAGCACTTTGCCTTCGATGGCTTCGAGCAGAGCACCACCACCGGTGGAGATATAACTTACGCGGTCTGCTAGACCGAACTTGTTGATACATGCTACGCTGTCGCCGCCGCCGATGAGCGAATAAGCACCGTTGTCGGTAGCCTCTGCGATAGCCTCTGCGATAGCGCGGGAGCCTGCGGTGAAGTTATCAAACTCGAACACGCCTGCAGGACCGTTCCAAAGGATGGTCTTTGCGCCGCGGATAGCCGCTGCAAACGCCTCACGGCTGGCAGGACCTGCGTCCATACCTTCCCAACCTTCGGGTACGGCGTTGGCGGGGCAAACCTGCTGGTGTGCATCGTTGGAGAAGGCGTCACCTGCTACACAGTCGGTGCCCAGCACGAGGTTCACACCTTTGGCTTTTGCCTGTGCGATGATGTCGAGCGCGAGTTCCAACTTATCGTCCTCGCAGATGGAGTTACCAATCTGCCCGCCTTGCGCTTTAGCGAAGGTGTATGTCATACCGCCGCAGAGGATGAGGTTGTCCACTTTGTCCATCAGGTTCTCGATGATACCGATTTTGGTCGATACTTTCGAGCCGCCCATGATAGCGGTGAAGGGGTGTTTGATGTTGGAGAGGATGTTGTCCACTGCCTCTACCTCTTTCTCCATCAGGAAGCCGAGCATCTTGTTGTCCGCATCGAAGTAGTCTGCAATCACAGCGGTAGAAGCATGCTTGCGGTGAGCGGTACCGAAGGCATCGTTCACATAGCAGTCAGCATACGAAGCCAAGGTCTTGGCAAACTCTTTCTGGCTTGCCTTCATGGCTTTCTTTGCCTCCTCGTAAGCGGGGTCTTCCTTGTCGATACCTACGGGTTTACCTTCCTCCTCGGGATAGAAACGCAGGTTCTCCAGCAAGAGCACCTCGCCGGGCTTGAGGGCAGCCGCTTGCTCCTGTGCTTTTGCGCAGTCGGGAGCGAACTGTACGGGTGCGCCGAGGGCAGCAGCGACGGCGTCTGCGATTTGGCTCAGGCTCATCTTAGGGTTCACTTTGCCCTTGGGCTTGCCCATGTGGGACATGATAATCAGCGCACCGCCCTGAGCAAGGATATGCTTCAGGGTAGGTAGCGCACCGCGGATGCGGGTGTCGTCAGTGATGTGTCCGTTCTCATCGAGTGGTACATTGAAGTCCACGCGCACAATCGCCTTCTTGCCGGCGAAGTTGTAATTGGAAATAGTCATAATTGTAAGTGTTTATTTGTTAATTTTATGTTGGTCAGTTCCTGTTAGTCAGTTCCTGTTAGTCATTTCATGTTGGTCATTTCATGTTGGTCATTTCATGTTGGGAACTTCGTGTTGGAGCGTTTTGTTTTGTGCTCCGAGTGGAGACTAATCAGTCTTTTATCCTTTATCTTTCAGCGAGCGTAGCGAGCGGTCCTTAATCTTTCTCACTCCCAGTCTATCGAGTTGAGTCTGCCGCGATAGACATCGCTGAAGGTCTCGGTCTGCGACTCGCCGCCGATAACGTATATATCGTTGTCGCGCACGATGACCGACTGTCCTTGCCGCGCGGTGTAGGTCTCCGGCAGTTGGCATTTGGCGGTATCGGCTCGCGTCCAGTTGACGCCCTCGTCGGTGCTTATCAGGATGTCTCTGCCTAGGTACTGCATCTCGTCATCCACGCCGCCGAACATATATAGTT
Source organism: Paludibacteraceae bacterium (assembly GCA_051870915.1). GTDB lineage: Bacteria > Bacteroidota > Bacteroidia > Bacteroidales > Paludibacteraceae > Colicola. The sequence goes on from JBJECI010000014.1 coordinate 15,231, forward strand.
GGTGGTTATACCATACCACGCTCGCGCCGGTGAGGCGGGTGAAGTGCGGTCGGTCGATGGAGAAGTCCTGCATACGGTAGCCGCCGTTCTCTGCAATGGTGGCGGCATACTCAATGTTCCATCGGGTGTTCAGCGCGGTGCCGTCCTCTGCGAAGCCGCCGAGAATCATCGCCCTTGCACGGTTGCTGGCGCTCTGGAACGCTACCGCCGCGAAGTCGCTGACAGGGAAAGGAGAACGCGGACGCAGGGTGGTGGGTTGCAGCCTGCCACCTTGCATATTCGCCAAGACAAGTCCTTCGCCGTCTTCCGCCAGCGCCCACACCGTCTCGTTCCATGCCATGAGCATGGTCTTGAGCGAGAACCCGCTGCCGGCATAACTCGTCTGCTGCCACGTGAGGGCATCCGTAGAGGTATAGAGCAGCGAGTCATCGGCATAATAGAGCGTGCTGTTGTCGGATATGATACTGCGCACGCGCGTGGTCAGCGGCAACCCCGTCGGCACTTGCTCGCTTGACCATGTCGCTCCGTCGGCGGAGGTGAAGACCGAGGTGCGGAAACCGTTGTTCTTTATCAGCACCATCTTATCGCCCAGCGACAACACCTGCTGCTCGCTGTTGTCCGCCGGATAGACGGCGGGAGTGAGTTGCGTCCAGACGAACAGGTCGGGGTCCACCTGATGCACCGTTGCCACCATCTCATACACTTTGGTGTTGGCTGCATCTTGGGAGGTAACGGTCAGGTAGATAGGTCGCTGCGTGAAATCCACGGTGTCCGAACCGGTAAGGACTATCGTTGTATCGCCCACAGTGAGTACGGCAGCACCCGGGGTGGCGGCAAAGGTAAACTTCGGTACTACGGAGTCCAAACGTGTACCATATAGAATAGAGTCGGGGTTATACACCAGACCCGTATCCAACCGCTCTTCTATCTTGAAAACCGCCTTCGCCAAGCCGGGAAAAGAGTCGTTGGCGGCAAACGAGAAAGCCGACAACTGCGCCACGGAAGACTTGGTAACAGTAGTGGTGGAGTTGTTACATCCCACCATAATGCACCCCAAGAAGGGTAGCATAAGAGTGAATATGGGTAAAAAGCGTTTCATTTCTTTCATAAAGGATTAAGGATTAAGGACACAGGATGAAAGACTAAATAGTCTCGACTCTGAGAACTCATAGACGAAGGTAATAAGTCTTTTATCCTTCATCCTTTATCTTTTATCCAAAAATATGGACAAAATCAGTGCCATAATTTGTGTATTTGCAAATAATTTTGTAATTTTGCCGCCGTTTTCTACTATTTTAGGATTAAGGAACAAGGACACAGGATTAAAGACTAAATAGTAATGACTCTAAAATTCATAGGCGAAAGTAATCAGTCTTTTATCTTTCATCCTTGATCTTTCATCCAAAATTCCTTTCAACAATGCTATTCGAATCTCAGTTTATTGACCTCAAGAATCTTCTCCCGTGGAATAAGAAGCGTGCGCAGCAGAGTGCCCTTCGTGCTATCATAGAGCAACGTCGTCGTATCTATCCGGAAGAGAGTATCGCATCGGATTCTGCGACTATTATCTCTCATATCGAGCAGATGCGCCATTTCCAAAACGCCCAAACCATATTGGCTTATTTCCCCATCCATAACGAGGTGGACTTGCGGGCGTTGCTGGAGAAGTATCGCGATTCAAAGACCATCCTGCTGCCGGTTACGCATCGTCATTATATGGAGGTACGCCGTTATGAAGGCGAGGAGATGCTCCACCGCGGGCGTATGCGGGTGCCGGAGCCGCAAGGCGAGCCCTACACGGGCAAGATTGACTTGATTCTGGTGCCCGGCGTGGTGTTCGACACCAAGTGTCATCGTATCGGTCGCGGCGGCGGATATTACGATAAGTTCCTGCGCCAACACAAGGAGTCGTTTAAGGTGGGTGTCTGCTATGATTTCCAATTGAAGCACCAACCGCTGCCTACCTTGTGGCATGACCAGCCGATGAACCGCGTGGTCAGTCCGTCGTTGGTGGTTGATCGAAATCAATAGTCGGTTGACTTTCGCGCAAACGAAGTATCTCTCTGTCGGTCTCGGCAGAGAGTTTTTTTTCTGTCGGACGGTAGTAATAAATCACGCCGTAGTTCTTGCAGTGGCAGAGTTTGTCGTAGGGCAGCAGGTCTTTGTAATAGTTCTCCACCTCGTTCCATATATTCAGGATGATGGCATCCGCCTGCTTGCGCATGGTCTCCACATCGCCCATCACGCGCGAGGTCGCTTTCTTATGCAGCGTGTGGCTCATCTGGTGGTCTTTGAAGATGTCATAGTGCACCTTCACCTTGGCGATAGCGGGGTTGTATATCGCGAAGCCGCCCATGGAGGTACGTTTCTGCTCGCCCTGTATGATGTTCTCGCCCCACACCAGCAAGTCCTCTTCGCTACTCAGGTCGGGCACGATATGGTTGTTCGGGTCCAGCCCGTAGAGTTCTTTCTGCTCGGCTTTTATCTCCCCGCGGATGACGGCGAGGTTAAGCACCTGAATGAAGTGGGAGATATACATCCTTGCGTTTTGCACCACTTTGCGATATTGCTTGTTGGCGGATACCTTCGTGCGGAAGTTCTCGTGGTACTGCATCACGATGTTCTCAAACTGCATCAGGAAACGCTGTGCCTCACTGAGGGTCTTATACTGCAAGACCTGCTCGGTGAAGTCGGCTTCGCTCGCACGCTGAACCGCCATCTGCAAGGCGGTCAGTCGCGCTTGGTCTGTGTTGGGTAATCGACGGTAAGGCAT
>JBJECI010000014.1:18103-20625 GCA_051870915.1 Paludibacteraceae bacterium
TCTGCAAGGCGGTCAGTCGCGCTTGGTCTGTGTTGGGTAATCGACGGTAAGGCATGATTGTTTATTTACGATTTACGATTTACGAATTACGATTTGCCATGCGGTGGTAATGATTTTCAGAACTTGTAATTATTGTGTTGCTAACATATAATTGCCGTATAATTATTCGTATAATTTTGCGATGATAAAATTAATGATAAATTACACGATAATTATATGTTAAAAAAAGAAACGATAATTATACGTTCACCCCCGACCTTTCGGTAAATTATTTATTACGTGTACTCAGTTTCTCCGCGAGGGCGCGCAGTTGGTCGGTGGCGTTGTTCTGCGGAAGGGCGTCGAGCAGGCGGAGTGCTTCGTGCGTATGCTCCGCCATTACCTGTTCACATACCTCGCGCACGCCAAGACGGGTGTAGAGGTCGGTTACGGCGGCTATCTTCTCCTCAGGTGTATGCGTGGTGTCAGCCATCCATCCCAGCAACGCCTGCCGCGTCTCGCCTTCTGCGCGTTGCAGGGCGGTGAGGAGCATGTAGGTCTTTTTGTTGCAGAGGATGTCGCCGCCGATGGCTTTGCCGAAGGTGGCGGGGTCGCCATACACATCTAAGATGTCGTCTTGCAACTGAAACGCCAACCCGACATGGATGCCAAAGTCGTACAACGCCTGTTGCTGCTCCTCGGGCGCGTTGGCGATGTACGCACCTATCTGCAAGGCGGTGGCGAGCAACACGGAGGTCTTCAGACGAATCATCATCATATAATCGTTGAGCGACACATCGTCTCTGCGCTCGAAATCTACGTCATACTGCTGCCCCTCGCATATCTCCGTAGCCATCTTGTTGAACAGGCGGAGCACCTGCGGCAACTTATCTTCCCGCACTTGGCTGAGCAGTTTGTATGCTTCTATCAGCATCTGGTCGCCCGATAGGATGGCGGTGTTGTCGTCCCATTTCACGTGCACGGTCGGTCGCCCGCGGCGCACCGATGCCTTATCCATCACGTCATCGTGCAGCAGGGTGAAGTTATGAAACACCTCCAGCGCCAGCGCGGCAGGCACCACGTCCTCTTCCTTGCCACCGAACAGTTGGCAGGCGATGAGTGCCAGCGTTGGACGGATGCGTTTGCCGCCCGATGCCAGCGTGTAGGCAATCGGCGCATACAAGCCCTGAGGCTCCCGCGACCAATCTAATTGGGATAAGTAGGAATCTATCATGATAGGACTCTCCCCGACCCTCCCTACAAGGGAGGGAGCAAGAGATTAGTTTAGTTAGACAAAAGTATTATTACTCTCCCTCCCTTTGTAGGGAGGGACGGGGTGGGTCCTTTCTCCCTCCCTTTGTAGGGAGGGCAGGGGTGGGTCGTCTTCTATGATTTCGCTCAGCACGTCGCCGATGTTCAGCCCTGCGGCGCGCACCTGCTGCGGGATGAACGAGGTAGCCGTCATTCCCGGCGTAGTGTTCACCTCCAACAAGTTTATCTCCACTGGGGACGCGGGCGTCTCGCCCGCGGTCATTTTCAAATTGCTCAGTATATAATCCACCCGAATGATCCCGTGGCAGCCAAGAATATCGTATATCCGAAGCGTCAGCGCCTGCACCGCATCGCGCACCGCATCGGGAATACGCGCCGGCGTTATCTCGTCCACCTCCCCTTTGTACTTCGCGGCGTAGTCGAAGAACTCGTTCTTCGTTACCACCTCCGTAATGGGGAACGCTACGGCTTTCTCCCGCGTCTTATACACGCCGCACGTTATCTCCGTGCCTTGCATGAACGCTTCGCAGATGACCTCATCCCCCTCCTCGAAAGCGCGCACGATGGCAGGCGACACCTCCGCAAGCGTCTTCACCTTCGTGCAGCCGAAACTCGACCCGCCCACATTGCTCTTGATGAAGCATGGCAGCCCCACTTGCGCCACTATCTCCTCGTCCGTCGGACGTGCCTCGCCCTTGCGCAGCAGGAGGCTCGGCGCGATACGGATGCCGAAGCCTTGCAGGTAGTGGTTGCAGGCGTATTTGTTGAATGTCAACGCCGCCGCCAGCACCCCGCAGCACGAATACGGAATACCCATCATGTCGAGGTAGCCTTGCAACCGACCGTTCTCGCCCGGCGTGCCGTGGATAGTGATGTACGCATAGTCAAACGTGCGCTTCTCACCCTGATAAGTATAGGAAAAATCATTCTTATCTATCGGCACCCACACGCCTTCTTCCACCTCCACCATCCATTCCCGTCCTCGCACACGAACGATATGCACCTCATAACGCTCCTTATCCAAGAAAGAGTATATCCCCGCCGCACTACGCAGCGACACCTCATGCTCCGAACTGTCCCCGCCTGCTATGATGGCTATATGCTTTTTCATACGTAATGTACCTTATTACAAAATTTGGCGACAAAATTACTGCTTTTTTGCGAGATATGCAAGAAAAAAAGTGAAAAATGCACATTCTCACTTCAAATTTGGATTAAGGATGAAGGACACTATTTGGATAAAGGATTAAGGACACAGGATGAAAGACTAA
>JBJECI010000015.1:0-1159 GCA_051870915.1 Paludibacteraceae bacterium
TAATTTTCAATAACTCAGGAAACATTTCTTGATTTTTTAGTGGACACTAGTGATACAAAATAAAACCACGCAAAAAAGAACCTTTTTTCAGCAGTCAAAGACTAATCTGTTTTTTCCAGTTTACCCCGACTGGTCAGGACAAGTTTGGTAATAAATTAATGAAAAATGCTTGCATCCCGATTTGTCGGGATTACACGGAAATTATATGTTAAAGAAAATAGACATTTTTTGGGAATTTTTGTTGAAATAAAAGAATATCATTGACAAATGCGATTAAACTCCTTGGGCACTGATGTCTCAAAGTGAACGGTCTGCTCCGTGGCGGGGTGGATGAACTCGAGCACACGGGCATGCAGGCAGAGGCGGTCGGCAGGCGAGGACTCGTTGCCGTGCCCGTACTTGCGGTCGCCCGAGACAGGGTGTCCCTTGGACGCAAGGTGCACGCGAATCTGATTGGTGCGCCCCGTCTCGAGGTTCAGTTCCACCATCGAGAGGTTCTTCTCCGCATTCTCGCGGATGACCTTGTAGTTGGTAATCGCGATGTCGCCCCCGTCGTCCACGGGCGAGGAATAGACCATGGCGTTGCGTTTGTCCTCGGTGAGCCATGTGGTTATTTTGCCCTCTTTCTGCTCGAAAATCCCCTCGGCTACCGCCACATAGGTGCGCTTCGTAACCAGTTGCCGCCAGTAGGTGCGCATGTAGTGCTGCAACTCAGGCGACTTGGCGAACACCAGCAGTCCGCTCGTCTCGCGGTCAAGACGATGGACGGTATAGACACCCGCACGCGGGTTCTGGCGGCGGACGGAGGCTTTCAGAATGGAGAACGCCGTGGTCTCGGTGGAGCCCGGAAAGGTGGGCACCGTGAGCAGCCCCACCTGCTTTTCCACCACGATGAGGTGGTCGTCCTCAAACACAATGCGCAGTTTGGGGTGGTTCAGTTGGATGTTTCCCCTGCCGCTGCTGATGACCACCGTGTCGCCGCTGTTCAACGGCGTGTCATGGCGGGTCTGCACCACGCCGTTCACCGTTACGCGGCGCTGGCTGAGGAGTTGCTTGACGCTGGTCTTTGCCATGCCTCCCATCTTCGACTGTATGAAATCGAGCAGGGTAGCCGCTTGCTCCACACGGAGCGATGTATCGTCTTTTTTCTTGTACATAT
>JBJECI010000015.1:1259-4004 GCA_051870915.1 Paludibacteraceae bacterium
TCTCTGCCATGCGAAGAAGGCAGAAGCGTTGATAACGAGGTAGAAAAGGAAGAGAACAATGCAGTAGATATTTCCGAGCAGGACGTAGAACAGTATGCCCGCGAGGCTGTACACCATCCACCATATCCAAGCGTCCATCTTCTGGTAGATGAGCCAGAAATTCGCCATCACGGAGGAGGCAATCATCACCGCCCCTGCCAGTTTGAGCAGCCACCGGTCCGCCCATGCGTCATGGTTCAGCACCAGCGTGGTGAAGGCATAGTCCGCCACAATGATGAGCAGAGCGAGCGTGAGCGTCAGTCCCTGCCGCCAACCGTGCAGATACTCGGGACGGAAAGGCTCTGCTGTGGTTGGTGTCGTCTCCGTTGCCGCCAGTTTCTTGCGCCACGTGATGAGCGACAAGACCATGAAAGGGATGAAGATACCTATCTGCAAGAAGGTAAGGTCGTAGTTGCCTTGCAACGCGAACTGTGTGCCCAGCAGCACCGCCATGACGATACCGCCGATGAAGCCCGTGTAGTTCTGCGGGTTGCGGATAGTGAGCACATACGCCGTACCCACCACGCTGGCGGGAATACCCACGATGAAAGCGGCGCTATCCCATTGCAGCAGCACGCCGCGCAACGGCTCGCAGAGCCGTTCAACCACCAGCAGCACCACAAACAGCGCCGCATAAATCCCCGCCGACAGCAGCAACATCCGCCCGAGTTCTTTGTATAGGTCTTTCTTTGCCATAGTAGGTTTGCGTATTCTGAATAATCGGAGTATTCGGAGTATTCTGAATTATCGGATAATCTTTAAGCTAACCAACAAGCCTTGCTCCCATAAAAAAAACACAAAGGCGGACTCAATGGTCCGCCTTTGCATGTTATTTTTAGTTGCGTTTACGGTTGCCGTAGCGCGACATGAACTTATCCACACGACCGGCGGTATCGACCAGTTTCGATTTGCCGGTGTAGAAGGGGTGGCTCGTGTTGGAGATTTCCAACTTAATCAGCGGGTACTGCACGCCGTCAATCTCGATGCTGTCTTTCGTAGCAGCGGTCGAGCGGCTGAAGAACTGAGTACCGTCGGACATATCTTTGAAGACTACCACGCGGTAGTTCTCGGGATGAATTCCTTGTTTCATTGTCTTTACAGTCTTAGGGTTAAACAATTACTCTGCAGCCACTACGTTCAGATGAATGTCTGCTTTTACCTCGCGGTGGAGACGTGCCTGTGCGGTGTGCTCACCTACTACCTTAATCGGCTCTGCGATGGTAATCACTTTCTTGTCAATGTTCATCTCTTGTGCAGCCAGTGCGTTGGAGATTTGCGTCGTGGTAACGGTACCGAAGATTTTGCCGTCTTCGTTTGCCTTTACGGTCAGCGTGATTACGGTCTCTGCCAACTTGGTAGCCAGTGCCTGAGCGTCAGCCAGCAACTTTGCCTGCTTGTGAGCCTGTTGTTTCAGGTTCTCTGCCAACTGCTTGAGGTTGCTCTCGTTTGCGATAACGGCAATCTTATTGGGCAACAGGTAGTTGCGACCATAGCCGTCGCGTACTTTTACAATATCGTTCTTGAAACCGAGGTTTGCAAGGTCTTGAATCAAAATAACTTCCATGATGTCTTTCGTTTTTTAGGGTTCAACACTTATTTCATCATATCGGTTACGTAGGGCAGCAATGCCAAGTGGCGTGCTTTCTTCACTGCCTGAGCCACTTTGCGCTGATATTTTAGGCTCGTTCCCGTGATACGGCGAGGCAGAATCTTACCTTGCTCGTTGAGGAACTTCTTCAAAAACTCAGGGTCTTTGTAGTCAATGTACTTGATGCCGGATTTCAAGAAACGGCAGTACTTTTTCTTCTTCTGCTCGGATGTTTGCGGAGTCAGATAGCGGATTTCATCGTTCTGTGCCATGATTAAGCCTCCTCTTTTTTGAAGTTGTTACGACGTTTTTCTGCGTACTCGAAAGCGTACTTGTCCAGACGCGTTGTGAGGAAGCGGATGACGCGCTCATCACGGCGGAACTCAGTCTCGAGCGTTGCGATAAAGGCGGGTTCTACATCAAACTGCAGCAAGGCATAGAATCCCGTTGTTTTACCTTGGATGGGGTAAGCGAGTTGCTTCATGCCCCACTCCTCACGGTTCAAAATGGTACCACCATTCTGCGTGAGAAGGTTCTCGAATTTGTCTACCGCTTCCTTCATCTGTGGTTCAGACAAAACGGGAGTCAACACGAAAGCGGCTTCGTAATGATTTAACATAATGTTAGTTAATGAATTTTGTTGTTAATAATTATAAGGAATAACATTGCTTTTCCGCGCTCACATACGCCCTCATAATTCATAATTCTTAATTCTTAATTAGAATACTCGGGCATAGTACCGCCGAAAAAGCGTGCAAAGATACTGCTTTTTTCTGAATTGTACAAATTTTTGGGGCTTTTTTTGTGTTTTTCTTGGTTATTTCGGAAAAAAGCAGTACTTTTGCACCGCTTTCGAGAGGGTTTAGCGTTGAGTGTTGAGTGTTTAGAGTAACAATGCCCTCATAATTCTTAATTCTTAATTCTTAATTAGAACACGCGGCTCTGTAGTTCAATGGATAGAATACGGGTTTCCTAAACCTTAGATTCGGGTTCGATTCCCGACGGGGCTACTATCTATCGATGGCTGTCTAACCGATGAAGTTAGGCAGTTTTTTTAGATATTTTATCACTAGTGTCCACTAAAACTTTTGAAATGGTTCTTTGATTTATTGAAAATT
>JBJECI010000016.1:0-3995 GCA_051870915.1 Paludibacteraceae bacterium
GTCAACGATGTCCTGATACAAAAGTGTCAACGATGTCTTGATACATGGCAATTAATTGTTAACTGTTAACTGTTCCAATGCTACTCTCACGCGGCGGATGGTTTCTTCTTTGCCTAAGACGTTGGTGATTTCCCAGATATGCGGCCCCCTTGCGGCGCCGACGAGGCAGATACGAAAGGCGTTCATCACGATACCCACGCCGTACTCCTGTTGCGCAATCCAGCCCATGACCGCAGTGTCCAGCGCCTCTGCCGACCAGTCGTCCTGCTTCTCCAAGAGGGCAACCAACTCCGTCATGTGCTTCGGGCTGTCCTCTTTCCAGCGTTTCTTCAGCGATTTCTCGTCGTACTCCGTGGGGGCTACGAAGAAGAAACTCATCTGCTCCCATAGTTCGCTCACGAAGTTCACGCGCTCTTTCACCAGCCCGATGACATGCGGGAGGGCGGCTTTCTGCGCCTCGGTCAGTTTTATTTGAGTGCGGCCTGGAGACCGCACCTCCATAGAAGCCAAGAACTCCTCCGCCAACTGCTCGTTGCTGCGCAGTTGCAGGTATTGGTGGTTGAACCACTTGCCTTTCTCGAAGTCGAACTTCGCACCCGACTTGCTCACGCGCTCTAAGGAGAACTGCGCGATGAGTTCATCCATGGTGTACATCTCTTGGTCGCCGGTGTTGTGCCATCCGAGCAGGGCGAGGAAGTTGATGACCGCCTCGGGGTAGTAGCCGCTCTCGCGATAGCCGCTCGACACCGTGCCGTCTTTCTGATTGTGGAACTCCAGCGGGAACACTGGGAAGCCCAGTCGGTCGCCGTCGCGCTTGCTCAGTTTGCCGTTGCCATCGGGCTTGAGCAGCAGCGGCAGGTGAGCAAATGCGGGCATGGTGTCCTCCCATCCGAAAGCGCGATAGAGCAACACATGCAGCGGCGCACTCGGCAACCACTCCTCGCCGCGGATGACATGACTCACCTCCATCAAGTGGTCGTCCACGATGTTCGCAAGGTGGTAGGTCGGCAGGTCGTCCGCACTCTTGTACAGCACTTTGTCGTCCAGTATGTTCGAGTTGATGACCACCTCCCCGCGAATCAAGTCATGCACATGCACGTCCTCATCGGGCTCTACCTTAAAGCGCACCACGTATTTCTCGCCTTGCGCGATGCGCGCCTCTACCTCCTCTGCGGGCAGCGTCAGCGAGTTGCACATCTCCATGCGAGTACGCGCATCGTACTGGAAATTAGGCACTTCCGCACGTTTCTTCTCCAACTGCTCGGGGGTGTCGAATGCAACATACGCATGCCCCGAGTCCAGCAACTGCTTCACGTACCGGTGGTATATCTCCCTGCGCTCGCTCTGGCGATACGGGCCATGCTCGCCCTTGCCGTTGGGGGCATCCAAGCAGATACCCTCGTCAATCTTGATACCGAGCCAATCCAATGCCTCGATGATATACTCCTCCGCCCCGGGCACGAAGCGCGTGGAGTCCGTATCTTCTATACGGAGCAACATATCGCCGCCGTGCTGGCGGGCAAAGAGATAGTTGTATAAGGCGGTTCTCACCCCGCCGATATGCAGCGCCCCCGTAGGCGACGGCGCAAAACGAACACGTACACGTCTTTCCATTTACGATTTACGATTTACAATTTACAATTTACGATTCTTTCTCATTGTATTCACAAAACGCTGCAAAGTTACTGCTTTTTTTTGAAATATACAAATTTCCGTTTCTATTTCAGAAAAAAAGACCTCATTTTCATATTGATAGATAGTACGACACTAATTGCAACGAATGCAACCATAAATTTAGTATTATTTGCGTAATTCAGAAAAAAGCAGTATCTTTGCATCCAATTCTTAATTCAGCGAAGCCATTAGCATGGTCTTTATCGGAAACTACCACTGATGCGTTAACTTTTCGGACTTAATTAACATGAACTCGAAATTTATACACAAAAACAAACAATAATGTTTGACAAAAACAAACAAAAACTCTTTTATTCAACAAACATACACAAATATTGTTCAGATATCTTATTCGAATGGTTACTATTTTAGTATTAACAAAAACCAAATTACTCCTTGAGTGCTGAAAGCATACACCGATAGCAACTTTTATATCAAATAAAAAAAATCAAAGAACACCTATAATATATTGTGCACCAACACTTTACAATATAACTAATAGGAGTTAACGCATCAGTAGTAAACCGAGACAATTAAATTACGATTCTAAGTATTGACTATTCTTTTCAACTAAGTAATGAAACGATCTGTTTTTATTGATTGGGATGATACCTTGGGCGATTGGGGTACGGCGGCTCGGTTGGCGCAAGAGGATGTGTATCAGCAGTTTAGGATTGCGGAGTGGGGTGTGCCTTTCGAGGATTGGTTTGAGGTGTACCACACGCACAATGCGGAGTTGTGGCACCTATACGGGCATGGGCAGATAGACAGACCTTTCTTGATGATGGACAGGTTTCTGCACCCGATATGCGCGGTGAAAGGCATTGCGAAGGAGGACGGCGAGGCATTCAAGCCGCTGGCGATGGAGATGAGTTCGCTCTTCTTGGCGCAGACGAATGCGCATTTCCGACTGCTGCCCGATGCGCGGGAAGTGGTGGCGTATCTGGCGGGGAAGTACGCGCTGACGGTGGTGAGCAACGGTTTCGCTGAGGTGCAGCACTACAAACTGGAGAAGTCCGGGCTGCTGCCGTATTTTCGGCACGTGGTGCTAAGCGAGGAGGTGGGTGCGTTGAAGCCCGGGGCGCGGATATTTGAGGTGGCGATGGAGATGAACCGACGAGAGTTGCCGTATTTGAAGAAAGAGGAGGTGGTGATGGTGGGCGATAGTTGGGGCAGCGATATCGAGGGAGCGATGAATGCGGGAATTGACGCGGTGTGGATTAGTTCGGAGCCGTCGGCGCAGGCGTTGCCCGAGGGCGTGCAGGCGGTGAGGCGTTTGCGGGATGTGATGGAGGTGCTGTAAACTGACAAAATGGCAGTTTTTGGGGCTTGGCACGATATTTGCGATATGCAGGTTGGACCTGCGGAGACAAGGGTAAGGTCTCGGTAAGGTCTCGACTATGTTACGATAAAGTCCCGATAAAATGTCGGACTTGTCGGCGTGTGGCAGAACTGACAAAATGTCAGTTGCTGGTCGATAAATGATAAAAGAATGATTTGGAACAAAATACTAAAACCTATACGAACTATGAGCAAGAAAAACAAGCGAAAAATGGAAGAGAATACAGAAAAGAAGGCTCCCGAGATGGAGCAGGAAGTGAAGAACGAAGTGATGCCTGAGGCAGAGACTGCAACCGCAGAGACGGCTTCGGAAGAGAGTGCGGCACCTGCTGCGGAAGAGACGGCAGAGCAAGAGGCTTCGCAGGCGGACTTGCACCAAGAAGTGGAAACGCTGACGGCTCGCGTGGCGGAGTTGGAGGACAAGAACCTGCGTATGATGGCGGAGTTTGACAACTATCGTCGCCGCACGAACAAAGAGAAGTTGGCGCTGATGGAGACCGCCGGCGAGAAGATTTTCACGGAGATGCTGGCGCTGGTGGACGACTTTGAGCGCGCGCAGGCTGCTATGCAGAAGACGGAGGATATCGAGAGCCTGCGGTCGGGTATCGAGTTGATTCACCAAAAGTTCATCTCCTTCCTCGACAAGCACGACGTGCATGCGATAGAGACGGAGAATGCGGACTTCAACACCGATGAACACGAGGCAGTAACGACCTTCGCGGCAGGCGAGGACAAGAAAGGAAAAGTGATTGACTGCACGCAGAAAGGCTACAAACTGGGCGAGAAAGTGATTCGCTTCGCCAAAGTGGTGGTGGGAGAATAAGAAGGCAATTTGAAAATTTGTAAATTGGAAAATTTGAAAATTGCCGTTCTGAACTAATCATTTTCAAATTTACAAATTCTTCATTTTCAAATTATAAGACAGTATGGCAGAGAAAAGAGATTACTATGAGGTGCTGGGGGTGTCGAAGACGGCGACG
>JBJECI010000017.1:0-20072 GCA_051870915.1 Paludibacteraceae bacterium
ACGCGAAGATGATTTTCTTCGACCTGTGTCTGCAGATGATAGTGCTGATAAAGCGCTGACGCGCTGTATGATACTTCGTGTAGGAAAGCCTCTTCGAGGCTGTAAGAAAGTAAATGTACGAAAGCCCTGCGGGCTGTACACGGAGCGGAGCGAAGTTCCCAACACGAAGTTCCCAACACGAAGTTCCTTACACGGAGCGGAGCGAAGTTCCCAACACGAAGTTAATAACACAAAGTTTCAACATATGGATAACAAATATACACTGAATGAGATAGGTTGCCACTATACCGCCAAGGCGTGTTGCCGCAACTCGGCGCACATGTTGCCCGTAACCGACTGGCTGGCAGACCTGCCGGAGAATGCACAAGAGACCGACTTGGTGGAGGTGCAGTTTAAGAACACCCGCAAAGGCTATTTCCACAACGCGGGGCACCTGCCTTTGGAGAAAGGCTCCGTGGTGGTGGTGGAAGCCAACCCCGGGCAAGACCTCGGCGAGGTGGTGCTGACAGGGCGATTGGTGCACCTGCAGATGAAGAAAAACCGTATCGACACCAGCCGCTATGAGGTGCGCAACGTGGTGCGTTTTGCCACCGACGAGGACCAACGGCGCGCCGCTGAGGCGCACAGCAAGGAGCAGGCGACGATGATTAAGGCACGGCAGTTGGCGAAATCGCTCGGTCTGGAGATGAAGATAGGCGACGTGGAGTACCAAGGCGACGGCAACAAAGCCATCTTCTACTATATCGCCGACGGGCGTGTGGATTTCCGGCAGTTGATAAAAGTGTACGCCGAGACCTTCCGCGTGCGTATCGAGATGAAGCAGATTGGTGCGCGTCAGGAGGCAGGGCGCATAGGCGGTACGGGACCGTGCGGGCGCGAACTCTGTTGTACCACGTGGATGACCAATTTCTCGTCGGTGGGTACGGGCGCAGCACGCTTACAGAACATCAGCCCCAATCCGCAGAAACTGGCGGGTATGTGCGCGAAACTCAAATGTTGCCTCAACTACGAGGTGCCCGTCTATGAGGAGGCGTCGAAGAAACTGCCGCCGCGCAACCTGCCGCTGGAGACCAAAGACGGCACGTATTATCTCTTCGCCACCGACCCGCTGAAAGGGGAGGTAACCTACTCCACCGCGCCGCGTGTGCCCGCTAACTTACAGGTAATCAGCCCCGAACGCGCGAAAGAGATTATCGCGATGAACCAGCGCGGCGAGAAACCCGACAGCCTCGGCGGCAAATCGACCACGGCGGTAGAGGTGCCGGAAGTGGGGTATCAGAATGTAGTCGGACAAGATGACTTGACGCGCTTCGACAAGAAACGCAACAACCGCCAGCGGGGCAACGACCGCGGGGACCGCAATGACCGCAATGACCGCCGCGGCGGGAATCGCAACGGCGGCGGGAACGGACCTCGCAACAACAGAAACAACGGACGCAACAATGAAAAGAAGAATACAGATAGTGCTGCTCAGTAGTCTGCTCGCTGTAGTGTTGGCGGGGTGTCGGACGGATATCGTCTATTCGGCGTTTGAGGATATCAGTACCATCGGTTGGCATAAGGACTCGGTGTGCCGATTTGATTTTTCGATAGAAGATACCGCGGCGACCTATCAGATTCTGCTCTACGTGCGGCAGACAGAGATGTATCCGTATCAGAATATGTGGCTTTTTGTGGGGCATGACGGACGGCAGGACACTATCGAGTTCTACCTTGCCAACGACCGCGGCGAGTGGCTCGGCAACGGCAAGAACGGACTGATAGAGATGCCCGTGCTCTACGAAGAATCATACCACTACACTGCGGGCGATCACACCATCACCCTGCAACAAGGCATGCGCGAAGAGGCGCTACGAGGCATTGTCAGCGTAGGAGTAGAGGTAATTAAGAATTAAGAGAGCATTATACGCCGAAAGATATGATGTCGTTTGCGTTGTCCGGGTACGCAGGTGCTTGCATGCCGATTTATCGGTGCGTCCCCGCCTGCTAACGTTGTTTCGCAGTATTCATTATGAAAGTGGAGCCAATATAAGAGAACACGAACATCATTCAGAGACTAATTTGGTTTTTGGGGATAATAAAAATATTTGAACAATATTTGAAAATATTTGTTGAATAAAAGAGTTTTTGTTCGTTTTTGTCAAGTATTATTGTTTGTTTTTGTGTATCAATCTTATTTCGACTTCATGTGAATAAAAGTTCGAAAAGTTAACGCATCAGTATTAGTTAAAGAGATATCTTGGGAAATTTTTGTAAAAATAAACTCTCAACACTAAACATAATATGCTCACTATTTTGTATGTATCACTGGCGGTGATTGTTTGCATCGGGATTTTCTTTTTGGTAAGGCTGATTGTACGCAAATCCATTGCGAATCAGTTAGACCTAAAAGAAGTGAATGTCCTCAAACTGGTGCATTTCGGCGAGAAAGACGTATGCCGACAACTAAAAGAACTAATGGCAGCAAAGACCGATGCCAAAATCGTGGAAGACACCATCAACCGACTGCCGGACAATAGGAAAGTGCCTATTGCAAAGGCTGCCGTCTTGTCCGCGCTCAAAGCCTTTATGGCAGATAGTTACATCGATGACAATGAAAACGAACTGATAAGCAGTTACTGTCAGGCGGGAGGTTTCAGTACGGATGACTTGATAGACTATGAGGTGTGGCAGCAAGCCATGCGCTCACGAGTGGCGAAAAAAGTGATGGACGGACGAATAGACGAAGTGAAAGTAGAGATCCAAGGAGACTTGCCCATCCTGCTAAAAAAAGAGGAAACGGTATTGTGGCTGTTCAACAAAGTGCAATTCGCGGAGTTAAGAGAGCAGACTGTCCATTATGGAAATGCCATACATGTACACGAAAAAGGCTCCTACCTCGGTATGAGCAGTTTTGTTTCCATGGATCAGAAATACAAGAATTGGGAAACTCAGGGAAAAGGCATCTTGGTCGTTACCGACAAAAACATATACTTTGTTTCTCCCTTAGGAAACAAACGCATTCCTATCGACCGATTGCTGTCCGTTAACCCGTTCATCGATGGCATAGTCTTGCAGGAAGATAAGTCCTCTTCCAAACCGATGAGTTTTGCCAACGTGGACGGAATGTTCATTTATAACATTATCAATAATCTATAGTGGGAAAGAATAAGTTAAAGAAATTTGCGGAGATGGAGACCTTCCCCAATGTGTTCCAATGCACGGCGGGGCAGATGGAGTTGGAAGGGAGCGTCGCGGCGATGGCGGGACATTGGTGCGAGACGTATTTCCATAATGCTAATCCCATCGTGTTGGAGTTGGGCTGCGGTCGCGGGGAATATACGGTGGGGCTGGCGGCGCGTTGCCCCGAGAAGAACTTCATCGGTATTGATATCAAGGGAGCGCGGATGTGGGCGGGCGCCAAAGAGGCGATTGCACAAGGATTGCCGAATGTGGCGTTTTTGCGGACGAACATCGAGATGTTAGCTCGTTTCTTCGCGCCCGATGAGGTGGACGAGATATGGATTACTTTCTGCGACCCGCAGATGAAGAAAGCCACCAAGCGACTGACCTCCACCTATTTCATGCAACGCTACCAAGAAGTGATGCGCGAGGGGGGACTCATCCACCTGAAGACCGACAGCCCGTTCCTCTATACGTACACGCGCGAGATGTTGCGGCTGAACGGCTACCCCGTGGCGGCGGACACCGATGACCTCTACAACACCAACTCCCCCGCCCCGTTTGCGGGGAGGGGGCAGGGGGCGGGGCAATTCATGGAGGTGCGGTCTCCAGGCCGCACCATAGAGTTAGCCGAGGCGCGGATGTTGCAGACGCATTATGAGAAGCAATGGCTCGACAGGGGCATGACCATCAAGTACTTGGCATGGAATCTGCCACACAAGACGGATTTCCAAGAGCCTGAGATAGAAATAGAAAAAGACACCTATCGTTCATACGGAAGAAACTACAATAGCAATTGCTGAGAAGTTCTTTAACATATCATTGCCATTTATCTTTAACATGTAATTATCATGTAATTATTCATTAATTTTTATCAGCAATGGATAACGCCCCGAAGGGGCGACACAAATCAGCGTAGGGTGGAACCCTACGAATATTGAACACCCCCTCTTTGCAAGCCCCAACGGGGCGACATAACTCAATTTTAATCAATAAGTCAATATTATATATCATTGCCATAATTAATGATTAATTATACGATAATTATATGTTAAAGAAAAAAATATTTGAATAATTTTTGGAAATTTTTGTTGAAAAAATCGTGTTCACAACGCAAAATTATACGAATAATTACATGTTAATTATACGTTAAAAAAGAAACATTTTTGGGAATTTTTGTAGAAATAATAGTCAAACTATGTACCCACAACAAATCATTGATGCCTTGCGGCATGTGCGCTACCCGGGCACGGGGAAAGACCTGATAGAGGGCGGCATGCTGGAAGATGATATACGAATCAGCGGACTGGAAGTGAGTTTCTCGCTTATCTTCGAGAAAGACAACGACCCCTTTATGAAGTCGGTTGTGAAAGCCTCTGAGGTGGCGGTGCAGACCTACGTGGACGCCAACGCCGCCGTGCATATCCACACGAAGTTCAAGAAGCAGAACCTGCAACCTGCAGCGGCAGCGCCGGTGTTGCAAGCCAAGCATGTCATTGCCATCCACAGCGGCAAGGGCGGGGTGGGTAAGTCCACCGTAGCCGCTAACCTTGCCATCGCATTGGCGCAGCGGGGCATGCGCGTGGGGCTGCTCGATGCCGACATCCACGGTCCGAGCATGCCCAAGATGTTCCATACCGAGGACTGCCGCCCCGTGTCCGCGGAGGTGGACGGCAGGACGCTGATAGCGCCTATTGAGCAGTATGGTGTGAAGATGTTGTCTATCGGCTTCTTCGTGGACCCCGCGCAGGCGGTGGTGTGGCGTGGCGGCATGGCGAGCAACGCCATCAAGCAACTGATACAAGATGCCAATTGGGGCGAGTTGGACTATTTCCTGATAGACCTGCCGCCGGGCACCAGCGATATCCACCTCACCTTGGTCTCCACGCTGCAACTGACCGGCGCCATCGTGGTTACCACGCCGCAGCCCGTGGCGCTGGTGGACGCGCGAAAGGGTGTGGACATGTTCCGCAACGAGAAGATAAACGTGCCCGTGCTGGGAATCGTTGAGAATATGGCATGGTTCACGCCTGCCGAACTGCCGGAGAACAAGTACTATATCTTCGGGCGCGACGGTGGTAAGCGGCTCGCGGAGGAGTTGGGCGTGCCCCTGCTCGGACAGATTCCGCTGGTGCAGAGCATACGCGAGGCGGGCGACGACGGTGCCCCCATCGCCATGCAAACGGGGCACCCCGCCGCAGCGATATTTACAGCGATAGCAGAAAAGATTTAATTCAATTTGAAAATGAAGAATTTGAGAATTTGAAAATGCCATGCGGAACTAATCATTTTCAAATTTACACATTTTCAAATTTTCAAATTTACAACTTATTTTGTCCACTTCTTCCCCCACAGAATTAGGTACTGCGCCTATTGGTAAACTGCTGATGCAGTACTCTTTGCCTGCCATCATTGCGATGACGGCGAGTTCGCTGTACAATATCGTGGACACTATCTATATCGGGCACGGGTGCGGTGCGATGGGGCTGACGGCGCTGACAGTTGCAAAGCCGTTCATGGATATCTGTGCGGCGTTTGGCAGTTTAGTGGGCGTGGGTGCGAGTACGGTGCTGGCTATCTCGCTGGGGCGGAAAGACTATGAGGCTGCGAACAAAGTACTGGGTAATGTGCTGGTGCTCAATGCCTTGCTCGGTACGCTGGTGATGGTGGTGGGTTTGATTTGGCTGGACCCTATCTTGCGTGCTTTCGGTGCGAGCGAGGAGACGCTGCCTTACGCGCGCGACTATATGGAGATAATCCTCTACGGCAATATCCTGACGCATATCTACTACGGGCTGAACAATATCCTGCGCTCGATGGGGCATCCCAAGTGGTCGATGACGGCAACGATAGTGGCGGTGGGGCTGAACATCGTGCTCGACCCTATCTTCATCTTCGGCTTGGATATGGGTGTGCGCGGCGCGGCACTGGCGACCATGCTCTCGCAAGCGGTGGCGGTAGTGTGGCAGTTCACTATCTTCTTGAATCCCAAGCAGTTGATACATGTCCACCGCGGTATTTGGCGGCTGGATAAGCATATCACGGGGCAGGCGCTGTCGGTGGGCATGTCGCCGTTCCTGACCAATCTGGCGAGTTGCTTCGTGGTGATTATCATTAACAACCAACTCCGTCGCTACGGCGGCGATATGGCGATAGCGTCCTACGGGGTGATTAACCGCATGGTGTTTGTGTTTGCGATGATTGTGATGGGCTTCAACCAAGGTATGCAGCCGATAGTGGGCTACAACTACGGTGCGAAGCAGTATCGGCGGATGTTGCGCACGTTCTACCTCACCGCGCTCTTGGGCACTATCACCACCTCCACGGTCTTTTTCTTGGGCGAGTGTCTGCCCCAATGGATGGTGCGCGTTTTCACGCACGACCCCGCGCTGATAGAGCAGACCGTCAGCCCGATGCGTATCATCTGCTCCAGCATGCTGTGGGTTGGTTTTCAGATGGTTACGATTAACCTCTTCACGAGTATCGGCAGGGCGAAGCATGCCATCTTCCTGAGCCTGACGCGGCAGGTACTGTACCTCATCCCGCTGACGCTGCTGCTGCCGTTGCTCTTCACCGCCGACCCCTTGCAGGGCGTGTGGTGGAGCCTGCCTGTGAGCGACACGCTCTCTGCCATCACCGCCGCCATCATGCTCTTTATCCAAATCCGCTGCTTCAAACAACTCATCGCGGAGCAGGAGCAGTACATGCACACTCCCCCGCCCGAGCCGGATTAAAATAAGGGGGTAACAAACACCAAAGGCGTAGCAACCAAGTGTGCAGGTATCCGCTGTACAAGAGTTAGTCTTGGTTCGGTATAGTTTCGTGTAAGAACCGAGCAGGAACTGATTAAAACTGTCGGGGGAATGGTATGTCCTGAAATGAAAATAAATCAAGACTGATATCTTGTGTGGAATTTGCGTTAATTAGCAAGAGGCTGTCTAACAACTCAAGTTAGGCAGCCTCTTTTTGTTTGTGAATAGTTGAATTGGCGTAGAATCAGCACGAACCCTTTCGTTTTGTTTCAAAACGCCTGCAAGCGAGACACCTGCGTACTCGGGGGGCTTATTCTGGTAGCATGACTACCTCGAGGATGTTGCCCGAAGCGGTGAGGCGTTGGAGCATCTGCTGTACGGTCTCTGCCGTGATGGCACGCACAGCGGGCTCGTAGTCGGTCAGGTAGTTGATACCACGCAGGTAGTAGCGCGGCAGGATGGTGCCATCCCAGTAGCCGTTCTTCTCCAAGTCCTCCTCAAAGTCTTTGAGCATGGACTCTTTTGCCTTGTGCAGGTCATCCGCCAAGGGTCCGTCTTTGAGTATGGTCTGCACCTCTTCGTGAATCACTTTCATGAGTCGCTCCTGCTTCTCAGGGTCGGTGTCGAACATCATGTAGAGTTGCGCCTCGTGGTCGGGGGTGCGGCTGATATAACCTGCCACTCCGACACCATAAGAGCCGCCTTCGCGCTCACGGATAGACTCCAAGTAACGGATGTCCAGCACGCGACCGATAGTGTTCATATTCAGGTTGTTCGCCAGCGTGTAGGGGATGTCGTAGGAGGTGTATTGGATATAGTTGGAGCCTGTGCGGGTTTGCATGGGGCGCGTGAAGTAGTTCTTCTGCACTCCCTTGGGGGCACGCACGCCTCTGTCTTGCGCCGTCTCACGCTGCTTGGTCGTCTTCATGCCTCCTAACCATGTGCATACCATCTTTTGGAAGGCTTTATCCTCGGGGTCGATGTTGCCCGTGAAGGTGAAGAGGAAATCGGCAGGGTTGGCAAAGCGTGCGCGGTAAATCTCGAGCGCTTTATCCAAGTTCACCTTGGCGAGCGACTCGTTGTTCCATACGATGGCGCGCGGCGAGTAGTTGCTTGCCATGATATTGATGGAGTCGTACCAGATAGACTTGGGGTTCTGCTCTTTGTTCTTCAGTTGCGTCTCCAAGAGGCTGATGAGCATCGCGTAGGCGTCCTCGTCGCGGCGGGGGGCAGTGAAGTAGAGATAGCAGAGTTGGAGCATGGTCTCGAGGTCTTTGATGGTAGAGGAGCCGTCCATACTCTCGGTGGTGCCGCCGATGGAGGGGCTCATCGACACGCGCTTGCCTGTGAGGGCTTTCTGCAACTCGGTGTAGTTGAAGTCGCCAATGCCGCTCAGGCTGACGATGTCGGCTGCCAGTTTGGCAGAGGGCAGGTCGTCGGCATTGTTGAGGAGCGATGTGCCGCCGAAGGAGTGGGCGGAGAAGAGGATTTCATCCTGCTTGAAGTCCGTGGGTTTGAGAATGACGCGCACGCCGTTGCTCAACAGCCACTCCGTGGTGCCCAGCGTCTCGTTCTTGGTGGTCTTCTTGATACGCCCTGCTTTGGGGGCTTTCTCCACGAGGGTGGTGCGGACAGCCTCCTCTACGGGAGCCTCGATAACAAGGTCGTGCATAGCGGCTAAGCCCTCGCGCAGTTCCGCCTCGGTAGGCAGGTCGGCGTTGTCGGGTGCGGTGATAGCCACGATGACATTCTCATCGGTTACCAACTGCTGCGCCATGCCGTTGATAGAGGTGATGTCGAGCATCGGCAAGAGTTGTTGCAGGGTCTCGTATTCCCATGCGATACCCGGGATAACCTCGCCGTCCAAGAAATGGCGGATGTACTCGCGGGTGTAACTGATGTTGCGGTTGGTGTTGCGCTCGTTGTAGTACTTTTCATAAGCGGCTAACTTCTCGGTCTTCACGCGCTCCAATTCGGCGTTGGTGAAGCCGTAACGGCGTATTTTCTCCAGTTGAAAGAGGAGGTCGGCATACGCCTTTTTCTCCTGCCCTGCCTTGGCTACATAGACGGCTAAGAACTGGTCTTTCTCTTTTACCAACTCACCGTAATACGCACCGCCGCCTACGAAAGAGGCATTGGGGTCAAGCGACAACTCTTCCATACGGTTGTCTATCATATCGCAGATGAGCGAGTTGGCGATATCCAACACATACGCCACATTGGTGCCTCGGAGTTCGCGGGGCAGCGGTTGCTTCTTGTAGGTCAGTTCGATGCGGGTTACCTGCGCTTCGTTGTCGGTAACCACGGCAATGATAGGCTCTTGGTTGTCGTCCACGGAGTAGAGAGGACGCTCGCCGCGGTTCTCACGCGCCGGCACGTCTGCCCACAGGGCTTTAATCTTTGCCTCGATGGCATCTACATCGATATCGCCTACCACTACAATGGCTTGGTTGTCAGGACCGTACCATTTCTTGTAGTACGCACGCAGAGCGTCGTAGGCGAAGTTGTTGATAACTGCCGTGTCGCCAATCACATCGCGCTTCGCGTATTGGCTGCCCGGGTACATCAGCGGGTTGAGGGCTTTCCACATACGGCGGTTGGCATCTGCACGGGTGCGCCACTCCTCGCGGATGACACCGCGCTCGGCATCTATCTCCTCGGGGAGGAGGAGCAGTCCGCATGCCCAGTCGTGCATGACGAGCAGGGCGGAGTCGATGATACCCTCGCGTGTGGTCGGCACATCGGAGAGGCGATAGACCGTCTCATCGAGCGCTGTATAGGCATTGATGTTACCGCCGAAGTTCACGCCGATGGACTCGAAGTAGTTGATGATACCCTTGCCGGGGAAGTGCTGCGTACCGTTGAATGCCATGTGCTCCAAGAAGTGCGCCAGACCGTTTTGGTCGTCCTCTTCGAGGATAGCACCTACGGCTTGGGCGATATGGAACTCGCAACGCTGCTTGGGATACTCGTTGTGGCGGATGTAGTAGGTCAGTCCGTTGTCCAGATGTCCTACTCGGACTGCAGAGTCGATGGGGACGGGCGTGGGAGCCTGTGCAAAGCACATTGTGCTTACCAAGCACAATAGTGCGAGAGAGAGTTTGGTTTTCATAAAAACAGGACCCTCCCCGCCCCTCCCTTCAAGGGAGGGAGTAAGAGGGCATTTAATGGTTGGTTATTAATTATTGACAGCAAGTGCCTGCTGTTGTCTTTCTGCGAGGATGGCTTGCTGGTGGGCTATCTGCGCCTCGCGGTCGGCTTGACGGAGGGCGTCCACCTGCGCCTTCGGCAGTGTCTTGGTCTGCATGAGGTCTTTGTAGATGAGCAGCGTAGCCCACGCATCTGTAGAGGCATAGCGGGCTTGGTCGGGCGTGAGGTGGGAGTTCTCCCAATTAGTGAGTTGTTGGGCTTTGGAGATTTTCCTGCCGAAGCAGATAGCGAAGATTTTCTGCAAGCCCATGTCGAGGATACCGTACTTGGGAACGATGGTTTGCAAGTCGATACAGTTGGCGGGCTTGAAGTCCCTACGGCGGCGGAGTCCTGCTATATCGTCCTTGAAGGCAAGCCCCACTTTGGTTATTTTGGGGTTGGCGAAGAGGTCTGCCAAGGCTTGCGGCATGCCTACATGGGTGAGACGGAAGAGGTAGCAGCGCTCCTCGGTAGCGATTTGCAAGAGGGCGGTGGGATAGTGCACGCCGCGCGTGAAACTGGGGCGGGACTCGGTATCCACACCGACAGCCGTCTGCTTGGAGAGGTAGGCGACCGCCTCTTCTACTTTCTCGGGCGTGTCCACGACAATGACCTCTCCGCCGAAGGCTGCCAGCGGGAGCCACTGGATAAGGTCTTTGGAATAATGGTGTATGTAGTTGTTTTCTTTTAGAGGCATAATAGAGGGAAAGGACCCTCCCCGCCCCTCCCTTAAAGGGAGGGAGTTGTGAGAGAGAAGTTGTTTTTAGTTTTATATAGTAGTTATTATTAAGTCTCCCTTTAAGGGAGATTTAGAGGGTCTTTTAGTGCATGCAGGGGGCGCATTACGTCCACGAGTTTCTGTCCCCAGTGCTCTCGGAAAGCAAGGAGGCAGGCGCGGACAGCATCGTTCATAACGGCTTCGTTGCCTGTTTGGAAGTTCGCCGCCATGTCCTTTAGTTCTTGATAGATATCTGCCAGATGCTCGGAGATATATGCCGTGATGGGCTCATCGTTGTAGCACATATCGTCAAGGAACACCTCTAAATATGCGTCGTCCGTGCCGAGCAGGTTCTTTACACCCTGTCGGATATAGTTGTAGTCGTCTTCCTGCACAAAGCGTTGCGGCTCGCCGTCCAGCATCTCTTCCGGCATCGCAAGCATGTGCGTCTTCACATAAAGAAGGGGTAATGCGCAGAGTATCTTCTCGATAAACTCATCGCGCTCCATCTCGGCAGTGTGCTCCAGCACCAGACAAGTCTGCGCCGCCACCGTTACAAACGAGATGGTATCGTCTTGATAGATATAGGGTTTTTCCATAACCAATTGTTTTGCAGCAACTGCATTGCGGCGACAAAATTACTGCTTTTTTTTGAAATAAGCAAATAAAACCGATGCCCAGCCAACGTAATCTTACTCATTGTTTCGTCACTCGGTAGGCAATGCGCTGCGTGATGCGTTGCTCGCGGCGGGTCATCTCGGGATTGCAATACGGATTGCGACGTATATCGCGCACGCACTTCTCCCCTGTTCGCAACGCCTGTTCTTTGTTCAGGAAAGCCATCCACACGCAAGAGGCAAGGTAGCGTCCGTAGGTGTAATTAAGGTGGTAACCGTCGCGGCAGAGGGTATCCCCGAGTCGTTGCCGCGCCTGCTTGACAGCCTCGCCGCATGGGACAAGGTGCAAGTTAGGATGTTGGCGCAAGACATAGCGCGTAGCCGTTTGTATAGAATCATCCATCACGCGCTGGCTGCTCCCATACCGCGGGAAAGCAGGATGCTTGGCATCCTTGGCATAAGACCACGTCTGCATCCAGCATAGTGTTGCCTGCGACTGGTATCTCAATACACTATCCGTCAGTGCGGATAGATTAGGCTCGTAAGTGGAGGTGATGCCGCTATCGTGAGAAGCCTGCTGAAGCGACACATAGTCCCAATGATACTGCGTGAGGGCTTGCCGCAAAGAGTAAGTCTTGTAGCGAATAGTGGTGTCGTTCGTCAGGTAGCGAAACTCATACGCCGCTGTGTCTTTCTGCAGAAATGTCAAGTGCTGCTCCAGCGAGCAACCGCCGTAATAGAGATTGCCGACCACTATCGGTTGTCCGACTGCCTTGCAGAGCGGTACCAACTCCTGCTCCACTGCATCCCACGAAAAACTATTGCCTATGCAGAGCAGACGTATCGTATCGCCTGCACGCAACAGCATGCACGGCAACACGCACAACATCACAATCCCTACACATCTCTGCAACCACCTATTCATAAGCCATCGGGTTCATGGTTTAACAACGAACGAAGTTCTACCAACTCCGCGCGGACTTTACGCAAGATATCTGCTGTGGAATACTTGAGAGACGACTGCTTTCTATCGCTTGCCAGTTCGCGCCGAATAGCCTCTATCCGCGTTTGTTTTAACTCATCACGTATATATTTTATACGCTCCAGAAGGGCAATATCCTCTTCCGTATAGTAACGATTGCCGTGTCCGTCCTTGCGCGGCGATAGTTGGTCAAAACTCTTCTCCCAATAGCGTAACGTGGCGGGAGTGAGCCCCGTCTTGCTACACACCTCACGCATACTATGATATACTTTCTCGTTTTCCATAATCAACCCAAGCAAAGCCCCATCTTGATTTTAGAAGTTCGTTTTACTTTCTGCCAAAGTCGGCAGGAATCTCTCCCCAATGCGTTGTATCCCATTTGAGGACGGTGGTTGTATAATCATTCTCTTGAAGCCACTGCTCAGCTTTACGTAACATCTCAAAGAGTGTTTGGTTATCGGGCATAGGTTTCAATTTGGTTTGCGCTTGTTTTTTCTTTAGCCATGCCAATGCCGTATGACTATCCGAATAGAGTACCCACGGAAGATTATGACTCTTTAAGTACGCTAATCCTAAAACAATAGCAAGAAATTCTCCGATATTATTTGTCCCGTGCAAGAATGGTCCGCGGTGGAAAACTTCTGTACCCGTATCTGCAATCACTCCACGAAACTCCATAGTGCCGGGGTTGCCTGAGCACGCAGCATCAACGGCTAAGGCTGGAAATATAGGTCTATTTCGTAAGTTCAGCAATTGAGAATTGGAGATTAAGGGGCGAGGCGTGTCTCCTTCTTTCGACATACAATTGTTTTTTTTTCTCCATATAGGAGGACCTTCCTCAAGAGCAACCTCAGCCTCTGTACGACTGGAGAATGATTTATATTTTGCACCCTCTACTCCTTTTACCTGCACCTCACATTCCGCCCACGAGGTAAAGATTCCCGTTTGCTTCCCTTGCCAAACAACGTAGTATTTTTGTTTCGATTTTTTCAAAAGTAAAATACAATAAGTGAATTACTTAACGATAGTTGTGCACCTCTGCTCACAACGCCAGCGGCACGGCATTCATGTTTGCGTCAATGGTATAGACGGTGTCTTGCGCCTCCATGGCTGGGCTGTCGATACACCTATTCAAGTCGATATGCCGATACTTTATCCCGCCGAGGTGCAGCAGCGAGTGAAAGAGATACATCGTCGTCATCTTCTTGTCGGTGTTTTGTCTTAGGGCTTCCGGCTTCTCGGGATACAAAGCACGGTATTCCTCTGACATCCAAACGAATAACGGTACGTGATATTCATACACCGACCCCGCATAAGTCCCGTGCAGCAGCATGTGTCGCTCATCGTCCATTAGGTTCTCTCCGTGGTCGCTCACATACACCATCACCGCCGGTCGCCCGCTGTCTTCCAGTATCTGTATCAGGCTGTCGAGGAAGTAGTCGGTGTATAGTATCGCGTTGTCATACGAGTTCACCAACACATTCTTCACATTCCTTACCAGCACCGGACTGTTTCGACGGTTATTCAGCCGTATGCCCTCGCTGATAGAATCGAAATCAGGCATCAACGCCCCGATACGCATACCTTTCATGTCAGGCACAAACTGCTGAAACTCATCGGGATAACGCTGCGAGTACTTGAAGTGGCACCCCAACGAGTGCACCACCATCATCTGCGGTTTGGGCGAAGCAAAGCCCCCCCTATCAGTCAGCGCCATTCGCAGCGGCGAAAGCAGCACCGTATCCAGCAACTGCTCCCCGCGCCGAGGTGCGAAATAGTGGGTATGGTCGCAACTCTCCGCGATACGCAGCAGGAAATGGTTGTTGAAACTCTGGTCGGCTATCCACGAGGTCTCATACCCTGCCTCATGGAAAGCGTCCACCACCGACTTCTCTTGGAAATACAGCCCCTGATTGGTGGGCGTAGCCCGCGAGAGGATGAAAGGCACAGACACCGTCGTCAGGTTGGCAACGGAGAAACAACTGTCGAACGACACCAACTCCCGCTTCATCAGCCGCGGCGAGGTCTCCCGCTCATAGCCGTTCACCTGCCAATGGTCATACCGCGACGTCTCTCCCAACACCAACACCACCACTGGGGACGCAGGCGTCCCCGCCTGCTCTGTCATGGAGGTGCGGTCTCCTGGCCGCACCATAGACGCAGCACTACCTATTAGCGACGCCTGCGTCCCCGCCTGTTTGGTTAACGCATTAACACTAGAGGTGCCTTCCTCTACTCCCTCCCTTGTAGGGAGGGTCGGGGTGGGTCCTTCCACCCCAAACGTAAAATACCGCAGCGCCTCATTCTGCCGCCGTATCTCCATCGCCATATCTACAAGGTGGTAACTCACCAGCACGAAGTTGATCGGGCACACTTTCTCCGCCCCCACCCATGCTGCCGTTCGGATATCCTCCCCGCGGAAAGTAAACTCATTCTGAAACTTCGGGCGTAACTTCAACCCCACCACGCAGGCAATCAGAAATGCCCCAAACACCCCCGCAAAAGAATAGCGAACCACGCGCCTGCCTAAATACTCCTTCTCAATAAACCGATGATTCAAGTAAAAATACCCGCCCCACAGCGCGAAGAACACGATGATGACAGGCCAGTAGGTACTCAGCAACTCCACAAACTCCCCTTTCTCCGACTTGATAATCGTGAACACAAAGAGCAACGACGTAGTCGCTTGATTGATAATCAGATGAACCAACTCTATCGCCGAGAACAGCAACCCCGCGGACGCTACATAGAAGAACGTCCGCCGCCGCCAAATACACAAACCGAATCCGTAAATACTGATGCTCGTCAGCATGTATATCGCCCGCTGACCCATCGTCTGCAAGTCCTGCGCCAAGAATACGCCGACTATGTTGGGCAACAGCAGAAACACCAACAAGCAAACAAACACTATCTTCTCACGCCTCGCCATACCCTACAGCCTAAAACAAACTCAACTGGTTGTCCTCTTCATCGGTATGGTGCGTGGTGATGGTCATAGGCACATCCTCCACCGAAATCGTCGTCTCCTGCTTTTCTTCATGGAGGTGCGGTCTCCAGGCCGCACCCTCAACACCCTGCTGAGCCGCACCCTCAGCACCCTCAACACCCTGCTGAGCCGCACCCTCAGCACCCTCAACACCCTGCTGAGCCGCACCCTCAGCCCCTTCCGTTTCCGAAGACTGAGCACTCTCCAAAGAATCCGCAACCTCCTCTTCTTCCGGCTCCGGCTCCGGCGTGATGTCCTCTATCCGACTTATCTCCAAGGTGGAAAGTCGCTTACCTTTCGCCTTCGGCGATTTCTCGTCGATAAACTCCGCCATCGCTATCTCCTGCGCCTCGCGCGCCTCGTCAGTAAACACGAGTCGGAAAACAGGCTCCTCGCGGTCGGTCAGCAACACGATGCGCGACTCCTTGTTCTCGCCCAACATATTCTGCGACTTCAAGGTCGCATCGAAGGTAAACCGTTTCGCGTAGTAATATCCCAAGTCGGCATTCCACAGCGCCAGCGTCCACACTTTCTCTGCATCGAACTTCTCTATGCGCAGGATGTTTTGGTCAAAATGCGCCGTCAAATCAAACGTCGTCAGGTAGTAATCGCCCGTCGTGGTAATCACTAATATGCGGTCTTCATCCCAGAACTCGCCGAGGTAGTTCCCCTGCCCGTCGTAGTTGATACGCAGCACATCGGGGTCAAACCATACCTTGCGCCCGCCCAGCGTCGAGTGCCCTTTCTGCTTGAGCGTGATACTCTTCACCTCAAACTTCGTCAGCACGTTGCCTCGCGCCGTACGGCTCTTCACTGCCAACTCGCTCAGGTCTTTGCATACTTCCATCTTCTTCAGATGCAGCGCAGGCTTCAACTGGATGCGTATCACCTCCGCCTCACCGTTGGGGTTCGCCGTGAAATATACCACCTTGCTCCCCGCCTTGCCTTGCGTCAGGTCATATTCCTTGTCTCGCGACACGCCGGTTACGCTAAACCGCTTCATGAAGTACACACCGCCTTTCCCGTCGCGATACACCACGTTGTATATCGTCCTATCGTCATTGCGCTTGAAGATGGCGATATGCAGGATATCCGTACCGATAAACAACTTCTCCGCCACGCGCATCACCTTGTATTTCCCGTCTTTGTGGAATACGATAATATCGTCTATGTCCGAGCAGTTGCATAGGAACTCGTCTTTCTTCAGCCCCGTCCCCACAAAGCCCTCCGCGCGGTTGATATACAGTTTCTCGTTCGCTTCCACCACCGTCTTCACGTTGATGTTCGCGAAGTTCCGCACCTCCGTCCGGCGCGGATACCGCTCGCCGTATTTCTTCTTTAGCATCTCAAACCAATCTATCGTGTAGTCGGTCAGGTGTGCCAAATGCTTCTGGCAGGCTTTTATCTGCTTGTCGAGGTCGCGCATCAACTCATCGGCTTTCTTCGAGTCGAACTTCGTGATACGAATCATCCGTATCTCAAACAGTTTCTCGATATCCTCTTGCCTTACCTCGCGTATCAGTTGCGCTTTCCACGGCGTCAGCGCCTTGTCCACAAACGCAATCAGTTTCTCCTTGTTCGGCGCATTCTCGTAGCCTTCTTCCTTATAGATACGGTTCTCGATAAATATCTTCTCCAGCGAGGTGTAGAAGTATTTCTCTTCCAGTTCGCCTTTCTCTATCTCCAACTCCCATTTCAGCAACGCCATCGTGTTGTCCACCGACATCCTGAGCAGGTTGCTCACCGTGGTGAATATCGGCTTCTTGTTCTGCACCACGCAGCAGTTGGGCGAGATATTCACCTCGCAGTCGGTAAACGCATACAGTGCGTCTATCGCTTTGTCCGACGACGACCCGGGTGCCAACTGCACCACAATACGCGCCGTGTCCGCCGTGAAGTCATCCACCTTGCGAATCTTTATCTTCCCTTTCTGGTTCGCCCGCAAGATGGTCTCGATAATCTTCGTCGTCGTGGTGCCGTAGGGTATCTCGGTGATAATCAGCGTCTTGTTGTCATCCGCTTTCTGTATCTTCGCCCGAATCTTCACCGTCCCCCCGCGCTCGCCGTCGTTGTAGCGGCTCACGTCTATCTCGCCCCCCGTCGGGAAATCGGGATAGAGCACAAACTCCTCCCCCCGCAGATACGACAGCGCCGCATCGCATATCTCGCAGAAGTTATGCGGCAGTATCTTCGAGTTCAGACCTACGGCAATACCCTCCACGCCCTGCGCCAGCAGCAGCGGGAACTTTATCGGCAGGTGAATCGGCTCTTTCTTCCGCCCGTCATACGACAGCATCCAGTGCGTCGTCTTCGGGTTGAACACCGTGTCGAGCGCAAACTTGCTCAGCCGCGCCTCGATATAACGGGGTGCCGCCGCGCCGTCGCCCGTGAGGATATTCCCCCAGTTTCCCTGACAGTCTATCAGCAGGTCTTTCTGCCCTAATTGTACGAGAGCGTCTCCAATGCTCGCATCGCCGTGCGGATGGTATTGCATCGTCTGTCCCACGATGTTTGCCACCTTGTTCATCTTACCGTCGTCCACGCACTTCATCGCGTGCAGGATACGGCGTTGTACAGGCTTCAAGCCGTCCTCTATCGCGGGGACGGCTCGCTCTAATATCACATACGACGCATAGTCCAAGAACCAGTCTTGGTACATGCCCGTCAAGTGATACTTCACAGAATCATTGAAGGCATTCTCGCTCATAAAGCGCGATTACTCAACGAATTTGTTTACTACGACGTAGGTCAGAATACCTGCCAACTCGGTTGCCAAACCTGCTACCAGCAGCCAATTTGCCTGCATAGCGAAGTTGTAAACCACCAAGAAAGCCACACCCAGCAGAAGGATGATTACGCCCAAGTTTTTAAGAATTGCGTTCATATCGTCTTAGAATATTAAGATTAGTTCGTAAAGTAATGTATGAAAGTCTGAAACTATGACACCAATGAGATATTAATGGTTAATTAACGGCAATTAACGGAGGCTGGTGTTTTCGTCAATTTATGTCCCTTTCAAACAAAATCGGCTGCAAAGTTACGACAATTTTTTGAAAAAAGCAAGATTTCCCCGTTTTTTTTGCAATTTTCACCAAAACCGCATCCTTTTGGTTTTGCTTACCTGTAAATATTACGTGGCACCGATATAAGATTTTAGTCTTGATTTTTTCCAGATTTCTGAGCGTAGCGAAATAAATGAAGCAAAAACTCAACCTATTTTGGAAAAGATTTTGTTTGGATTTTTGAATAGATTTTTAATGTTCTCAAATGAATAAGGTGAACTTATCTATAAAATTCGCTATAGAGGCTTTCTTTTGTAAATCTCGAAGAAAAGTCGAAAACGACTCGAAAACGAGACGGAAACGAGACGAGGAAAAAAGCCGCCCAAAGGCCGCCAAAAAGCAGAGTACTCCCAAAGGAGGTGCAGCCGGAAGTTTATCCCGAAACAATCGGGAGCCGCACCAAAAAGGAGAACTATTGGGTGCGCAGCGCTGTCCGGGTACGCAGGCGTCCCCGCCTGCTAAAAATACCACTGGGACGCCCCGACTCATCGGGACGGTCAGTTTGGAACAAACAGTATGAAGATACAATGCCATCCGGTGCGCTGTCCGGGTACGCAGACGTTCCCGCCTGCTAAAAACACTATCCCCTATCTATAGCAACTATAGCATCTATATCAACTATATCAACTATAACAACTATATCAACTATATCAACTATATCAACTATAACAACTATAACAACTACATCAACTATACCCTCTATCCTCCCCCCCCCCCTCTTACAAAACGAGAATAAACACCGCTTTCTGTTAAATTTTCATGAAAAATTGCCATTAAATTTGCACATATAAAAAATAAGTACTACCTTTGCCCCGTAATTCGATAGCACTCTGCTATCCCCATAGTGTGTAAATTTAAACGACCGTTTAAATTTACACACTTTTTCTATGCCTTTTCCCTTTATTTCCGCCCCGTTTAGTGTGTAACTCTAAACGGTCGTCTATTCTTTCCCACTATCATACACGCCCCTACAAAAAAAGCAAGCCCCAACGGGGCGACATAACACAGCGTAGGGGCTCGCCCCTACGAACAAATCAAGCC
This sequence comes from Paludibacteraceae bacterium, assembly GCA_051870915.1. GTDB lineage: Bacteria > Bacteroidota > Bacteroidia > Bacteroidales > Paludibacteraceae > Colicola. Next base: position 19,510 of record JBJECI010000017.1, read on the forward strand.
CCCGCAACCCAAGCCCTTGTAAGGGAGACATAACTAAACAACCCAAATTAACCAAATAATTAACCATTAAAAACAAAAAACATTATGGAAAAAGAAATTAGAGTAACTAAAAAGTTATGCCCATTCGTTTCCGAACAAGTTCTTAACAATGTTTAGTTGTTTTAATTCCGCCAACGGTTTCGGCAAGTATAATTATGATATTGATAAACATATGTTCGTTTTTTAGGCAAGTGCTGCTATTCCTTAATCAGTATTCTGCTGCTATTTCATTAATTTTTGCTCTAATTGGTGGAGTCTTTGTTTATATCCAATGGAAAAAGAGTTTAAAAATTAAACGTGCAGACTTTATCGATAGACTCCTCGAAAAAAATAGATTTGACAAAGATGTGCAACATGCAATGTATATTGTGGACTATGTGCCCAACTGGTATGGTGAAGATTTCCATGGTGGAGAATTAGAACCTTCCATGGATAGATTGTTTTGCTGTATAGATTATATCTGTTATTTAAAACAATAGTTCGTTAAAAATTTGACTTTATATATGTTGCTAAGCGGATGCTTT
>JBJECI010000018.1:0-19825 GCA_051870915.1 Paludibacteraceae bacterium
GCCCCGACCAGTCGGGGCGTACCCGGTGGCTGGGCATGAGAGACTTGTTAGACAGCCTCCTTGCGTACCCGTTTTGTGTGTAGCACGGATACTGCACCTCCTTTAACTCGACGTTAAATTACCGAAAAATAGCATGCGGATTTGTATATGTCAAAAAAAAACAGTACCTTTGCGGCGGATTTGATGGGTACCAGGAACCAGGAGCCAAGAACCAAGAACCAGGAACCAAGAACCAGGAGCCAGGAGCCAGGAACCAGGAACCAGGAGCCAGGAACCAGGAACCAGGAACCAGGAACCAGGAGCAGGGAACCAGGAACCAGGAGCCAAGAACCAGGAACCAGGAGCCAGGAGCCAGGAACTAGGAACCAAGATTGATTAGAAACTTTATTGATATCATGAAGAAACAGATTTTAGCATTGAGTTTAGTTTGTACCTTAGCGGGTTGCGGCGGGAAAGCGCCCGTGTATGAGTCGGTGGACGACTATCCTGTGCGCAAGGGCGCATTGGATGAGATGGTGTATTCGCCACAGGAGACGACCTTCTCGGTATGGAGCCCTGCTGCGGACAGCGTGCGGCTCCGTCTGTACGCCGAAGGTTTAGGCGGCGAGGCATTGGAGGAAGTGGCTATGCGTCGGGGCAAGGACGGGACATGGACGTGCTGTGTGCGCGGCGACCTGCAAGGGAAGTTCTACACGTTTCAAGTGAACGACATGGAAGAGACGCCGGGTATCTTCGCCAAGGCGGTGGGCGTGAACGGCAGGCGCGGTGCGGTGGTTGACCTGCGCAGCACCGACCCCGAAGGCTGGGCAGAGGATGTGCGACCCGCGTTCGCAGGGGCGAAAGACGCGATTGTGTATGAGATGCACTACCGCGACTACACGATTCATCCGAGTTCGGGCGTGGTGCACAAAGGGAAGTTCCTTGGGCTGACGGAGCCGAATACGACGGCGGAAGGTTTGATGCAAGATAATATGGTGCGGCCTGGAGACCGCACCTCCATGACACAGGAGTCCTCCATGGTGCGGCCTGGAGACCGCACCTCCATGACACAGGAGTCCTCCATGGTGCGGCCTGGAGACCGCACCTCCATTGCCGCAGGCGAGACGCCTGCGTCCCCAGTGGGAATGGCGACGGGGATTGCGCATTTGAAGGAGTTGGGGGTTACGCATGTGCAGATACTGCCTTCGTATGACTACGGTTCGATAGACGAGACGCGGCTGGAAGACAACAAGTACAACTGGGGGTACGACCCCGTGAACTACAACGTGCCCGAGGGCGGGTACAGCACCAACCCGTATGAGCCTGCATGCCGCATTCGGGAGATGAAGGAGATGATTCAGGCGCTGCACAAGGCGGGTATTCGCGTGGTGATGGACGTGGTGTACAACCACACGTTTGACGTGGCGCACTCGAACTTCCACAACACCTGCCCAGGCTATTTCTACCGCTACAACGCGGACGGCAGCCTCGGTAATGCGTCGGGTTGCGGCAACGAGACCGCGAGCGAGCGTGGGATGATGAGGAAGTTCATCGTGGAGTCGTGCCGCTACTGGCTGACGGAGTACCATATCGACGGTTTCCGCTTCGATTTGATGGGTATTCACGACATCGAGACCATGCGCGAGGTGCGCGCGATGATGGACGAGATAGACCCGTCGCTGTTGCTCTACGGCGAGGGCTGGGCGGCAGGCGCGCCGCTGCTGCCGCAGGAGGAGTTGGCGATGAAAGCGAACATCTTGGAGATAGAGGGCGTGGGTGCGTTCTGCGACGACATGCGCGACGCGCTGCGGGGTCCGTTCTCGGACGACCACAAGGGGGCATTCCTCGCCGGAGAGAAAGGGCATGAGGAGAGTATCAAGTTCGGCATTGCCGGCTGCATTGAGCACCCCGATGTGGACATGAGCCGCGTGAACTACTCGAAGGCAGCGTGGGCAGCAGAGCCGACGCAGTGTATCAGTTACGTCTCCTGCCACGATGACATGATGCTGACCGACCGATTGAAAGCCAGTATCTCACTGAAAAAAGGGGAGTTGGAGCGATTGGATAAACTGGCGCAGACGGCAGTGCTGACCTCGCAGGGTATCCCCTTCCTGTGGAACGGCGAGGAGATACTGCGCGACAAGAAAGGGGTGCACAACTCATATTGCAGCCCCGACTCCATCAACGCGATAGACTGGTCGCTCAAGGCGCAGCACGAGGACGTGTTCCGCTACTATCAGGGGCTGATTGCACTGAGGAAGGCGCACCCCGCTTTCCGCATGGGCGACGCGGAGTTGGTACGCCGGCACCTGCATTTCTTGGACGCGCCGGAGGGCGTGGTGGCGTACATGCTGGACGGCGAGGCTGTGGGCGACGAGTGGAAGACCATCGTGGTGGTGCTGAACGCCAACCGCGAGGACGTGGCAGTCAGCCTGCCTGCGGGGGCATACCGATTGGCATGCGGATACGGCGAGTGCCCGTACTCGGGTATGCGCGTGGATGAAAAAATAACGTATGTAGGTGCACAATCGGCACAGATTTTGTATGCGGTAGAGTAGATTTCTTTGGAAAAACGCCTGTTTTTGATAGAAATATGCAAAAAGGTTTGCGTATATCGAAAAAAAACAGTAACTTTGCCGCCGAAAATTATGCCGTAGCATAAGAAACTTGTAAAATTTATATACTGATTATGAAGAAAGGTCTATTTCTCTCCTTCATTGCTGCAGTAGCAATGTTGGCATCGTGCAGCAAGACGCTGCCTCAACCCGAAGAAATCAACGTAAATCCGAGTCCGCTGACAGTGGTTGGCAACAAGGTGAACGCTGAAATTACGGGTACGTTCCCTGTCAAGAAATTCGCTAAGAAAGGTGTACTGACTGTTACTCCCGTACTGAAATACGAAGGCGGCGAGGCAGTAGGCAGCCCTGTTACGTATGTTGGCGAGAAAGCCAAAGAGAACGGTACTACCGTTAACTACAAAGCGGGCGGCAAGTACAGCCAATCGTGCTCGTTTGACTATGTGCCCGCTATGGACAAATGCGAACTCTACCTGCGTTTCACTGCGAAAGTGGGTAACAAAGAAGTAGAGGTGCCTGAGTTGAAGGTAGCAGACGGCTTGGTAGCGACTGCCAAGTTGGCAAAGGCTTGCGACAACAAGTCGGTGGTAACACCTGATAATTTCCAACGCGTGATTCAACAGATGCAAGAGGCAGACATCAAGTTCTTGATTCAACAGTCGAACCTGCGTTCGTCGGAGACCAAGAGCCAGCAGATGAAAGACCTGCAAGCTGCAATCAAAGAGGCTGACCAAAACGAGCGCAAGGCGATTAACAAACTGGAAGTAAGCGGTTACGCTTCGCCCGATGGCGGTATGGACCTGAACGAGAAATTGGCAGGTCAACGCCAGAAGAATGCACAGAAGTTCCTGCAACAGCAACTCAAGAAGGACAAGGTGAAGACCGACATCGCTTCGGATATCACCGCAGAGGACTGGGCAGGTTTCCAAGCACTATTGGAGAATAGCAACATGCAAGACAAGGAGTTGGTACTGCGCGTGCTGAGCATGTACACCGACCCCGAGGAGCGCGAGGCACAAATCAAGAACCTGAGCAGCGTGTATAAGACCATTGCCGAGGAGATTCTGCCTGCACTGCGCCGCAGCCGTCTGATTCTGACCACCGACCTGATTGGTAAGTCGGATGACGAAATCAAGGAGTTCTTGGCAAACGACCCGAGCCAACTGAACGTGGAGGAGATGCTCTACGCCGCAACGCTCACGAGCGACAATGCAGAGAAAATCGCTATCTATCAGAAAGTGGCTGCACAGTTCAACGACTACCGCGCTTACAACAACATGGGTATGCTCTATTTCGAGCAGGGCAACGTAGCCGAGGCACGCCGCGCATACAACAAGGCGTTGGCTATCGAGCCGCAGAACGCTGATGTGAACTTCAACGCCGGTGTGGCTGCTATGGCAGAGGGCGACTTGGCTAAGGCAGAGGAGCACCTGGGCAAGGCTGCCGGCACACAAGGTAACCTCGCTGCCGCTATGGGTACCCTCTACACGATGAAGGGCGACTACAAGGCTGCAAAATCTGCATATGGTCAAAGCGCAACCAACAATGCTGCTGTACAGCAAATCCTCAACGAGGACTATGCAGGCGCACGCCAGACCTTGGCAAACGTGAAAGAGCCGAACGGCGTAACCGCTTATCTGCAAGCCGTAGTAGGTGCTCGCACCAACGATCGCAACGCTGTTTACAGCAACATGAAGGTGGCTGTGGCTAAGGACGCAAGCCTGAAAGCACGCGCACAAAACGACATCGAGTTCGCTAAGTTTGCAGAGGATAGCGAGTTCCAAGCCATCGTGAAATAAAGATATTTACAATTAGACGATTTACGATTTACGATTGACCATGCGGCATAGAGACGCGGGAAAATCGTAAATCGTAATTCGTAAATAACGTGAACTTGAAATAATGTCCTCATACACGAAGGCAACCATGATTTTTTTTCAACAAAAATTTCCAAAAATTATTCAAATATCTTTTTGTTTAACATATAATTTTCGTATAATTCTTCATTAATTCATTACCAAAAACCTAATTAGTCTTTGACTGATGAAAGTATTTGCATATATCGAATTCACATTAAACAATTAAATAATTAAATAATTAAGCCATAATCTAAGTTATGTCTATCCTATTTCCCAAAGTACCGAAACCTCGCGAGTGGGATTACCGCCCTATCTACTATGATAAAGAGAAAGAGGAGCGCCGCGAGCGTCGTGAGCAGAAGCATAGCCAACTGCATCGCGGCAGTTTTCGTGAGGAGCATGAGAAGAATATGACTGAACTGCGGCGCAAGAAACAGTCGAAGTTGGGTTTTTGGATTGCGCTGCTGGTGCTGCTGCTCTTTGCTTTCTATTTCCTGCTGTAATCGCCGGTTGCATTATTCACGTGAACTTGGAATCTTAATAATCGTACTTTTTGAGGGATAAGTTTGTTGTACACAAAACAACCACGATTCTTTTATTTCAACAAAAATTTCCAAAAATTATACAAATATTTTTTTCTTAACATATAATTTCCATGTAATTATTCATTAATTCATTACCAAAAACCAAATTAGTCTTTGACTGCTGAAAAAAGTTCGCTTAACTTGTCCCGATTTGTCGGGATATCGAACTCACGTTAAAATACGCCATTTACATTTCCCATGGATATCATTCATTTGCTGCCCGATAGTGTTGCCAACCAGATAGCCGCCGGAGAGGTTATCCAGCGTCCTGCGTCGTGCCTGAAGGAATTGGTGGAGAATAGTCTGGATGCCGGCGCAACGCGCATACAAGTGGTGGTGCGCGATGCGGGCAGGACGTTGCTGCAAGTGGTGGACAACGGGCAGGGCATGAGCGAGACGGATGTACGGATGGCGTTTGAGCGGCATGCGACCTCAAAGATACGCGAGGCAGCCGACCTCTTTGCGCTGCGCACGATGGGATTTCGCGGGGAAGCTTTGGCGAGTATATGTGCTGTGGCGCAGGTGGAGGTAACTACGCGCCGCGAGGAGGACGAGATGGGCACGAGGCTGGAGATAGCGGGGTCGGAAGTGCTGTATCAAGAGCCGTGTCAATGCCCGGTAGGCACGAACATACGAGTGAAGAATTTGTTTTACAATGTGCCTGTGCGGCGCAAGTTCCTCAAGACCGACCAAACAGAGTTGCGCAACCTGCTTACGGATTACCATAGGATAGTGCTGGTCTATCCGCAGGTGCAGTTCACCTTTGTACACAACGATGAGATACTCAGCGAGTTGCCTGCCGGCACGGAGAAGCAACGCATCGAGAACGTGTTCGGCAAAGGCACAGGACGGCAATACACTTCCAACCTTGTAGAGATACATACGGATACTGATTTGGTCTCGATACGCGGGTTTGTTGCCAAACCGGAGACAACGGGAAAGAACGCGCAGCAGTACTTCTTCGTGAACGGGCGATATATGCGGCATCCGTATTTTCAGAAGGCGGTGATGACAGCGTACTCGGGGATGCTCCCGGGAGAGTATCAGCCCTCATTCTTTATCTATTTCGAGGTCGATCCGCAGTCTATTGATGTGAATATCCACCCGACGAAGACCGAGATAAAGTTTGCTGATGAGCAGGCTATTTTTCAGATACTGCTTGCCTCCGTGCGAGAAGCATTGGGTAAGTTCTCGCTCGCGCCGACCATTGATTTCAACCGTGAGGGCGAGATAGACATGCCCCTGCCCGACGGCAATCGTCCGACCAATGCTCCCCAACGACTCATAGACCCCAACTATAATCCCTTCCGTGTGGATAAAGGATTAAGGATGAAGGATGAAAGAGTGATTAGTTCCGACTATGAGTGCTATCTTTCTAACGGAGCGAATAAGTCATACAGCAACAAAACACCGGTGGGATGGGAGCAGTTATACACTCAGGATAAAGGATTAAGGATAAAGGATGAAGAACTGAATAGTCTTGCATCTGAAGTTCCGAGCACAAATGCTGCAAATCTTTTCTCTCTCGTACTTTCTCCTTCAGCCGGTCCGTGGCAGTACGGAGGAAAGTATATCTTTTTGGCGATAGAGCAGGGTGTGGCAATCATTAACCAACATCGCGCCCATGCATGCGTACTATATGATTTATATATGTCGCAACTATCCGATGCGAAAGGGGCGACACAAAAACTGCTCTTCCCCGATGTGCTGGAACTGACAGCGGAAGATATGGTGTTGATAGAGCCGATGGTGGAAGAACTGAGGCATATAGGTTTTGATTTGGAGCAGTTGGGCAAAACCGCATATAGCATCTACGGGCTTCCTGTGCAGTTAGGGCAGCAGAGCGGCGTAACGGCACTGCGGCATATCTTGGATGCCGTGCGCGATACAGGAGCGAATGTGCAAGAAGAGTGGCGCAAGCAGATTGCCATGGCGCTGGCTAATGATACTGCGATACCTTACGGGAAGACCTTAACGGAAGAAGAGATGAGAGACTTGGTGGACAAACTATTTGCCTTGCCTACCTACCGCTACACACCTGATGGAAAACGCGTTGTGAAAGTGATGACGGACGAAGAACTTAAAGTGTGAGTGTTTGCTGATGCTATTTGAATCCAAATACAAAATAAACAGCAGCAATTAGACAAAGAGCCGCTACGAAATGGTTCCACCGTAGTTCGGTATGAAAAGCAATCATGCTAAAGACGGCAAATACAAAGAGTGTAATTACTTCTTGTATTACTTTAAGTTGGACCAAATTAAAAGGTCCACCGTTTGCTTCAAAACCAAGTCGATTGGCGGGTACCTGCAGGCAATACTCGAAGAACGCAATTCCCCACGAGAAAGCGATTACAGCTATCAACGGCCATTTTTGGAACCATGTCATCTCGCCTAATTTGAGATGACCGTACCATGCTAATGTCATGAAGACATTGGAGCAAATCAAAAGCAAAATAGTATAAAAACCTTGCATAAGAGTGGTTAGTGATTAGTGATATTCTGAGTTTTCTGAGAACTCTGAATAATCCGACTTTTCAGAGCTTGCGTACTCATAATCTTTGATTAGTTCCGCTTAGGCAGATAAACCGTTTTTACGTTTTCCATCGCTCCCCAAAGCGAGTCTCGTACATTCGGATTAAGGCGTTCCAACGCAGTTAGCAATTCCTTCACCTCTGCCCGTGAAGAGGCTTTCTCAAAGGGACATAGCCTTGTCTGACGCGGGTATGCGCGCAACTCCGCATAGCGGCGCAAGTCTTTCTCTTCGAGCAGGCAGAGCGGGCGAATCACCTGCAAGGGCATCTTCTCCATCCGCAGCAGGGGAGGCATCGTTGCAAAAGCACCTTGAAAGAGCAGGTTCATCATCAGCGTTTCGACTATATCGTCCTTATGATGCCCAAGCGCAATCTTATTGCACCCTATCTCCTGCGCTGTATCAAACAGCACTTTGCGCCGATACCACGAACACAAGAAGCAAGGGTCTTTCTCCTTTTTATCTTCCCTCCGTTGCGGCATCTCGCCAATCTCTGTATCTCTCACCAGCAGGGGCACTTGATACGCCGCGCAGAACGACTCCAACGCCGACATATCGCTAAGGTATGCGCGCTCTCGCACACGCACGTGCACTGCCGTTACACGAAAGCGCGGCACATACACCTGCGCCCGTTTACCCAGCAACTCCACCAATGCAAGACTATCTTTCCCTCCGCTCAGTCCAATCAGGATGTGGTCGCCTTCAGCAATTAAACTATATTCCGCACAAGCCTTGTGAAAACGTTTCGTTAATTTAATTTGTAGCCTTTTTTGCTCTATTTGTTCAGGGATTTGTTCCATACTTGGATTGTTATCTTCCTAAAATCGGCTGCAAAATTAGTAAAAAAAAGCCAAATAGCATAGGATAAAGTGAGGAAATGCACTTTTTTATATTTTTTTTCTCAAAAAATTTGGTCATATCAAAAAAAAGCAGTACCTTTGCACTCGCTTTCGGGAAGGAAGTGATGAGTGATCTTTCACATGATGCGGCAATAGCTCAGTTGGTAGAGCACGACCTTGCCAAGGTCGGGGTCGCGAGTTCGAGTCTCGTTTGCCGCTCCAATGAAGAGGGCAGGATTATTTCCTGCTTTTTTTAGCAAAAAACTTTTGATGTATTGAATTGCCCAGATGGCGGAATTGGTAGACGCGCTCGTTTCAGGTGCGAGTGTTGAGAGACGTGCAGGTTCGAGTCCTGTTCTGGGCACCAAAGGGTTCTTTTATTTATTGATTGAGGAGCAGAATTATCCGAATTATCTGATTATTCAGAATACTCCGATTATTCGGAGTATGGGCAATCATAATTCTGCGACGAAGCGCAGGTGGTGAAATTGGTATACACGCTACTTTGAGGGGGTAGTGGTCGCAAGATCGTGTGAGTTCGAGTCTCATCCTGCGCACACAAGAGAGACTATCTAACAAATTGAGTTAGGTAGTCTCTTTTCGTTTAGGAACCGTTTGTGAGGTGTAAAAACTAACTTAAAACTTTTCTTTTGTTCCAAAATGTGGTATGCGTTTCCTTTCTCGCCAACGGACTTGCTGCAAAGCCCTGCTACGACGATAAGGTGCAGTGACCGAAACAAGTGGTGGTCGTCTGTGCGCAGGAAGACGACGGCAGTGTTGCTCGGGACGAGCGATGAGTGGATAGGGACATGGATAATGGGTACGGTAGGCAAGGAGGAACTGGAAGCAAGGCGAGCACAGGCAATGGACGACTTCGCACACTTCATGCGCACGGGGGAATGGACGATGGAGTGAGGAGTAAAATGAAGTTTTGAAGCCTCTGAGTACTCTTGTTACAGTTCTCCGCCAATTCCTTTGAATTTTTCAACAAAAGCAGCAATCAGCCGGAACACTTTATGCTTTTTTGTTAAATACATAGGATTTAAGGGACTCATTTTGGGCAATATATTAACAAAATCAGTTCCGTTTTCATTAGCATATTCGTGCCTCAGAGAGGTTTGAATGTACCGCTTTGCATCTTCTTCTTTAAGGTTTTCTGAAGCAATCAATATCGAGGCCTCTTCCTTCTGTTTACGTTGTGCGTACCTATAAAAAGCTTCAATAATGCTTTCTTTGTCTGTCAGCGTATCCAAATCGGTCTCGTGGATGAACTCTATAATCAAACTTTCTTTTGCTCTATTGCCTACACTGGCGCGGATTATTCTTCGAATATCTTCTACCAATGCCGATTTGTCTTTTAGTTGTTTATTGTGTTCAAAAATCAGCTCAAGGATATAGTCCAGATTTATTTCCTGTGATTTGAGTAAGTCTATCTCAAAGATGACATCATTCCAATCGATGTGTGATTTTTCCGCAGCTTCCCCATTCCTTTCGTATCTTAACCAATCTCTGATATCGTTGTAGGCAGACCTATAGTCTTGGGCTCTGCGTTCTTCCAAGACCTCGATATGTTGCATTTCCTCGATTCCTTCATCGGTTACAGAATTAGTTTCCTTAAATTTTTTGATGGCTTCTGCATCTTGTAGGTCAAGGCTTTGTAATGTCTTTAAGTTAGTGAACTCATCAAAATTCTGCAATATGTTTTCCGTACGCAGATATTCACCGAATAGTTTAACGAATGCCTGTTTATCTTCTTCCGTCTCAATGTCTGTTACTTCTGGGAATCTGTTGTCCAGCTCTTTGACAATATCAATATATCCCGGGTGTACCTTTCCCGATTCAGCATCGGTGAAACCATACAAATAGTCGTTGTAACTTTTTTCCAGCACGATATTTTGAATACTCTCTTGATTCTTATCGTCTCCGAACCTCTTAATTGCATCTATTGTGTTTTGCTCCAAGTCTCTGAATGTTACGATATTACCAAAGGTTTTGGTTGCATCATAAATTCTATTTGTACGTGAGAAAGCCTGTATGAGTCCATGATAACGCAGATTCTTGTCCACAAAGAGTGTATTTAGGGTTGGGGCATCAAAACCAGTGAGGAACATACCCACAACGATAACCAAATCCACCTCTCTGCTCTTGACCCGTTTGGCTAAATCACGATAATAGTTTTGAAATTCTCGGCTATCTACTCCATAATTTGTCCGAAACATTGCATTGTAATCGTTGATAGCCTTGGTTAAGAACTCCTTAGAGCTACTATCCATTGCAGAAGGCTCAAAATTTTCATCCGCTATTTCGCCAATGGCAGTTTGTTCCTCATTGGGGGCGAAAGAAAAGATAGTTGCTATTTTAAGTGGATTTGTTACATTTTCTTGCAGATGTTTTAATTCCTCGTAATAGCATTTTGCGGCATCTACACTGCTTACCGCAAACATAGCATTAAAACCTTTGTCTTCACTTAGGTTTCGATGGGTTTTAATTCGAAAATTATCCAGTATGTATTGCGAGATGATTTTTATTCGTTCGGGGTGCAGTAGTGCTTGCTTGTTTTCTGCGGCAGTTAACTTTTGTTCGTCTTGCTCCGTTTCCAATGCCTTGAATTGCGGGCGGACATCATTGTAGTCAACCTTGAACTTCAGTACTTTTTCATCTCGGATAGCATCTGTGATAACATACGAATGCAAACAATTGCCAAATACTTTTTCTGTAGTGTCTTGTCCTATTGCGTTTTCCGGGAAGATGGGGGTACCTGTGAATCCAAACTGATAGTATTGTTTGAATTTCTTTTTTAGCAGTTTTTGTGCCTCGCCAAATTGCGAACGGTGTGCCTCATCAAAAATAAAGACGACTTGTTCTTGATAAACAGGCAGTTCCTGTTCTGTCTTCATCAGATTATTCAGTTTCTGAATCGTAGTAACAATAATCTTGTTGTCGTCTTTATTGATATTTCGTTTTAAGCCCGCAGTACTTTCCGAACCGTTGACACTATCGGGGGAGAAACGCTGGTACTCTTTCATGGTCTGATAGTCCAGGTCTTTGCGGTCCACCACAAAAAACACCTTGTTGATAAAGTCCAATTGTGTTGCCAATCGTGCCGCCTTGAAGCTGGTGAGTGTCTTACCCGAACCTGTCGTGTGCCAGATGTAGCCTCCACCATCTGTCGTTGACCATTTTTTTGCTTGGTAGGAACTTTTGATTTTCCACAAAATCCTTTCCGTTGCTGCAATTTGGTAGGGTCGCATGATTAACAATGTATTGTTGGTATCAAAGACAGCGTAGGTGAGAATGATATTTAAGAGTGTGCTTTTTTGGAAGAATGTAGCGGTAAAATCTTTTAAGTCCTTAATGGGCGTGTTGTCTTTGCTCGCCCAATTCATAGTAAAATCAAAACTATTTTTATCCCTCTTTGTGGTATTGGCAAAATAGCGGGTATCCGTCCCGTTAGAGATGACAAAAACCTGAATATATTTGTAAAGAGAATGGGTGGTATTGAAACTTTCTTTGGAATATCGGTGTATTTGGTTGAATGCCTCACGGATGGCTACGCCCCGTTTTTTTAGTTCTACTTGTACCATCGGCAATCCGTTGACCAATATGGTTACGTCATATCTGTTGGCATGTGTACCTTCTTGGGCAAATTGTGAGATGACTTGTACTTTGTTTCTCGTGAGGTTTTGTTTATCTACCAAATATATGTTCTTTATATGCCCGTCATCGAACACAAAATCATAGATATAGTCGTCTTGCAACTTGCGTGTTTTTTCCACAAGCGAATCACCCGGTTTATCCAGATACTCTTCTACATAGCGTTGCCATTCATCGTCAGAGAAAACGACATCGTTAAGATTCTGCAGTTGCGTTCTTGCATTCGCGAGCAATGCTTCGGAGTCAGTAAGACCGGGCATATATTCGTATCCATGGTTTGCCAAATCTTGGATAAACTCACGCTCTAAAGCCGCTTCTGTTTGGTATCCTGGAGAAACTTCGTAAGCATCATACTTGTCCAGCACGATAAAATTATTGGCTTCTGCTATGGTGTTATATTGTTTCATTTGATTTCTCCTTCCAATAATGATTATTTGTCTTCTTCTAAATCATTGTCCCAATAAAATAAGTCTTCTGTAAAAGCATTGTAGTAGAGAATCTTTATCGGAGTTTCTTCATCCTCCTCGCCCTCATTCTTTGGAGCAATCAAATCTTTGAACTCACGAGAGAGGCGTGTCTTGCCTACTCCGTTAAAGGCATAAATTAATTGCACCTTTTTGTCGGAGTCTCTCAATTGTTGGGCTATTTCTTTCAGTGATTGTCCCATATCATGCTATTTTCTCAAAAGTTAGTAGTTTGTTTCTATAATACTCGTATTGCTGTTGTACTGTGGCTATCTCTGCGGGAAGACCTTGCGATAAATCATTCACCAAACTCTCAAATCTGTCCAATATCTTTACTATACGCTCTTGCTCCTCTTTGGGAGGGAAAGGGAAGCAAAATTTTTCTAAACTCTCACTTTTGACTCTTATGACTTTTGTGCCTGTTGCGTACAATCTTTTTTGTCTCTGAAACATTTCTGTTTGAAACAAATATGCTACATATTTAGGATTTTGATTGTGTGAAAAGATATGTGCATCTCCGCTAACCGCTATCTCATAATTTCCCAACCAGGCAACTGCTTTGCAGCAAGCTTGTACATCTTCACTTGTGGAAGCAATAATCAAATCGCCAGTTTTCGCTTTTCGACATTTTTTTGCTAATTTTTCTGATATAAAAGATATATTTTTGAGAGCAACGGTATTGAAAGAAGTGTGTATCTGACCGTAATGCATACAAGGAACCCCCTTCTCTGTAAAATCACTCTTCAATATGCCATTACCTTTTGTAAACGTACCAATGTCTCCCAATGTTTTCCATTTTACCAATAAAGGATACTATCCTTTATGGTAAGTGTTTTGGGTCGAACTGCTCTCATCCGTGTTGGATGTAGGACCGGAATCGAAAGAGAGCAGACGGTTTCGGTAGAAATCGTACTGCTTCTTTCGAAGTTCCAGTTCTGCTTCCAGTTCTGCTTCCAGCTCTGCTGAAAGCAGAGAAAATTTATCAAGAATGCGGACGATTTCTTCCTGTACAGGTATGGGAGGGAGTGGAATTTCTATCTTAGCAAAGTCATATTTAGAAAGACCAAAGCGAGTTAAGCCTTTTGCTAATTTATAAATCTGTTTTTGCACAAGCTCTGTTTCGAATAGATATCTGATAAACAATGAGGTCGTTATGTTTGTGTGTGTTAAGCGAAAACGCATGATGTGGTAACTATACACGGTATTGAGAAGAGTTTCCATAATTACAGAGGCGTGCCCGATATCATCCCTTGTTTCTGATGTTGGCGTTATAAATATATCCCCTTTCTCGCAAGAACAATTTTGAATTTTTTTCTCTGTTGCAGATACAACCATTTTTGGTGTGTTGTTGTATATGTGTGTGTTTTTATATACATCAACATAGTTTAGTAATGTAACAAGGGGTTGCCCTTCGATTATTTTTTTATCAACTCCGACATTTTCAAAAACGCCTAGTTCCCCTAGTTTCTTGTATTCCACTCCATTGGGGCAGAGTTGTTGTATCAGTTGTTGCAGTTTGTTCATTGTCGGTTATTTTGTTAGTAGAGAAAATATGTTTAAGCCTGATGGCGTCAAGTAATATGCTTGATTCGGGTGCCTGTCATTATTAGGATATCGTTTTGCCACATACCCTATATTGATGGCGGGGTATAGATGGTTTTGCCGAAAACTACGGCTTCCTTTTAGTCCCATCTTTTGCATTATTCTTCCTCCAACTCTGCAATAATTTGGTCTATTTCTGCCCGTAGCTTGTTTTCGCGCGCTACGATTTGGCGGAGGCGCTCGTTGAGTTCTTTGATGTTGATTTCCTCGCGTGTATCTTCGGGCTCAACATAACTGCTGACTGAGAGGTTATACCCATTGTCGGCAATGAGAGAATTGTCAACAGACTTTGATATGTTTGGGGTATCTTCTTTGCTGCTGAAGATGTGCATTATTTTCTCAATATGTTCATCTTCAAGGATATTATTGTTTGTTTCTTTTTTGAAGAAATCACTGCTTGTGGCATTGATAAACTGCGTTTTGGTATCTGTCTTGTGTTTGGAAAGGACTAAGATATTCACTGCGATAGATGTGCCATAAAACAGGTTGGCAGGCAGAGCAATTATTGTCTCCACAAAATTGTTATCCACCAAGTATTTTCTAATTTTTTGTTCTGCTCCACCACGGTAGAAGATACCCGGGAAACATACCATAGCGGCTCTGCCTTTGCCGGAAAGATAATGGAGGACATGCAGCACAAAGGCGAAGTCGGCTTTTGATCTTGGTGCCAGTACGCTTGCCGGTGCGAAACGGTCATCATTGATAAGTGTTGGGTCGTCCGAGCCTATCCAGTTCACCGAATAAGGAGGATTAGATACAATGGCATCAAACGGTTTGTCGTCTCCAAATCGGGGATCGGTAAGTGTGTTGCCTAATGCGATATTGAACTTATCGTAATTGACATTGTGCAAGAACATGTTCATGCGGGCAAGGTTGTAGGTGGTATGGTTAATCTCTTGCCCGAAAAATCCGTCTTCGATGATATGCGCGTCAAATTGCTTTTTGGCTTGCAACAGTAGAGACCCCGAACCGCAGGCGGGGTCGTAAATCTTGTTGATAGTGGTCTGTCCATGCACAGCCAATTGCGCAATCAATTTGGAAACACATTGCGGGGTGAAAAATTCTCCGCCCGATTTGCCCGCATTAGCGGCATAATTGTGTATTAAAAACTCGTAGGCATCTCCGAAGAGGTCAATTTGGTTTTCTTCAAAGTTGCCGAAATTCAATCCTTCTACACCCTTTATTACCGCTGTTAAGCGGCTGTTTTTGTTCTCAACCGTATTTCCCAATCGTGTACTGGTGGTGTCGAAGTCAGTAAATAACCCTTTGATATCTTTCTCGGAGTCGTAACCGTTTGCCGAACTCTCAATAGCATCGAAGACGGCTTTTAAATCCGTATTCAGATTCCCGTTGGTGGGGGCATTTTTGGCTATATTGCAGAAAAGTTGGCTGGGATATATAAAGTATCCTTTTGTCTTGATAGCATCATCTTTTATCTCGGGTGTGATTACATCGTCAGGCATGTCGGCATAATTAATGCTATCATCTCCACCTTCGATGTAGTTGGTAAAGTTCTCACTGATAAAACGGTAGAATAGTGTTCCAAGAACGAATTGCTTGAAATCCCATCCATCAACGGCTCCGCGCACCTCGTTGGCAATTTTCCAAATCTGAGATTGCAATAATTCTCGTTGTTGTATGCTTGTCATATTTTTCCCAATTATTGTTTGTTAATGCCAGATGTGCAGATATGTCTTGCGATATGGTAGATAGAGTGACCAAGACTCTAATTCTCTTGACGCTTACCTGCCAACGAAGGGCAAAGGTACAACTTTTTTTTGAGATATGCAAGTGTTCTGATATTTTTTATAAAAATAGCCATGCAGCGCTATCAAGCGCAGCATAGCTCGTTTAGGCAATGTCTTTAGGGGCACCCTCTATGTATAATTTACCGCGGGCGAGACGTACCCGACTTGTCGGGATGTACCACCCGCGTCCCCAGTGAATACGGGGTTATTTCTTCTCTTTGACGGTCATGTCGGGGTCAACGAGGATACGGCCGCAGAACTCGCAGACGAGGATTTTCTTGCGGGCGCGGATGTCGAGTTGGCGCTGTGCGGGAATCTTGCTGTGGCAACCGCCGCAACTGTCGCGCTCTACCTTTACGACCGCCAGACCGTTGTGGGCGTTCTTGCGGATACGCTTGAAAGCCGCCAAGAGACGCTCGTCGATGTGCTTCTCCAACTCGGCGGAGCGGAGCATGAGCGCTTCGGTCTTGTCCTTGGTCTCGGCGAGGATAGAGTCTAACTCGCTCTTTTTCTGGTTGAGGTCAACGGTCTTCTCCTCGATTTCGGCAGTGGTCTTGGCTTTCTCTTCGCGCTTTGCCTCCAACTCGGCGGTGAAGGTGCGGATTTTCTTCTGGCTCAGTTCGATATCCAGTTGCTGGTACTCAATCTCCTTGTTGAGATTGTCGAACTCGCGGTTGTTGCGCACGGACTTCTGCTGCTCTTGGTAGCGGCTGATGCTGGCGTTGGCGTTCTCGGTGCGAACGCGATAGTCGGAGATTTGGGTCTCGCAGTTCTTGATGTCGTTCTCGATGTTCTCGAGGCGGGTCTTGAGACCTTCCACGATGTCTCCCATGTCCTTCACTTCCTGCGGCAGTTCGCCCGCGAGGATACGCAACTCGTCAATCTTGGAGTCAACGGTTTGCAGTTCGTAGAGGGCTTTCAGTTTATCCTCTACTGTCAGTTCTTTTTCTTGCTTTGCCATGATAGTATGTTGTTTAGTTATTTTTCTAGAAACCCTAGAAATTCTAGAAATCCTAGGAATTCTAGGAATTTTAGGTAGTTGCTTTGCTTTTTATAATAGGTTTACGGGGGTGCGGTCGGTGGTGGAGATGAGGGTAGGGAGGTGGGGTTGCAAGAGGTCTTGGAAGATGTTGCGGGTGAAGTGCTCGCTTACCCAGTGGTCCATGTCCACGAGGGCGATGCGTCCGTCGGCAGCCTGCATCTCGTGGTACTTGACGTCGGCGGTGATGAAGACGTCTGCGCCTTGTGCTATCGCCTCCTCGGCGAACTCTGCGCCTGCTCCTCCGCAGAGGGCGATGGTCTGCACCTCGGGCTTGAGAGCGCGGGTATAGCGCAGGTAGGGGGCTTGGAAGCGGGTCTTTACCATGCTAAGGAAGGCTTCGTAGGGCATGGGCGCGGGGAGGTTGCCGATTACTCCGAGACCGTGCTCTATTTGGCTATTTGACAATTTACTATTTAACCATTGGATATCTCCTACCGCGGGCGAGACGCCCGCGTCCCCAGTAGCAGCATGGACGTTTGCTTCTATGGCGCGGCCTGGAGACCGCACCTCCATTACCGCGGGCGAGACGCCCGCGTCCCCAGTGGATGCTTCCCCAGGGGACAAGATGCGGTAGGCGGGGATGCCTAACTGCTCTGCCATTCTGCCGCTGACGCCGTGGAGGTATGCATCCATGGAGGTGTGAGCGGAGTAGATGGCGATGTCGTGGCGGATGGCTTGGATGATACAACGCTCTTGCGGGGTAGTGCCACAGATATGCTTCACACCGCGGAAGAGTAGGGGATGGTGGCTGATGATGAGGTTGCAGCCTAACGAAACAGCCTCACTGACAACCGACTCGGTAACGTCTGTTGTCAGCAAGGCAGCACGTATGTCCGCACTTGGATTACCCACCTGTATGCCCGAATTATCCCAAGACTCTTGGTAACTCAAGGGTGCTACAGATTCTATGATATGGATTATCTCTTGAAGGAGCAATTAGTCTTTTGTTTCCACTTCTTCTTCCGCTGCGGGCTCTTCCTCGACGCTGAAATCGGTGATTCCTGCGTTGACGAGTACGTTGTACCACTGGATGAGTTTGCGTATGTCGCTCGGATAGACGCGGTCTTCGTCCCAGTTGGGCAGCACCTCTGTGAACCATGCACGCAGGGCGGTGTTGTCCGCCTTCTTTGCGTCGATGGAAGCGGGCTTGAGCCCTTCTTTCTCACCGACCTTGGTCAGCACCTCGCTGAGCGCGATGTCATCGCCCGTGGTGAACATAGAGACGTCAGCGAGGGAGACAATCTTGTCGCGTGCGTAGGTTGGCATTCGCTTGCCGTCTAAGAGCGATTCTACAATCAACATATTATTGCCGCGGCTCACTAACTTGAACAAACCGGGCTTTCCCGTGATAGCAAGGACGTTTTTCATTTGACAATTTGACAATTTACTATTTTACCATTTTCGATTGCGGGCGCAAAGGTACTGCTTTTTTTTGAATTGTGCAAGCAAACAGATGTGTTTTTTGATAATTTCGGGCACTTTCGTGCGCTTTTGTTTGCGTATTTCGGAAAAAAGCAGTAATTTTGCGAGCGAAATAATAGTTTCAAGTTTCAAGTGTTTGAAGACAGATACATAGAAGTTACAGGGGCTCGGGTGCATAACCTAAAGAATATCAGTGTGAAGATACCTCGTCATGCGCTGACGGTGATTACGGGTCTGTCGGGCAGCGGAAAGTCGTCGCTCGCCTTTGACACCATCTTCGCGGAGGGACAACGGCGGTATTTGGACACGTTCTCGTCGTATGCGCGAGGGTATATCGGGAACATGCAGCGCCCTGACGTGGACAAGATTACAGGGTTGAGCCCCGTGATTTCCATCGACCAGAAGACCACGAGCCGCAACCCGCGTTCGACGGTGGGCACTATCACGGAGATATACGACTACCTGCGACTGCTCTACGCGCGCGCCGGCGAGGCACACTCGTACCTGACGGGGGAGAAGATGGTGCACTACACCGATGAGCAGATAATAGACCTGATTCGGCGGGAGTATGCAGGGAAGAAAGTGCTGCTGCTGGCGCCGTTGGTGAAGAACCGCAAAGGGCACTACAAAGAACTGTTCGACACGCTGCGGAAGAAAGGGTATCTGCATGTGCGGGTGGACGGCGAGGTTCAGGAGTTGCAACTCGGGATGAAGGTGGACCGATACAAGCAGCATACGATAGAGGTGGTGGTGGACAGGATTCTAATTAAGAATGAAGAATTAAGAATTAAGAGCGAGGGGGAACGTGTGCCGGTCGAAGTCTCACGTGAACAAGGGTGCGGCCTAGAGACCGCACCTCCATGTGGCGTCGAGTCGGAGGATATGGTGCGGCTGCGGCAGTCGGTGGATAAGGCGATGACGCAGGGCGATGGGGTGATGATGCTGTGTGAGCACGGGAGCGACAAGGTGCGCTACCTGTCGCGCAACCTGATGTGCCCCACGACGGGGCTTTCATATGCCGACCCTGCGCCGCATACGTTCTCGTTCAACAGTCCGCAGGGCTGGTGCCCGTGCTGCAAGGGACTTGGGCGGATAAGCGCGGTGCAAGGGCAAGAAACACTCTCCGATGAGATGCTGGAGGACGTGGTGCATGACGCAGACTGGTACGAGAAACTGGTGGCGCTGGCGAACACTACGGCTGCGGAGGATGAGGAGGTTCTCACCGCCGGCGAGACGCCCGCGACCCCAGAGGAGGGCGAGGAGCAGTGGACGGAGTGCCCCGTGTGCCACGGCAAGCGGCTGAACCAAGAGGCGCTGAGTTACAAGATAGCAGGATACAGCATCGCCGACTTGGCGGAGATGGATATAGAGGAGTTGGTGCGGGTATGCAAAGAAGAAATTGGGAAGAGCCTTGTCGCTTCCCCGGCAACGCCCCGCCCCCTTACCCCCTCCCTGCAAAGTTCACCCCACTGCGCGTTGCTTGCGGGGACCCCGAGCGCGGGGGGGGGGAGTGTGTCTACCTTCTC